>PLKU01000490.1 GCA_003140705.1 Acidobacteriaceae bacterium
TGAGGTAATCGAGTTCGCAAATGTTCCCTGCGCTCGCACCCTGCCTAGCCGAATCCAAGGCACGATGGGATCGCTGTTGATGTAGCTGAAGACATTGACCCGCGTCAGAAATTCGAATCCCATGCAGAGAGATAGCACTGCTGCTACGATGACCAGGGCCTTGGAGACTTGCAAAACCGCATCCTGATTCTGAATGAAGTATCGGCACACGAGATATCCGCCGCCCGCTTCCAGCAAAAATCCGGACTCGTATGTGATCGAGCTGAGGGTTCTGTTCACCAACACAAATACCATGGTGTGAATAAGGATCAATGCGAAAACGGCCTTATCGATCAGTTGAAGTTTCGGGACAAACAGAGAAGATTTGCTGGATAGTCTGGTACGAAACAACCGGATTAATCCGGCGATTATTACGATCCTGTGGGCGAAGAAGTGAAGCCCGCCAAAAGAGAGTTCCTGCCCCCACGGGGTCAAGAACGCAACTACGATCAGGGGTACAAGTGCATACCTCTTCGGCAACGAGAACGTCGCCAGCACCGCCAACAACGTAATGACCAGCACAATCGGGTGCATGTTGGACCCGTCTGCGCCGCTGCCAATTTGGATGTTGGTGCCCATTCCTAGGTCTGCACAGCCTCAGTGTGGATTGAATGCTCTGGCAAAGGAGTAGTTTTCATCGGGATGAACCAAGGCGACCGGCGGATCGCTGCATCACAATAGTGCTCAATCCTGTCGAAGACATAGCCTGATAATGCTGAAAAGGAGGCTCGCTTTTCGCGCAGACCTGCAATCCAAAGTCTCCGCCGCGTCCTGGCAATGGCATTGTGCATCTGCTTTTCCAGGGGATTGTTTCCCCCCATTGTTAAAAGATCCACCAGCACATCTTCCCGAATCTTGACTTCAATTTCACGGAGTCCGGCCATTCTTCCCGCTGCCTCAGCCGACAGGCTTCCCTCGGAACCCTGATTCCAGATAACCAACGGTTCTCGAATGAAGGCGAAGGGACCTAGCAACGACAACCGAAGCGCCAGGTCATAATCTTCGAGGAACCTCAAATTCTCGTTGAATCCGCCGACCTTCTCTAGTGCACTGCGCCGCACCGCCGCCACTTGATTGAAGAAGAGATAGCGGTCCGTCAGTACCTCGGTCGTATTCGACCACAGTCCCTCTTCCTGCGCTGGATTTAGACAAGCATTTCGGAACGATGTGCGACGAGGACGGCTGGCGAATCGGAGTTCGGCGTTACACACGCAACACGGAACTGAGCTGTCAACCCTCTGCAGCGCCGAAACCTGGCGCTCAATTTTCTTTGGTAGCCACTGGTCGTCCGAGTCCAGGAAGGCAACTATTTCTCCCTTGGCTTCCGCGATTCCGTGGTTTCTTGCAGCGCTCGGGCCGGCGTTCTCTTGGTAAATCATCCTGATTCGATCGCCGAATCGGCTCAAAGCGTGCGGTGTGTCATCCGTTGACCCATCGTCTACTACGATGATCTCAATGTTTTTGTATGTTTGCTCAAGGATGCTCTTAATCGACTTGCCGACTAGATTCGCCCGATTGTAGGTGGCGACCACGGCGGTGACCAGGGGGGATTCTCGGTGAATAGTGCGACGACCGCTCCATCTTTCATTCTCATTGCGGTTACCGATAGAGGTGTTTCCGTTTGTGATGAACTGAGTGGCTAGCATCAGTGCGCGCATCCCGGCCGCTCGCTCACCGGCAAAATGATGCCACGAACAATGTCCCTCGCAAGTGCTCTGCGGCCCGCTCCCCATTGTCTCCCTGGTAGGTATACTCCGGCACACAGCGAAGCTATAAGCTGACGCGTCCTGGACACAATGTCGTCGGACCTATACAGCTTCTGGCGCAGACGATAACTCGTCTCAAGCTTACGATAGCCAATCGCGGCGGCCTTAACTCGCGCTTTCTGAGGCTCAGCCAGCTCATTCTGAAGCCGCTCAAGGATATAAGCCCTCTTCCCGGCAGAAATCTCTCGCGACCTGAAGTTGGTCAAGTCAGTGACCTTCACATGGTCCATTTGCGAGGGAACTCCGAAATTGCGTGCCCACACTGTCGCGTTTCCTCCATGCCGCCGATATAGGGCTAGCGGTTTGGCAATATAGGCGATGGTTCCCATGCAGGATGCAAGGAAGAAAAACCACTGATCGTGAGCCTCCACTTCACTCGCGTTGAAGAGATTGGATGTTTCCGGCCAGTGTCCAGAGAATCTTCGAAGGTGAGAACGAACTACTAAAGTCATCCCTAAGATAAAAAGCGATGGATGAACGGAGTTCGGTGGATTGACGGTCCGCGGTGCTCCATGTCTATCGAATGTGGCCAGCGGCTTAAGCTCTCCGGACACGACGGTCACGTTATGGTAGGCGAGCAGAACGTCGTCGTGGGTAAAAGCCGCAAGGCAGGCCTCCAGTTTATCTGGAAGCCAAACATCGTCCTGATCCGAAAAAGCAATAAATTCGGATTGGCATAATCCTGCGGCTTTCATAAAGTTCGCTCGNNCACTCAACGCGAACCGGAAAGGGTGCGCGGGCCGCGAACGCGGCAACTAAGGCTAGGGTGTCATCTGTGGAGCAGTCGTCGGTGATAACAAGCTCGCTCGGCAGTACGGTCTGACGGCTAAGGCTTTCCAATTGCTCTGTGATGAAGCGCGCACCGTTGCAGGTTGCCATAGCGATTGATACGGTATGCATATTCCGTTCCATTTGGCACAAACGGCTTTGGCGTCGCGCATAAGAATAGCGCCACATAATGAGTTCACATGGTGCACGGCTATGCCGGGTTAGGCCCTTCAGACACCGCTCGCCCCTCCTCCATTTTGGAAGCGCGTTGCTGGTCGAGCCACAATCGCAATCTGAAGAAATCTCATGTCGTGGAAATTACCGAACGAAATGACGTTTAATGCTCTATATGCCCACCAAACGACTCGGTTTGCCCTTGGAATTGCCGAAAAGGGCTTGATGCCGCAGACCTTATCCAGTGAGAATCCCTCTCGCTCAAACATTTGAATAATACTCAATTTAGTGAAAAACCGGAGGTGTGTCCGATCCAATACACCGCAGTCCCGGTATTCCCACCGAGCATGGCGGACTAAATCCCAGACAATTGGNNTATGACACCGCCCGGCGCCAACAATCCGCGAGCATAACGCAACGCCTTCTCCGGAGCGAGCATGTGTTCCAGCACATCGTTGAAGAGAATGCAGTCAAAAGTGCCTGTGGGAAGGTTGAGTTCGGGGCCGAATATACCCTCAATCACGTTATCCAGCCTCGCCCTTGCAATTACC
>PLKU01000290.1 GCA_003140705.1 Acidobacteriaceae bacterium
TGGCTGTGGATTGGTCGGGAAGACTCACGATTGTGGCGCTCATTGTTTCACCTTCCCTTGCTCAGCAGACTTAGGCCCTGCTGCGCCTTCGCTTCCCGGCAGCAGTTCCGTAGTATTCAGCGTCTGCTGAATGCGGTATTCGGAGTTGAGGTTCTTGATGTACTCGACCAGCGCGATCACTCCCTCTTCGCTGATCTGGCCTTGATAAGTCGGCATGATGGGCGCATAGCCCTGCGTCACGTGTTGTGACGGATTCAGAATCGATTCGCGCAGATAGGCTTCGTCCGCGGTCACCGTGCCCCCGCTGGCCAATGGCAGCTTGGCTCCGTATACGTTGGCCAGTGCAGGCCCGCGCGCATCCGGCCTTGCGTTATGGCAGGCTGCACAGCTCAGGCTCGCAAACAACCGCTCGCCATTTTGCGCCAGTGACGCGCCGCTGGTCGACTCATCCAGCCACTTCTTGTAACCATCTGGCGTCATCACCACCACTTCGCCGATCATCTGCGAGTGGTTGGTCCCGCAATACTGGGTGCAGAACAGGTGATACGTTCCGGGCACAGTTGGCTCAAACCACACCGATGTATAACGTCCCGGAATCGCCTCGCGCTTCACACGGAACGCCGGTATCGAAAAGCTATGGAAGACATCCTGCGAGATCANNTTCCACATCCACTGCTTGCCAACTACGTAGATGTTCATGGAGTTTGCGGGCGGTGTGTAAACCCTGAAGTAGATCAACGCTCCCCAGACAAACATCACCAGGAAGAGACCGAGCGGAATGATGGTCCACGTTGCCTCCAGCAGGGTCGAGCCTTCCACCTGCACGGCCACTGGATGGCGCTCCTTGCTGTACAGCAGGCAGAAACTCGTCACCAGCAGGACCACGATGGTCAACCCGATCACGCTCACCAGCACCATGAAAAAGAACAGTGCGTCCATCTCCGGCGCAATCTTCGATGCCTCTGGCGGAAACAGAGGGAAGCTCGTCATCCACTTGACGAGAAACTGCCANNTCCGTTCACCTTTGTTCCTGTCTCTGTTGTTCCGGTCTTACCCGTTCCAGTATCAAGAGGACCATTCCCCGTCCCGCCGTGCTCCTGCCGTGCATCACGCCGGAACATCACCAGCATGAATCCACCCAGGCTGCACAGCGTTACAAGGCCGCCCAACTGCACCACCCTGGCTACAATCAGCGAATGCTTATTGGTCTTGGGATCGTAGTGGTAGCAGTANNTGTAGTACTGCGCCAGCTTGCCCTCTGGAGTCACAATCTGAATCGAACTTGCGTGCGCAAACTGCGTCAACTTGCCGTCCGGCCCGGGAATCTTCACATAGCCAAATCCAACTGCCTTGGTCAAGGCGTCGATGTTCGTCTGCGTGCCAGTCAGAAAATGCCAGCCCGCCGCCGTCTCCGGATGTCCGTAGCGATGCAGATAACTCCGCTTCTTGGCCGCGGCCAAATCAGTACCTTCAGAGGGGTCGATGCTCACCACGATCACATCGAAGTCCCTGCCCGGAACAAAATTCACCATTTGCAGCGCGCCGGTCAACCCGTTCAGCTCTTCAGAGCACAGCATCGGGCACTGGTAGTAAACCAGCGCCAGAATTGCCGGCCGCTTGCCAAAGTAACTCGCCAGTTCCACCTGCTTGCCTGCGTCATCGGTAAACGTCAGGTCCAGCGGAAGCTTCTGATTCAGGTTCTGCGCGATTCCAACTCCATGCAAGATTGCGGGCGGCTTGTCATTCACGGGGCCGGTTTCCTTATCCCCGTAGGATGAAACCTGCGCCACCAGCACAGGCGTCAGCAGAGTCGCGCAGATGGCCCCAGCAAACATCGCAGCCTTCATCGATCCCTGGCAACTTCCTCGCATTGTTCCTGCCCTTTGCATCTTTCCCGCTTCCCTTCAATACACGCGAATCGCTATCAACCAATTACTTCTGTTGTCCCTCGCGCTTGCCTTCAGGCGACTGTGCCCCAGCTACATCGTGTTCGTACCCAGTGCGCGCAAACCCATTCGTCAGAGGTACCGCAACCACCGGCCTACTGTCCCCGGCCATCAGCGGCGCTTCCGTGACTGCTGGCGCTACGGGCAGCCCGTTCTGCGCTATCAAGGCCATCGCTCGCTCGATCGGAATCCTCACCTTACCCTGCGACTGGTTTGCCCAGCTGTAATGCTCCAGCAGCAGGTCTTCCTTGGCGTGCAGATCGGCGATCTCCTGGTTGCCATCATCAGTCTGCAGTCGCGGAGTAGGAAAATTCTGCGTCATCGCAGCAAACTTGTTCTGCAACTCAGGGCTGGAAGCGAGGCTGCCTAGAGTACGCACATCCACAGCCTTGGACCACTTGTTGACCGGCCCATCATCCTTCTTCATCTGGGCGTTGATCACCATGCCGATCCCGTAGCAAAGCACCGCCGTCACCACAACGAAGATACCCAAGGCGGTCAGGAACACCACGATCCCCGTCACCTTCACATCGGACTTCTCAAAGCCCGCAGATACGTCGATCTCTTCCTGCGAATGGTCCTCCGGCTCTTGCCAGATTCCGCGCCCTGAATTGTCGTCGTTATGCGTGGGCATGTTCAGCCTCCAGAATCTCCGCAACATGCGGATCGTTGGTCTGCACCAGCGGCCGGGTCTTCAAACGGTTACAGAAGAAGGCAACCCAGAAAGCAACCATTGCTACCGGTACGGCCACATACTCGAGAATTCCCCAGCTGAAGTGGAGGTTCCTTGCTGCATCTTTGAAATTCGGCTCAATCAGCCAGAACAAATCGAATGCCTTGGCAAACACCATCCACTGGCAAACCCGCACCAACCGCCTCTTGTTCCGCTTGATGTCGCGAGACAGCAGAAGCGTGAACGGAATCAACCAATGGAACATAAAGTCCAGCGTGATGATGATGCCCCAGTGCCCGCGAATCCGGTCCAGGTACCAGGGAATCTCTTCCGGCAAATTTCCCGACCAGATGATCAGAAACTGCGAGAATGCCAGGTAGATATTCAACATCACAAACGCAAACGTGAACTTGCCAAGATCGTGCTGCTCGGTCTGCCGCAGTATCGTCTTGAACGGCTCCGCCTTTGAAAGCGAAATGGAAATGATGATGGAGAGTGCCAGCACCGAGTAACCCTGGCCCACCAGGAAAAGGAGCCCATACACCGACGAGTACCAGGTCGGATCCAGCGACATGACCCAATAGATGACCGCAGCGCTCATCGTGAGCGAGTACACCAGAATTCCGGGACCGCTGATGTTTTCAAACCGTTTGATCCAGAAAGGTGTATTGGCAGCCGAATCCATATCGCGCTGCGATCCCAGCAGATAAAGCTTACGCGTGTAGAGAAACCACACCGTAAAGCAGAAGAGGCCCACCAGCCAAAACATGTTCGGATTCAGCATCGGCCGCTTGAATCCGATCGCGTGCTCGATGACCTCGAGTTGGTCCGGGCTGATCAGGCCGCGCCTCACTCCGTCGTCTACCAACGCTGGGCTGGCCCACAGGTAAAGCTTCTTGACGTTGATCGCGATGACAAGCCAGTAGACAAACACCAGGGGCAGTGTCCGGCTCATTGCCTCCAAAGGCCGCCTGAGCAGCAGGCCCCACTTACCGCCAGACACATACTGCACCATCAGCAGCGCCAACCCGCCCACAGCCCAACCGAAGGTCAGCATCAGCCCCAGCAGCCACGCGCGCAGGAGGTGATCAATGGACCCGTCCGCAAATGCCAGTCCCGCCGCGATCACAGAGAATACTGCTGCGATCATCAGCGCCTTCGTCTTCCAGCCATCGACAAAGGCCGGCGCGCTGAGATCGGCGGNNCGGCGGGGAGCGTTCTTGCGTGTGTCTCGTGTGCCATTCCGTCTGTCCTTACTTCGCGGCCGGTTCGGCCGGTTTGCTTAAAGGAATCTTGATCCCGGGGTCCGCCGGATTGGCCGGAGCCATCGCCGGTGTGCCCTGCACTGCATCATGCGGATACGCCTGGATTGCTGTTGAAGGCAATTCCCACGGCTCGGCAAATCCTGCCGGTAAATGCTGTTCCGCGGCCAGGTCCTTCAGATCCTTCACCTTCACACCTGCCGGAATATCACTCTCGGTTGCCGCCTGGCTCAACTGCAGTGCCCGGATGTATGCGGCAACCGCCCAGCGATCCACCGGCGTCAGTTGTGCGGAGTAGTCAGGCATCGCACCATACCCGTGCGTCATCACGTAGAAGTAATGCGAGATTGGCTGCGACAGCCGCACCTGGTCGTGGAAATTGGCGGCTGGCTTGTAGCCTCGCTGCACAATCGCGCCCAGTCCGTTCCCTACCCTCGAGTGGCATGGCGTGCAATAGATGTTGAATCGTTCCTGGCCCCGCTGCAGCACTGCGAGCGTCACCGGAAACGGCATCAAGTCCTTCTCTTCGCGATAGCCATTCGCACCCTGAACGACTCCGGTATAGAAGTAGCTGTCTTCGCGCAGTTGCCCGCGCGCCACGGTATTGACCACTTGCGGCCGCGCCCCGCGATGATCGGCAAACATCGCAGAGCCGCGCTGCGGAATCAGCTTCGGCTGGTTCTGCATGTCCTGCCTGCAGCCTGCAAGAAACAACAGAGCTGCTGCCATCGCAAGAGCGGGAAGCCATGAATTCGATTTGAGGCGGATCGCTTGCATCAGTACTCCACCTCCACCACTGAAGCCGGCTGAAAACTGGTTAAATATGCCCTTGTCTCTACCAGATCAAACTTCGGATCCAGCGCCTCGAGGCAGAGGAAGAACTTATCCGTCGTCGCTCCATCGCGAAAGTTCGGCGCGTTGAAAAGTGGATGATAAAGCGCCGGAAGCCCGTTCAGCGCAAACATGCCGAAGGCCGCCGAAAGCCCCGCCCACAAAATGGTCCACTCGTACGCAGGCACAATAAACGCAGGCCATGAGTAGGTGGGTCGCCCACCGATATTCAATGGATACGCCAACACTGAAATCCAAGTCTCCATCAAGAACATTGCCGCCGCGCCCATCAGTCCGCCAATCAGCGTCAGCAAGGGCACATTGTTGCGATGGAAGCCGATCGCCTCAGCCGCTTCCTCAACTGGATAAGGCGTGTAGCAGTCCATGCGCCGCCAACCGTCTTGGCGCGCCCTTTGAGCGGCCCTCACCAGGTCACTCGGCGTATCGAATTCGGCCAGCAGGCCGTAGGTTCCTTCGCGTGGGGGCATAGTTAGTCAGCAGCCTCCGCTTCCGCTTTGGGCTTGATCTTTGCCTGCGGCAGCAAAATGCGGATCTCGTTCATTGGAATCATGGGCAGGAAGCGCACAAAGAGCAGGAACAGCGCCGTGAACAGCCCCAGCGTGCCCACGAAGGTCATGTAATCCCACTTCGTGGCGCGGTAGGTTCCCCATGACGAGGGGAGAAAGTCGCGGTAGAGGCTCGTCACGACAATGACGAAGCGTTCAAACCACATTCCCGTGTTGACCACGATGGAAATGAAAAACATATACAGAATCGAAGTCCGCAACTTCCTCGACCACAGCGTCGTCAAAGGAATCGCAAGGTTGCACGTTACCAGAACCCAGTACGACCACCCCATGGGCCCGAACATGCGGTTCCACATCATGAACGCTTCCCAGTGCGACGCCGAGTACCAGGCCATGAATACTTCCATGCCGTACCCATAAGCCACGATGAACCCGGTGGCCAGCATCACCTTGCCCATATTGTCGATATGGCGCTCGGTAACCAGGTGCTCGAGGTGATAGAACTTGCGCAGCGGAATGGCTAGCGTCAACACCATCGCAAATCCTGAATAAATGGCGCCGGCAACAAAGTACGGCGGGAAGAT
>PLKU01000082.1 GCA_003140705.1 Acidobacteriaceae bacterium
TCGAACCCTGCCACTTGCGGTATCTCTCGGGGCAGCAATGACTGTTGGATCTCCCGAGCTCGTTCGAACTCCTGCTCCTGCATCTCAAGCTGGGCAGCCCCCCGATCCACCGACTGCTGCAACTCCACGTTGCGCTGCTCAAGTTGTTCCTTGGTGCTGTGGTAAAGAAACGAAAGGGTACCAAAAACGCAGATCACCAGATAGGGAAACTTCCATCCGGTTCGAATCAGATGCAAAAGTGTCTGCGGAGTTGGTGGAGCGATCAACCAAACGACCGCACTCGAGAATATATAAATCGGGATCGCCACAAGAAGGAGGATTGGTACGAATATCAGCCAATTGAATGGAAATCGCCTCCTCGAATAGAGGAACTCCAGGCGACCGATGGCAGGGGAAAGAAAATTCCCGATGCACAGCGAGTAAAGCAGAACAGTAAAAGGATTGATCTGCTCTCCGTTGGCCCAGAAGATTGCGCCCACGACTGCGGAAATAGCGATGTAAACGCTTTGTTGCCGAAGGAAACGAGCCAGAATTGAAACCTTTACTTTCACACGACACCGGCTTGCTCGCTACTGGACTAACCAATTATTCTATTCCTGCCGCTGAAACCCCACGAGAACAGGCTCCATCGCCAGCCGAATGCCGAATCGATCTTCCACCGCGTCAGCAATGCTGCTCGCCAAAGCAAGCACTTCCGTGGCACTCGCGCCTCCCTTGTTGATCAGCGCCAGCGTATGTCGCGGCGAGACGCCCGCGGCACCAAGCGTATAACCTTTGGCAAACCCTGACTGCTCAATCAGCCATGCAGCAGGTACCTTCACCCTACCCACATTCTCTGCTCCCACCCCCGCCGGAAAACGCGGCGGCCCTTTCTCGCTGCTGGCGGCGATGCGCTTCAACTGCTCCTTCGTCACCACGGGATTCTTGAAGAAGCTGCCCGCGCTTCGGCAATCGGGATCGCCCTCAACCAAAAGCATCCCCTTGGATTCCCTGACCCTCCGCACGATTGCCGCCACCTCGGCCAGGCTCGGTTGCCCTCCGCCGGACTGATTCTCATGAACTGCCCGCAGTAAGTCCGCATACCTCAGCGTCGGTTCTCCGTCCGCAGTCAGCCGAAAGTCCACCCGCGTTACGATAAAACGATTGTGATCCTCCGAATTGAAGCGACTGTGTCGATAGGCAAAGCCGCACTCCGATGCCGCGAACTCAACAAATGCTTGGTCCTCAAGATCGAAGGCCCGAACCCGCTCGATTGCGGATGCGACCTCCTGTCCGTAAGCGCCAACATTTTGAACAGGGGTTCCGCCCACCGTGCCCGGTATACCCGCCAGGCACTCAACCCCCGCACAGTTGTCCTGGGCCGTTCGCTCGACAAAGCCGTCCCAGTCCTCGCCTGCATATACCTTGTAGACCCGTTTGCCCAACTCATCCGGACGACCTGAACCAGAATCCGCCTCGACCGCTTCGGTACCGCGCAGTCCCACCCGGAGCACCAGCCCATCGAATCCCGAATCTGACACCAGCAGGTTGCTGCCCCCGCCCAGCACAAAAAGCGGATGCCCCCGCACCCGCGCCCAGTCGGTTGCCTCCACAATCTCTTCCTCGCTCGTAGCCTCGACAAACCAGCGTGCCGGGCCTCCAATGCCAATGGTGGTGAATGGTGCAAGCGGAATGTTCTCGAGAATATCCAAGCAGCAAGATTACAGGAAGCCGGGGTCGGTGGAACAGCGCAACAAATTCCGTTGTAAACTTCAATCGATTCATGCGGAGCGCTCCAATGAAGACCACCTTGCTGCACGTCACGCTGGTTGTTTTCTGCCTTTATTCTGCTGAAGCCCTGAGGGGCCAGACTATTGCATCGAATGGGGCGCATGCGCCCGATCCGGACAGCGGTATTTCTGGGCATGTAGACGGCCTGTTTATTCCACTCGTTACCGGACAGCCATTTCACGCTAGGATCCCAGTCGAGATCAAGCGGCAACTTCCGGATGGCACGACGGTTTCGCAGAAATACTATACATTGGTAGCTCGCGACGGCACAGGCCGCGAATATCGCGAGGCCCGTGATTTGGTTGCCGCCGATTCAGACCGCGAACCACCTGTGATGCGCACAATTGTTTACGATCCCAAAACCTCCCTCATCACCACCTGCACCCCGGAACGGCGCGTCTGCCGGCAATCCACGTTTGACCCCACCTCTCATCCTGCCGATGAACCGGTAGGGCCTTCGAGCGACGGAAAATCAGTCCTGACTCGCGAGAGTTTGGGCACCAAGACCATGGATGGTCTTGAGGTGGTGGGCACGCGGGAGACGCGAACCATCAGCCCTGGAACCTTTGGCAACGACAAGCCAGTCGTGGTGGTGAAGGAAATCTGGCACTCGCCTCAGTTGCAGTTCAATCTGTCGGTAACTCGAATGGATCCTCGCAACGGAACACAGAAACTTGAAGTTGCCGACTTGAAGCTCGGAGAACCAGGACCTGAGTGGTTCGCGATGCCGGACGGTTTTCGGCTGGTTACTGAGCGGACCGTGATGAATCGCCCAGCCGGACCAGCTGAACTTGAGCCGCTCCTGGAAAAGAGCATTACCGGGATGACACCCGAGCAATTGGCAACTGCCTTGCAGCCCGTCGAGGTGGCAATTGGCAAATACGCAACAGCGCACGCAGAGGCCGCGCCGAAGGATCGAAATGATGCTTATGCAGGTCAGGTGAGGATGAGACTTTCCAGCGATCTCCATATGATCCAGCAACCCCCCCCTCCTCCAAAGGCTCAGCTTTCAGAATCGGAGCTTCGGCTGAACCAGGTGTTTCACGAGGTCCTGGACTCTCCGTGCCTCAACAAACCTGAAGCCGGAGACCCTCCCAACATGCCTTCAGGCAAGGAGGCTCTGAGCGCCGAAGAGCAGGCGTGGGATGGGCTGCGCGATGCCTGGACGGCCTTTCTCGCTGACTGTCGGCAGATTTGCGAATGCAGGAGATGAACCGGCCGCCGACTCAGGACCAGTTTGAAGAAGCCGATCTCCACATGAATCAGGCTTTTCGCGTGGTCATTGCGTCTTCGTGCTTGAACGAGCCGATTCCGGCCGACCCGCCCAATGCGCCCACCAGCGAGGAGAAGCTGCGCACCGAACAGCGCGACTGGGTGGCCATGCGCGACACGTGGACCGCATTTCTCGCAACTCTATTTCCCAATGCGGGCCACGCAGGCTTCGGGTACATGCTCACAGAGGAACGCGCAAATGAATTGCGCCAAATTCAGAATGTGGAGAGGAACCGTGGGTGCAGTTTTAGCGACCAATGACGGTTTGCAGGTAGCCGCCGCGGGCGCAATCCCGTAGAATCAATACAGGCAACTTCCCAGCCGGAGGCAAACATGTACCCTGAATTGATGGTAATCCCCATGCGCGAGGAGTTGGTCCGCGCAGGTATCAACGAAACCCGCACCGCGGAAGACGTGGATGCGGCGCTGGCTCTACCCGGTACAACCATGCTGGTGGTCAACTCCATCTGCGGCTGCGCGGCGGGCAAGATGCGTCCCGGCGTCCGCTTGGCCCTCGCCAACTCCACTAACCTTCCCGACCACAAGATCACCGTGTTTGCCGGACAGGACCACGAAGCTACACAGCGTGCTCGCAGCTACTTTGAAGGCAACCCGCCAAGTTCTCCGGCCATCGCCATCCTCCGCGACGGAAAGCTTGTCTATCTCATGCAGCGCTACATTATCGAGCAGTCCACCGCACAGCAGATTGCCGGCGAACTGGTTCGCGCATTCGATGAGTTCTGCGCCAAGGCAACTGCCTGATACGGTCCCTGTTAAGTCTCAGCATCAAAACGGCCTCCTGCACAGGAGGCCGTTTCATTTCGAGATCTACTCGATCTGCCAGTAATTAGTCGCCTTCGGTCGCCTCGGGCAGCGCCTGCACCTTGCTGTGCTTGATGGAATACAGGAAATACACAACCATCCCGATTGCCAGCCAAACCACCAGACGAATCCAGTTCGCTTTCCCCAGGCTGACCATCATTGTCAGATTGAAGGCAACCCCAAGAGCTGGCACAATCGGCAGCTTCCCGCCAAAATAGATCCCTGGCGTGCGAAAAGGTCGAGGCTGATTTGGTGCCGTAAAGCGCAGTACAACAATCGACACGCAGACCATGACGAAAGCCAGCAGCGTGCCTATATTGACCATCTTTCCGATGTTGTCGATAGGCGTCACCGATCCCACAGCCGCCGCCAGGCAGCCCACGAGAATCGTGTTCTTCCATGGGGTGTGAAACCTGGGGTGAATGGCAGCGAAAAACTTCTTGGGTAGAAGACCGTCTGAAGCCATTGCATACAGAACACGCGTCTGACCGATCAGCATGACCAGCATCACCGAAGTCAGCCCGGCCAGTGCGCCGCAGGTGACGATATTCCCAGCCCATCCCACGTCATGATCCAGGAACGCATGCGTCAGAGGCGCTTCCACATTTACCAGCTTCCAGGGGACCATGCCCGTGAGCACGCCTGCAACCGAGACATACAGAATTGTGCAGATAAGCAGGGAAAGAATAATGCCGATGGGAAGATCGCGCTGCGGGTTCCTGGCCTCTTGTGCTGTGGTTGAGATCGCATCGAAGCCGATATACGCAAAAAAGATATAGCCTGCAGCGGCACTGATCCCGGCAAAACCGAAAGGCGCAAACGTCGTCCAGCTATGCCCCCAGTAATCGGGATGAATGTACTTGATTCCAAGTCCAATCACGAATAGTACAACCGTGACCTTGATGAACACGATCGCCGAGTTGAACTTTGCACTCTCCTGAATTCCAATGACAAGAATCGTTGTGATCACCAGTGCAATAACAAATGCCGGTACATTGAACCCAATATCGATTCCAAAAACTTGCGGAGCATTCAAAAGCGCATGCGCGCGAGTCATGAGGTCAGCCGAGGGCGCAACCATCAACTTGTCCAATGCAGCCACAAATTCAGGGGAGCCGGGAACAGTTCCTGGATGCGTCTGAGTGACGATATCCCGCGCGATGGCCTTCTGCGCTGTAGCCAGGCCAGTCCAGTGGTCATAACTCAGCCAAAGCGGCAAACGAATCCCGAAGATCTTCAGGAACTCGACAAAGTTGTTTGACCAGCCCGAAGACACCGTGCTTGCCCCCATGGCGTATTCCAGCGTCAGGTCCCAACCAATAATCCATGCGAATATCTCACCCAGCGTGGCGTAGGAATAGGTGTACGCCGACCCGGCCAGCGGAATCATCGCCGCAAACTCTGAGTAACAAAGCGCGGCAAATGCACAACCCAGCCCTGAAAACACAAATGAGAGTGTGAGGCTCGGTCCAGCGTAATGCGCGCCCAGCCCGGACATCACAAAAATGCCCGCGCCGATTACCGCGCCAACGCCCAGCGCTGTAAGCGATATTGGACCAAGCACCCGCTCAAGATGTTCTTTGCCCTCTTCCTTGGCCTCTGAAATGATCAGGCTCAATGGCTTCCGTTTGAATAGATTCGCCATGCGAATAGGCTACTCCTTCAACTAAGGGTCAAACTGTTTCAGATTTTCTCCGCGAGGACCAGAAGACATATACGGGGATGCCCAGCAACACCAGAACTAGGCCGGGCCACGTGTACTGGGGCTTGTATCGCAATAATACGACACAGATTCCGGATGCCAACACAATATACAGCGCCGGCAGTACCGGATAACCTAGCGCTTTGTAAGGGCGTGGGGTATTCGGCTGCTTGAAGCGCAACACAAAAAGTCCCACGATCGTCAAAATGTAGAACACCAGCACCGCAAAGGTGATGTAATCCAGCAACTGCCCGTACGAACCTGAAATGCAAAGCACCGTTGCCCAGGCCGCCTGCACCAGCAAACCCGCGACAGGTGTCTTGAAGCGCGGATGCAGCTTGCCCACGGATTTAAAGAACAGTCCGTCGCGGCTCATGGCATAGTAGACGCGCGCTCCAGCCAGCGTCATTCCGTTGGCACATCCGAACGTTGAAACCAGAATCGCCGCGGCCATCAGCCACGCACCACCAGAATGAAACACCTGCTCCAGAACAGCAGTAGCAACTCGATCCTCAGCTGCGTACTGCACACCCCTCGCCATCACCGTTGCCCCGTTCGGATCTCCATGCATGGGCAACACCAGGATGTAAGCCAGCGACACAAGAAAGTACACCGTCAGCACAAACCCTGTGCCCAGCACCAGGGAGAGAGGAATATTGCGCCTGGGATTCCTCACCTCGCCCGCAGTAAACGTGATGTTGTTCCACGCGTCGGCTGAGAATAATGAACCCACCTGCACCACTGCCAGAATCACCAGCAGGTTCACCAGGACGATCGGTCCCCCGACACCCACCTGCACCGGATGCAACGAACTCCAATCCGCGTTCTTCCAGAAGTGGTTCCAGCCGGGGCCAAAGTTCGCGGCCCAGGCCGTTGCATTGCGCCCCACAGTAAATCCGAACAGAATTAAGGCAGCCAGGGAGAATGCCTTCGCCGAAGTGAATACGTTCTGGATCAGCGCGCCCAGCTGCACGCCAAAGATATTCACCACAGCGAGAAAGACGACAATGAATATCCCGGTCAGGTTGGCTGTGCTGACGCCGATCTCCATATTGCCAAGCACCATCGGCCCAACCTTCAGCGGCGGAACATGCGCAATATGCCAGAGCCAGTGCGTTGTTGAAATAGAGGGAAAGAAGACACCAAGAAACTTGCCGAAGGCCACGCAAACGGCCGCAATCGTCCCCGTCTGAATCACCAGGAAGAGAGTCCATCCGTAGAGAAATCCCCACAGCGGTCCCAGCGACTCGCGCAGATAAACGTACTGGCCGCCGGCCTTGGGCATCATGGCCGCCAGTTCCCCGTAGCTCAACGCAGCGGTAATCGTCATCACCGCGGTCACGATCCACGCACCCAGATAAAGCGCTGGTGAGTTCGTCCCCCGAGCAATATCCGCGCCCACAATAAAAATGCCGGACCCGATCATGGATCCGATCACCAGCGCCGTTGAGCTGAAAAGGCCGAGACTCTGCACCAACTTGGGAGCGTTGGGCGAATCAGCGGCCCCGGGAATGGAGGTGTGCCCTGAAGTCGTCACTTAATCAAAGTTTTAACGGATTTAGCTGCGGATGTCTTTAGTTTTCTCAAAGTGTCCTGCTTCAAAAGCGCACTAGCTCTCGATACCGGGCGCGATTCGGTCCGAGCCTTCCCACTTCAGTTCAAATCAGCCACCCACCTGCGATACTCCGTAGCCGGGTCAACCTGACCAAACAGCGCCTCGGCAACAGCCACGACGTCCGCTCCCGCATTCAATACATCCGCTGCGGTGTCCAGCGTAATCCCCGCAACGCCCACCAACACCGGGCCCGGTCCAGCCGCGGCACGCAACCGGCGTACGCCTTCAACCCCAATCGGAACCTTCGAGGTTTGCTTGGTTCTTGTCGCAAAAACAGGTCCAACTGATAGGTAGTCGACCGGCGCCGACAGAATGTCCGCAACGAGCGCATCGCCACCGCCAAATGTCCCCACGATTCGATCCGGCCCCAGCAACCTTCGTGCTTCCGCAGGCGTTAGGTCGCCTGCGTCCACGTGTACACCATCAAAGCCAACCGCTTCAACCAGATTCACTCTGTCATCGAGAATCAACTTCACTTTCCCGACGGGGAGCGCACCACGAAGAGCCTCCGCGTCGCCCTTGATCTCGTCCTCCGACCCGGTTTTGTTGCGATACTCCAGCAACTCCACCCCGGCATCGGCTAGCGATCCGCCTAGCCTGCGCAGGAATTCATTTCGCCCTGCTGCCGGAATAATCGAAGAATCAAGGATGGGATAGATTTTCGGAAAGCATCCAGACATAAAACAAGGTTAGCCGATCAGGCAGCAGGGACCAGCCGAAATAGGGCTTCAATCCAGTTTCGTTTCCTGATCCCTGTTTTCCAGTCCTTTGTCCACAGTTCCCTATTCACTGCCGCTCTACATCGAGCTGTCGGCTGAAGGCCCATACATCCCGGGAATCGGCTTGTCCAGCAGTCGCACATAGACGCCAAGCTGGGCACGGTGGTGAATCATATGGTTCAAAACCCAGGTCCGCCATACCCCGAACTTCGAGTCGTCGATCCAGGCCTGCCCCCCGGCGACAAACTTCCAGTTCTTATCCCAGTCCTCCGGCTTTAGGTTGCCCAACGCATCCTTCGCCTTGGCAACGTCTCGGTCATACCGCTCCAGCATGGCTTCCTTCGATGCAGGAACGTACTGTTCAAACTTATGTTCAGGCGAAAATTCCAGTTTGTCCGTTGTCAGCGTCGAGATCGCCCACTCCCCGGCAGTCTCAGAAACATGGCCGGCTAACCTGCCCAGACTCATCGATTTGGCGTGTGGCTTAAAGGTGAAATCCGCGTCGGCGGGAATTGCTTCCAACAGCTTTCGCGTACTCGCAGTCTCTCTGTCAAACTCGGCAATGAGCTCCTTTTGATAGTCCATTCTGCAACCTCCTTTGTTGCGAAACAAGAATAGCGTAATTTGATGTGAAAAGGCGAAGAAAAAGCGATAAGTTTTTGACGAATTAATTTATAGCCTTTCTCCGGCCCACATCAGCCGCCGAACCTCGCTGACTACCGGCTCATTGCCGTAGGGCAAACGCGATATATGCCCCACCAACCGGCCCCTTCGGATCGCGTCCCCCGCTCGCCGCAATCACCACAAACTGCCTTCCATCGATCATGTAGGTTGAGGGCGTAGCCACCCCCGCAAACGGAAGGTCCGTCTCCCACAGCAGTTCCCCAGTTCCGCTGTCGAACGCGCGAAACTTGTGGTCGTACACGGTCGCTCCAATAAACACCACGCCGCCTGCCGTCACAATCGGTCCGCCATAGGACTCTGACCCCGTATTCTTGAGCCCATTGCGGGCCAGGTCAGGATACTCACCGAGCGGGATCTTCCACACGTACTTACCAGTCTTCAGATCAATCGCGTTCAGCGTTCCCCATGGCGGAGCAATCGCTGGATAACCCTCCGGGTCCAGAAATTTGCGATATCCCGTGAAGGTGTAATCCTCCTGCCCGTACTCAGAAGCCGGCGCCAGTTCTTTCGTCTCCGGCTCAACATCCTTGCGCAGAAAAACCATCAGCGCGGCCAGCTTTGCCTCGTCCAGGTTTGCCGCCGGAGGCATTCGTCCCGTCCCTCGCATAATTGTGTCTCTCATCTTTTTGTAGGTCAGCCGCTTCCCCACATTCACCAGTGAAGGAAACGTTGGCGGTGCCCCTTCTCTGTCTACGCCATGGCAAACGGCACACTGGCTTTCATATAACCGAGCACCCTGACTGCCGCTGTGTGCAGCCGCTACCAGCCCACCCGTCCAGGCCATCTCGGTTGCGTTCACATAGAGAATGTTTGTAGCCGGGTCAATCGCGGGCCCTCCCCACTCCGCGCCGCCGTCGAAGCCCGGAAGAATCACTGTCTGTTTGCCCACCGCAAAAGGAACAAATTGCCCGTCGCTGTTGAAGGTTCGGAATTGCTTCACGGCCCATTCGTGCGCCTCAGGAGTGCGCGTTGTCAGCCCCTCCTCAGTCAGCCTCTGCCTTGCAAACGGCTCTGGCGCTTCAGGCGCAGGCTGAGTTGGAGATGTTACTTCTCCCGGCACGGTGCTCGCCGGATAAGAATGCTCGTGGATCGGGAAAAGCGGCTTCCCCGTGACCCGATTGAAGAGGTAGAGATAGCCTTGCTTGGTCGTCTGCGCCAGCGCATCCAGCGTCTTCCCATCGCGCTTCAAGGTAAACAGCGCAGGAGGCGAAGGAAAATCTCGATCCCAGATGTCATGATGCACGCCTTGAAAGTGCCACAACCGTTTTCCTGTTGCCGCATCCAGTGCAAGCAGGGTGTTTGCGTAAAGATCGTTTCCAAGACGGTCGCCGCCATAGAAGTCGAAGACCGCCGAGCCTGTCGGCACATAAACAATGCCACGCAAAGCGTCCAGCGCCATGCCCGCCCAGTTATTCGCCGCCCCAGCCGTCTTCCAGGCCCCAGCTGGCCATGTCGAATACCCCGGTTCGCCGGGGTGCGGAATCGTATGAAAGCTCCACCGCAACCTTCCTGTCCGCACATCGAAAGCGCGCACATCCCCGGGTGGCGCAGGATGGGTCTCCGGGTTCCTCCCTCCCACAATAATCAGGTCCTTATAAATAATCCCCGGCGTGGTCAGCACAATGGACTGCTGAGTAAACTCCCCACGCAGATGTTTGCGCAGATCAACCCGCCCCAGTTCGCCAAACTCCTTCACCGGCTGTCCCGTTTGGGCGTCCAGACAATAGAGAAAGTTCATCACCCCGGCAAAGATGCGGCCTCGTTTGCCATCCGTCCAATACGTCATCCCGCGCGCCGGCTGTGTCCCGCGGATGCCCGAGTCGAACTTCCATTGCAGCTTCCCGGTCGCTGCATCGAGCGCCACAATCTTCTGCGTCGGCGTGTACGCATAAAGCGTCCGCCCCACAATCAGCGGGTTGTCCTGGATGCCTCCCTTTTCGCCTGTATCGAAACTCCACGCCACATCCAGCTGATTCACATTCGCGCGGTTGATCTCGGTCAGCTTCGAGTAGTGGTCGCCATCAACCCCGCCGTTGTAGACCGGCCAGTCTGTTGCACTCTGGCCTGCGCAGATTCCGCACCAAAGTGCCGCGTACATCGATACAAAAACAACGATCTTGCTAATTCTCTTCACTCGGCTTCCTCAACGTGCCTGGCTTTTCCTAGCGCGAACGTAAACACGCCCGCCGTGCTTCTTCTCCAGTTGCGGAGCCAGCATACCTGAACGCAGCATCAAATGCGAAGCATCTCAGCAAGCCTCCTCTGCTTCTCGATACAGAGCGATACAATCCATACCAGCCTTTGCTGTAGAACTCCATGGAGTGCAAAGCTGCGCTTGAAAAGATCCTCTCTATTCGCGGCTGTTTCCAGCATGCTGGTCTGCGCAATTGCGGCACAGACTTCCGGACCCGCGCCGCGTTTTGACTCCTTTCAGATCATTGGTCCCGGTGGAGGCGGAACCACGATCGGGCCCGTGATCAGCCCCCACGATCTCTCCATCGTCGTCGAGCACTCCGACATGACCGGCAATTACATCACGCTCGATGGCGGCTCATCCTGGCGTATGTTCAATCTGCGCACCGGTACCAACGCCTTCGCTTTCGATCCCGGCAAGCCGACCCGAATCTATGCCGGAAGCGCCGCCCTGTGGCGCAGCGATGACAGCGGCCGAACCTGGCGCATGATCTTTCCCAATCCAACCAGCAAGACCGTCGAACATCAAAGCGGCGACCACAGCGACTACAGCCTGACATCCAGCGACCGAAGCTTCACCTCCGGCCTTAACATCAATCAGATTGTCGTCGACCCAAGAAACTCGAGCATGATCCATATCGCGTGCGCCGAGCCCCAGGGCGGCGGCACTCGCCTCCTCGTCTCGAACGACAGCGGCGCATCCTTCCACAAAGAGGCCGAATACCCGTCCGACCGAATCATCCTGCTTGCCTATGGCGGTGGCGCTCCGTTGGCTATCGGCTCCAAGGGTGTTTACCTCGGACATTCTTCCTCTGCGAAACCGATTGCCGATCCCGGCGAGAAGATCGTCAATGCCAGTGCCGGCGAGGCAAACGGCAAGACACTCGTTTACGCGACCACAGACAAAGGAAACCTGGCCGTCTCTGATAACAATGGCGAAACCTGGCAATCCAGAACCCCGGCGCTAGGCCAGCAATCTGCAAAGTTCGACGCAATTGCCACGGCTGTCCACCATGGCCAGACCGCCTATGTTGGCTTTCGCAGTCTCAAGCTCGGCGATGGCCCTGACAACCTATACAACGGCATTGCAAAGACGACTGATGGTGGCAAGACCTGGTCGATCGTCTTCCGCGAGTCGACGCACCCCGCATCCAACCTGGATGCTTCCTGGATCGAACAACGCGCCGTTGGAACAGAGTGGGCCGGCGGCAAAAGCATCATCTTCGACGCCCCCTACAGCTTGGCTGTAGCTCCCGGCAACCCTGACATCTGCTACGCCACCGACCTCTTTCGCACCTACCGGACGCTCGACGGCGGTGCGACCTGGGCTCAAGTCAATTCGGTGCGCATGCCCGATGATCATTGGACAACCCGCGGCCTCGATGTAACCACCGCCTATGGCGTGCAATTTGACCCCTTTGATTCCAGTCACATCTTCATCGATTACACCGACATCGGAGCTTTTCAAAGCGCGAATGGAGGCAAGTCCTGGGAGTCAGCCACAAACGGCATTCCCGATGCATGGCGGAACACAACTTACTGGCTTGCCTTCGATCCGCAGGTCAAAGGCCTCATGTGGGGAGCGTTTAGCGGGATCCATGATCTGCCCAGACCCAAGATGTGGCGGCACGGCGATTTTCTTGCGCGCTCCAGAGGAGGCGTCGCCGTTTCCACTGATGGCGGCCGCAACTGGCTCCCGTCGAGCACCGGCATGCGCGAGACAGCAATCACGCACGTGCTCCTTGATCCCGCCAGCCCTCCCGGAGAACGCACTCTCTATGCCTGCGGATTTGGTGTCGGCGTGTACAAGTCAACCGATAACGGTAAAACCTGGCAACTCAAGAACCACGGAATCACTGAGACAGATCCCTTTGCCTGGCGCATCGTCCGCACCAAAGATGGGATCCTGTATCTCATTCTTGCCCGCCGCAACGAAGGTAATATCGACGATTCAGGCGGCGATGGTGCGCTTTACAAATCCGTCGATGGCGCCGATAACTGGACGAAGATGAAGCTGCCCTCGGGTGTCAACGGTCCCAGTGGCCTGGCACTCGATCCGCGCGACAATCGCCGCATGTATCTTGCTGCCTGGGGAAAGGAGCATGAGGGCGTGGACAGAGGCGGTGGCGTCTTTCTCTCTACCGACACCGGCGCCACCTGGAAGCCAATATTCATCCAGTCACAGCACGTTTACGATCTCACCATCGATCCCAACGCACCGGATAACCTCTACTTCTGCGGCTTCGATGCAGCCGCATACCGCTCTACCGACGCCGGCCTGCATTGGGCACGCATCCAGGGCTACAACTTCAAGTGGGGCCACCGGGTGATCGTCGATCCAGTCGACGCCTCAAAGATTTACATCGCCACCTATGGTGGAAGTGTGTGGCACGGCCCGGCTGCCGGAGACTCCGGCGCGATTGAAGATATTCTTACTCCGCTCCCGATCGCGCAGCAGCGCGTTCACGGTTCGGGCGCCAATTGAGATTCGACAGAAAGTCCAGCTCTTTTTGCTGATCCGGATTTAATTCAGCAATTCCGAAAGGCCGCCCGGAGCCCGGATTCCCGAAGAGGGGAAGCAAACCTATTCGAGCGAATTGGCCACAATATCGCCTGTTCAGCTCTGCATTGTTTCACGACGAGCGAAACTTTCTGGGCTCAATGTTCGTAAGTGTCTCCATGAGGAAGCACGCCCTATTCTCGCGTGGAATAACCCTCCTCACGGCCTGTTCTGCCATCGCTCCGGAACGACAACCATTCGGCCTCGCCGCGATCCGGTGGTGGCCCCTCTGGGAGGGCTTGAAATGATCGAGCGGATTGCTGGAGTATCGCCGCGTTTCAAGGCCAGAATCGCAGGCGTCTTGTATGCAATCATCATCATCGCCGCACCATTAGCAGAGGTCTTCGTCCGCGGCAGACTTGTTGTATACAGCGACGCTGCGGCTACGGCGAACAACATTCTGGCGCATGAGACGTTGTACCGTTTGGCTGGAGCCGCTGACCTCATCACGTTCACTTGCGCCGCCGCCGTGGCACTCATCTTTATGAGTCGCTGAAGCCGGTCAGCAGAAGCCTCTCTTTGCTCGAAGCGTTCTTCGGCCTCTTGGTATCGATCATTGGGATTCTTAAGTGGCATCTTCAAGGCGTGGACATCGGCCTGATATTCTTCGGATCCTATTGTTTCCTGATCGGCTACCTCGTTTTCAGGTCCGCCTTCCNNTTCCTGCCTCGAATTCTGGGTGCTCTGATGGCGTTCGCAGGTTTGAGCTGGCTGAGCTTTCTCCTCACCCCGCTCGCAGATTATTTATCTCCCCACAATTTGGCTGCCGGCGTTCTCGATCAAGGAGCGCTGGCCATGTGGCTCATCGTGGCAGGCGTGGACAATCAGCGAGGGAAGAAATAGGCGGGTGTCCGTCGATCTGAATGCGCATGGTTCTCGATTGACGACAACAGTCCAATGCATGTTTCGAGGAAAGGCGTGCGCTTGAAACTTCCTTTCGCGATTGAGCGTCGCTTCTAGCAGCAGTCCGGTGCCGTGGGCGTTTCATGTTCCTCATGATCCGATGGGCAGAGAAGAAACTCTGTCAAACCGGGGACTTGGAGATTGCCGGCAGGTCTGCATTCAAACTGGAGAAACAACATGAAGAGAACCATGACGCGAATTGTGCAAGGAATTGTCTTTGGGTCTGGATCGCTTTTCTTTAGCTCTATGGTGCAATTTGCGGTCGCTCAGGATGCGGCGAGTCTTCCATATATGAATCCCAATCTGTCACCCGAGCAGCGGGCTGTCGACCTGGTGCATCGCATGACCCTGGCGGAGAAGGCCTCGCAGATGCAGAACAATTCCGCGGCAGTTCCGCGCCTCAATGTTCCAGCATACCAATGGTGGAGCGAGGCGCTTCATGGAGTCATCAACCAGGGTGTTACGGAGTACCCGGAACCGATCGGTCTTGCTGCGACCTTCGATTTGCCGTCCATTCATACCATGGCGACCCAAATCGGCATTGAGGGACGCATTAAGCATGTCCAAAACGCGCGCGAGGGACACACGGGCATCGGAGGAGGCCTGGATTTCTGGTCACCGAACCTAAATATCTTTCGCGATCCGCGCTNNGAGACCTACGGCGAAGATCCGTTCCTCACCGGCCGCATGGGGGTTGCCTACGTAACCGGAATGCAGGGCTACGACCCCAAATACTACATGGCGATTTCGACACCAAAGCACTATGCGGTCCACAGCGGACCGGAACCGACCCGGCATTTTGCCGATGTCGACGTGAGCAAACATGATGAGGTGGATACTTACGAACCTGCATTCCGCGCAGCAGTCGTGGAAGGCAAAGCCGGTTCCATCATGTGCGCTTACAACGCAATCAATGGCGAGCCGGCGTGCG
>PLKU01000471.1:0-4826 GCA_003140705.1 Acidobacteriaceae bacterium
CCGGATACGATAAGACCATTTACATTTGGCAACTGGGCGAGGACGACGGTCATCTCGTCCAGTCGTTGATTGCGGACGAGGAAAGCCTGCTTGCACTTGCATGGTCACCCGATGGCAAGACAATCGTCACAGCCTCGGCCGACGGGTCCATTCGATTCCGCGATGCCAAGCTCGACCTCGTCAGCGTCATCGACAACCAAGCCGATTGGGTAGAAGCCCTCGACATCAGTCCCGATGGAAAATGGCTGGCTGCGGGCCGGTATAACGGCACATTGAGTTTGTATGACCTGAAGACCTACAAAGATCTGGGAGGGCCGAGAAGGGTTTTCGATTCTCGACAGCCACACGACACGAAAGAAGGAAAGGTGACGGCCAGCCGGTGATTGCGAGCGGTCAAATTCTGATCAGCGGCGTCTTTTGCGGCCATCCGCCGCCAGCTGAAAAAGCTGAGGCGCGGCTCAGCTACTTTCCAGCCGCCGTCTTGAACGGGATAACTTTCATGCTGAGGGAGGCTATGTGAAAACCAGAAACCTACTGCTCCTCCCGTGCCTTGCACTCGGATTCTCATCGGCTATGCCCTTGTGTGCCGAAGAGCCGATTATCCCGCCGAGCGTGGCTGCGATCTCACCGGCCGGGATGGTGCGAGGAAGCATCGCCAGCTTTACCATTCAGGGGCGAAATCTTTCCGGCGCCACAGAGGTAATCTTCGACGAGGCGGACATGCATGGAAAGGTAACTCAGGTTATCGAAGTGCCGGAACAGATTGCCGCGGCGCGTGCGGGCGAGGACCTCGATGCCCAGGTGCCGCTCGGCAAGAAGCAGACGGCCACACTTGAGGTTACGGTCGCAAAAGATGCCTCGCCCGGCATCCATCGCTTCCGCGTCAGAACGCCGCTTGGAACAACCAACACGATTGCATTCGCGATTGGAGCGCTGCCGGAAGTAAAGCATCGCGAGAAGATACCCTTGGATTCCGGGACGCCTGCGCAACTGGTGGATTTGCCGGCAACCTTGGTTGGAACGATTGCGGCCCCGGGCGAAGAGCACAGGTATCAGTTTCATGGCATGGCTGGTGAAGAGATCGTCTTCAGGGTGCAGGCCTCGATGCTCGGTTCCGAGCTCAAGTCCATGCTTGTCTTGAGTGACAGCTCGGGGCAAATCCTGGCGGCGGCGGGCAAGAGCGACATTCGACTGGATACGGCATTGAACTACAAACTGCCCCAGGATGGCCAATACACTCTATCCATCACCGACCGCAACCGCGGTGGAGGCATGGGCTATTTTTACCGCCTGGATGCGGGCCCATTGCCTTACATCACCGGCTTTTTTCCGCTGGGGGTGCGTGCGGAAACTGTGGCCGAGGTCACGGTCGAGGGAGCCAATCTGGGCGGCATTCATGAGGTGAAAGTGAATCCGCCGTCCTCACCCGCGGGCTGGACGACGATGCCGCTTAAAGTCAACCTCGAGGGAATGCGCCCGCTCAACGAACCAAAACTTCAAGTTGGCAATGAGCCGGAGATTCTTGAGCAGGAACCAAACAATTCCATCGCACAAGCGCAAGCTGTATCTGTTCCCGTGACCGTCAATGGGCATATCGACGGTGGAGTGAGCGCAGGCGGGAAACCAGATGAGGACTACTTTCGCTTCCACGCCAGCAAGGGTGAACAACTCAGCATCGAAGTTGCCGCTGCGCGATTAGGCTCCCCGCTGGATTCCGTGATTGAGGTTCTGGACGCTCATGGGAAGTCCATCCCGAGGGCCACGATTCGCTGCCTCAACCAGACCACCACAACGCTTTCTGACAAGGACTCGAGGACCACCGGGATCCGGCTTGTATCCACTGCAGAACTGCGCGATGGCGACTTCCTGATGGTTGGTGATGAACTGAATCAAATCGATTTCATTCCCGACCAGCCCGATGCCGACACCAATCTGAAGGGAATGGATGACCTCCGCCTGGCTTACCTGGGAACCTCTCCGGATGTCCACGCCATTAACACTCCGGTTTACAAGGCGCAGATTCTGCCACCGGACGCGGAATTCCCGTCCAACGGGTTGCCCGTCTTTCACCTCACCTGGCGAAACGATGATGGGGGTCCGGGATATGGAGCGGACTCAAAATTGGACTTCATCGCCCCGGCCGACGGTGATTACTTCCTCTGCCTCAAGGATGTTCGCGGCATGGAGGGTACGGACTTTGCCTATCGGTTGACAATTCAGGAAACTGCTCCCGACTATCGGCTCAGGGCGGAGCCGGCCAATCCCAATATCCCCAAGGGGGGATCCACGCCGGTAACCGTCTCGGTGGTTGCGATTCGAGATTATGAAGGCTCGATTGATGTAGAGGTAAAAGGCCTGCCTCAAGGAGTATCGGCGAGTCCGGCAACCATCATGCCGGGGCAAGACTCCACGTTGGTGATCTTATCGGCTAGTCCAGACGCGCCGCTCGACGCAGACCCGGCGCCAATCGAAATCGTCGGCCATGCGAAGGTCAACGGCCACGACCTCGTCAGAGCAGCAAACTCGACTGGAAGTGCCGGCCAGCCGCTGCAACTCGTGTCCATCATTCCGCCTCCCGATGTGACAGTCACGACGGAATCCGCGCAGGTTTCGATCGAACCCGGGAAAGAGGTGACCGTCACGCTTCATGTCCAGCGGCAAAACGGCTTCAAGGGCCGTGTACCCTGCTCCATTGAAAACCTTCCCCCCGGCGTTCGGGTTGTGAATGTTGGATTGAACGGCGTGCTTGTGACCGAAGCCCAGTCGAGCCGGACATTCACACTTCGCGCCGAAGACTGGACTCAGCCTGTCAAGCAGCCAATTTATGTAGTGGCCATGATCGAATCGAATTCCCCTACCAAGCATCCATCCGCGCCCCTGCTTCTTCAGGTCGCGGCGAACAAGCAGGCGTCGGATGCGAACCAGGGTCAGCTGGATGAAAGCAAGGAACCGGCGAGTGGAAGTCGTTCACCCAGCCGCTGACCTCATGCCGCGACGGTGCACGAGCGGAAAAAACTGCACGACCTGTTGCCTCAATCAGTGCATGAACGCTTCTGCAAACGTGAAACAGAGGAAGGACTCAAATGGCCATATCCCGCCGTGGATTTCTCGCTCAGTTCGGAACCTCCTTCGTCGCACCTCTGATCCTTGGTGCTACAAACAAGTCCGGCAGCAAGAAGCCGGTCCTTGGTTCCGGAGAACACACCTACGAGGTCACGCATGACTGGGGCGAGCTCCCCGCCAATATTCAATACGGGAACACGCATGGCGTTTGCGAAGACTCGCAGGGACACATTTACATTCACCACACCGTATATGCCACCAGCGAGAAACCGGACAGCATGGTCGTCTTCGATCATCAAGGGAAGTTCGTCAAGAGTTGGGGCAGTGAGTTTCGCGGCGGCGCGCACGGCCTGCACATCCGCAAGGAAGCCGGGAACGAGTTTCTATACTTGTGCGACATTCAACGCGGCCTTGTCATGAAGACCACATTGAATGGCGAAGAAGTCTTCACACTGGGTTACCCCAAGGAGTCTGAACCCTACGCCAAGCCTGGCCCAGACGGCAAGCCGTTGAAATACAGCCCGACCAACCTGGCAGTCGCGCCCAACGGTGACATCTACGTTGGCGACGGCTACGGTTCAAGTTACATCATCCAATACAACAGCAAGGGCGAATACATTCGTACCTTCGGAGGGCCTGGCAAGGAGGCCGGTCAACTCCTTTGCCCACACGGCATCATTGTCGATATGCGCGGTTCCGAACCGGTTCTCAATGTCGCTGATCGCAGCAATAAGCGCATTCAGCGGTTTACGCTCACAGGCGAACACATTGATTTCCTCTACGGAACCAACGCGCCATGCCATTTCAATCTTTTCAAGAATGGCGATATGGTTGTCCCCGACCTGTTCGCCCGAGTTACGCTGATGGATGCGCAAAACAGGATCATCGAACACCTCGGTGACGACTCTTCCAGCGATTACATGGCCACGCGCAAGCTCACGCGTGATCACTTCATGCCCGGCAGATTCGTTTGCCCTCATGGCGCCTGTTTCGATCGCGCAGGCAATATCTTTGTTGTCGAATGGGTGGAAGTGGGTCGCGTGAGCAAGTTGCAAAGAGTGGCATAGCTAGGATGGTTTCTCGCCGCATGGGCGTGCCTCACGGGCGTGATGGGCCCCGTAGCGGTTTACACGGTAGTCATGTTGCAAGTGAAAATGCATGGCCCCCGCCCCGATCCCTTCATCTCCGTTCACGCCGTCGACATCGGCGGCTTTCTCGTTCTTCTTGCAATCGGCATTGCGATGCGCAAGAATTCCGCCGCCCACAAGCGGTTAATTATTCTCTCCACTGTCGCCCTCGCCGACCCCGGCTTCAACCGTTTCATTGGCTATGTCTATCCAGCCAATCCACATACACCCCTCCTCACTTTCCTCTACATCTTCTACGGCAACATTCTCATCGTCGCGTTGATGCTCGGCTGGGACTTTTATCGCGGCCGTCTCATCCGCTCCCACATCATCGCCTCGATCTCACTCCTCACGTGCATGTACGTCGCCTCAGTCATGTACTGCTGGAAACCCTGGCAGAACCTCACCCTCCAGTGGTAACCGCCTGGGCAAAGTAGTAAATACACGCTTCACGTAACCACAATGTTGTCATCCTTCCATGAAGAGGGTCGCACCTGCCTAGCGATATTCGCGGCAAGCGGCTGGCAATGTGGTTTTAGGAATTCCAGACCATGTATGCTCCGAAAGCAATGCCTCCAAGTGCAAACATTGTTGGCGCAGTGTCGGCAAAATGAGGGAAAACATACTCCCGTAACT
>PLKU01000471.1:4872-5158 GCA_003140705.1 Acidobacteriaceae bacterium
GATCCCATGCGCGGCAAACCCGAAAGTTGGAGATTTCTTTCTCTGCAGCGCTCAATGTACGCACTAGAGATTTGGCGTAAAGCCAGAAACGGTTCCGGCGAAATCGGAGTTTCTCTTTGTTAACCGGTGGCGCAAACGGTGGGCCTGCGGATCTTAAGGCTGTTGGGAGGATTCGCGCATATACAGTTTCATTCGGTTTGCTGGAAGCACGTGCAAGGCTGGGCACCACCTTGACAGCGGAGCAGAACGGGTGTCTACTGAAGCGTTGGTTGTGGTGAAGGAGTTC
>PLKU01000418.1 GCA_003140705.1 Acidobacteriaceae bacterium
TCAGCCCTACATCAAGACAACACGATTTCATGGCATAATCCTGCGCATCCCGCAATCTTCAATTCCCGCAAAATTGGGTTCATTAATGTCCCGCAATTTGTTTTTCTGCGCCCAAATTTGAAATGTTGATTTTCGGAACTAATAATTATTCTGCGCCTCTCCCCGCCTGATTCAGTCTGGAACGCCTAAAGCCGTCGCTCCGTTTGAGCCGAGCGCGTCACCCTGGACAACTGAAACTGTCCTCCACCACAGGCTGGAAACCTCGTAAATACAGGGGAAGTCACTCTGTGACGCTATTGTGACGATGGACCCCCCTCTTCGGGGCAAATGACGGCAAACAGCGGCACGCCTGAAATAGCCAGCAACNNGGCCTAGGACACCGCCCTTTCACGGCGATAACACGGGTTCAAATCCCGTCGGGGACGCCAATTAGAATCAGCACCTTAAAAGATTCCAGAACATCCAGTTCAGCCCCCGGGGGCTCTGCGAGGACTCCAGCCGTGCAACGGAACTTATTCAAGTGCACGTTGGCAGCAGGTTGGACAAGTCCCTCTCCAGCTTTAACTGATTCAGTTTGCTCAAACCCCTTTGTCAACCAGGCGAGCGATTTGCGGGTATCGAGGTCCGGGCCTATTTTGGGAGTTCGTGCGGCCTGCCACCCCAAGTTCAAGTTAAGTCGGTGGGCGGGGCCTACGCGGTCAGGGGCCGGAGACGCTGAAGTGGACAATTCCGGTTGTCAAATTTGGTGCCGACAAGCCGACCTGATTGTATCCCCAGAGAGTGCCGTCTAACGGGTCTACAGCAGATGCACCATATACTCCCCAATTCGCAGGATTATTGGCGGTGTAAGACGTGGTGCCGGGATAAATCTGTGCCGGAGTCCTGAACATGCCGAGCGTGTCACTGGAGAGATGCACCGTGGCATAGGTGGAGGGATAGATCGTTGATGAAACGCCGGTGTAGGTGATGGCGGCGTTTCCACTGCCATCCACTGCGACTGCGGGGAAGATGGCGTCAATGGGGTTACTGTTGCCATCAACGGGAGCTAGCATCCCGCTTTGTATAACTGTCGGGGTGGTTGGATTGATCTGTGCCCAGAAGACGCCCATGTGGGTAGAAGAGATGCCCTCACCACAAGCTATAAAAAACGACGACGAGGCATTAGTGGCGTAGGCATTGCCGCAGGTATGCGACTCCGCTACCCTGACTTCGTTTCCGGCGCCCGGTTGCGCCACGCCTCCCGAGGAAGGTGGCGAATACCATTGCATCGAACTGGAAAGTGCTTGATTGGTGCCCCCCACAATGGACGCGGTGGTGCCTGACCATTGGCCTAAACTGTATAGCCATCCCCAGGTGCATGGTGACGGTGCATTTGCACAGTTCTGAGCGCCGCCAGACCTTCCTATGACCACAAAGTAGGCCGAGGATGATTTGCTGGCATTGGTGTCAGCGGCAATGCGCGAGGCTATTTGAAATCCTGAGAGCCGATTCAGGTGACTCGTCAGCGGGTATCCTGCACCGGACCACTGCATATCCGCTATCGGGAAGGCATCACAGAACTGCGCCCCGGTAGGAACCGAGCCAGTCCCGTCAAAAGCACAAAGATACATGCCGTTTCTATCTGCACTGACAAGCGGTTCCAGATCGTTGATCTGAGGAGGATTATCAACGAATCCGCGCCACGTTCCAGTGGGGTCGCTGGTAGCTGAGACAGCGATGTAAATTCCACCCCCGCCTTCATTGTCGTTTTGGGCAAGAAACCATCTCTGACTTAGGGGGTCGTAGTAGCAGCTTGGGTCATACATATCAGCGCCTGTATTCGGGAAGTGTCCACCGCCAACCTGCGTGACCACGCTACTCCAAAAGAGAGTTTGAGTTTGAGAGTAAGTAACGGTTGTGGGGCTGCTCTTAGGCCGAATAATGATGTGTAAATTATTGAATTCCATGATGTGGGTTGGGCCTACACACATACCGGGATCAATAGTTCCAACGACTGCGCTGGTGTCACCGGGGGTTGCCGAGATGACTGTCACATCCGGTGCCAAGGTTGGGCCACCCGGTGGTGTGCCCCCGCCTACCACGGTGGGTTGGTTGCTGCACCCAACGCCAAAGGCGGAGATGAAGAGTCCGACGATCAGTGCAGCGCTCAGCTTCATATGGCGTTCTTTGTTTGGGTTAAGATGACCCTGCTGTTCGTTTTGGGAAACTCCAGCGCAAATCGTGCGGATTGTACGGAAATCATTTGGCAACAGGAAGCTGGACGGGGAACGGCCTGCTTCAGCAATGGGCCAGATCCTGTTCCGTGGCCCAACTGAATATTGAGATTGTGCCTGATGGAACAGAGGCCGTCAAACGGCCGGATCGGCGCAATGCATAAGTTCCGCAGAGCAGGAATCGACGGTGGTGCGGTAGCAGGTTGGGCAGCGGGACGCGCTGAGTTACAGGGAGGTTATTTCTCTTTGTCGCCCCAACGAGCAACGCTGAACTGAGCGCCGGCAAACAGGATCAGGCCCGAAGCGTAAGCCCAGAAGAGCAGACCCACCGAAACATAGAACGGTCCATAGAGCGACTGCAAGTCGAGATGCGGCAGAATCGCCATGTACAGATACTTGGCCGCCAGCCAGATGATTCCTGTCCATATCGATGTGCGCAGCACCGGCCGCCACGGCACCTTTCGGTTGGGCAGAAGCCAGTAAATCGAGAAGAAAAACAGAATCGAGGCCACACCGGTAGAAAGTGTCAGCCACGCCCAACTGACACCGTTGAAGACAAAGTTATCGATGTGGTGGACGAACATCACGGTCAACAATTTCTGTTCTCCCGCATTCAACAGAATGCTGACCAGCGCAAGAGCTACCATGAGAGCGGCCAAGCCAAATGCCACCAGTTGGTTGTGCAGATAGTTGCGGCTCTTGGTCACGCCCCAGGCCTGGTTCAGTGCGACCTCAAGGGGAAGGAAGATTCCTGTGCACGACACCAAGATCATGACCAGCGAAAGAAACTGTACCCTATGCCGAGGCGCGGCCGCCAAAAGACTTTCCGCAAAGAAATTCTGGTTCGAAGGGAGAAAGTAACGCACCATATCGCCCACAACGGTAACCATCATCGCTGAGTGAAAGATAGACCTTGACAGCGTGTAGAGCAGCACGATGAACGGGATGAACGAGATGATGGCATTGGCTGCAACGCTGAATGCATAGGTGTGCACCTCGCTGTCAAGCAGGTAGGCAATCAGGGCGGTGCCGTCCTCGCGCCACCGGTACCACTTTGACCTGGTAACTGGTTCAGGCGCATCACTGTCGCCCGCAACCTTGTTCGCCGGTTCGCCGTTCGTTTCTGCACGTGAATCCTGAGCCACGCAATGCTCCTTCGCTTTCCCTGACACATATAAAAACAGTGTTTTGCTTCTATTCCTCTAAGGATAGTCGCTCAAGCGCCCAACGCGCTGCCGTACGGAGGCCTTCATCCGCAGAGGCGGTCCAACGCTCCAACCACGGCGTGAAGTTTTTCAGCCCGCTATTTCCCATCGCAATGGCTACGTTTCGCCGCAGTCCATTGAAGCCGGCCCTTCGGATTGGGGATCCGTTGAAGCGGCGGTTAAACTCCGCCTCGGCAGCGTCGGGGTCATCCAATCCTGCCAGCCACTCGAGAGCAGGGTTGACTAACTCCGGTCGCGCTTGCAGGTCCGGGTCCGCGGCGATGGGTGCTCGGCGCGCGGAGTTCCACGGGCACACGTCCTGACAGATGTCGCAGCCAAAGACATGTGCGCCCATGGGTTCGCGAAGCTCTTCGGGGATGCTGCCGCGCAGCTCGATGGTCAGGTAGGAGATGCATTTGGTCGCATCCATCTGGTAGGGCGCAATCAGCGCGTCGGTCGGACAGG
>PLKU01000292.1 GCA_003140705.1 Acidobacteriaceae bacterium
ATGCCGTGCATGCGGATGCCGGGAGGTGTCGGAGGGCCTTTGTCTCCGCCGAAAGCGGTTTTGAGTAGGTCGGTTTGCATGGTCTGGAGGCCAACCCCGGCCCCCTTGGACGTGAGGTTCAACGCCGGGCATGTGGCTCTTCTTGACGCAAAGTTTGTGTGGCCAGTATTTGCGTTACCGCCGACACGGTTTCCGGCCGAATCGTAGAGATTCCCGAACTGATCCTGCTTCGTAGCGTTTGACGGCGCATCGCTGGTATATCCCGCGGCGATTACCCCGTCGACGGTGACAGGGCCGGGGCCGACGATCGTTCCATCGGGTTTGAAGGTGAGGACAAGAGGCTTAGGCTTGGTGTCAATGGTGAGCACGGCTCGACCGGTCTTGAAATCGATCGTGTAGTTCTCCTGGTTGGGCGAGAGGAAGGAGCAATTCACCAGCACTCCGCCATCAATAAAGTCGAGGCGCCAGTTGCCGGCACCCTGGAAAACCCCGGCCATGTTTGGGCCGGGCGGAGGTTCCTTATTCGCGCCGGGCAGCACCGACGAGAGCATCTGGCCAAAGGCGCCCAGGAGCGAATTACCGGTGCAGGTGGCGGGAAGCCGTCCAGAGCTGATGCAGCGGCGCATGGCGCGTTCTTCAGCGCTTTTAGGCGGTGGAGGCAACTGTTGGGGCTGGTAATTATTGACCGCGGCTTGCTGCTGATTCACAACAGCCGTCTGAGGGTTGGCTTTGCGCACGTTGGCGTCGTAGATCTCCTGCTGCTTTTTCTTGAATGCATCTTCCGCGGCAGTCTCTTGCGCTGTGGGCTGTTTGCAGGTGGGAAAGAGCTTCTTCAGCGTGCCTCGTGTCTCCGTGGTGTAAGCCATGAAGCCATTGTGCTGCGGGCGATCGGGATGGGCGACCGTGCAGGTCGACATATCAGAGAGATCACGAATGTTGCAGTTCTCGACATAGATGCGTTCGCCATTGCAGACGTAGGTCAGATTCAACTTGATGTCTTCAGCGGCTGCAAGGGTGGCAGCCATGAGGCTGAAGCGCACAGCGACGCTCAGTGTGTGGCTGAGGAAGAGCGCTTTGCCACAGCGGCTCAAGGATGCCAGTCTCATCAATACCCCCGGGTATTTTTGAAGTGCGCGAGCACCGCGGTGAAAAGTGTTGTCGGCTATGACCTGCACGGCATGAGTGATCGTATTCGCTGCAATCAGAGGTTTTCAATCAGAAACTCAGGGAAGCTGGCCATTGATCTACTGAATCTCCACGGAACAGTTGGTGCCGCCGTTTGGGTCGTACCGAATAACCCCACTTTCGTCGGTGCAGAAGCCGCGGTCGCCGTTCCTGCCAGCGACATCCGGCGACGCCGTGATCTGGTATCCGGTGTACGAGTCCTGGCCATTGACCTTGGTCTTGGTGCAGTTGGAGATATTGAAGGTGTAGCCGAACTTTTTTCCGCCGGCTAGGTCGTCGGTGATCAATTGTGCTGCATTAGGCGAGGCGGGGCCGGAGTTCGGGTTGCCGCCGAGTGCGAAGAGGCTGCAGGCAAAGCCGGTGGGGTAGGTTGAACTGTACAAGATTTCCGCCGTGTTCAGAGTGCGAAGGGCCTGAATTGTGGAAACTTCATATGCCACCTTTCTGCTGCGCATCAGGGGAGCTTCTGGGCCCCAAAGGGTCTGAACAGCATTCAATGCAGGGCCTCCCACAAAGAGCAGAAGCACAATCAGCAAGGCAGTCCACGCACGGATTGCCGCCCGTTTGTGGCCTGCTCGTCCAAGCCCGATGGCCCGGGCGATGACCCGGACGACGCTGCTCCCCCAGAGCATAAAGATGAAGGCAAGTGCGCAACCCAGTCCGAGCAGAATAAAAATGTTGTCGTGTGGAATGAACGTCCAGGCGAGCCCGAAAGCCGAGGAGATTGCCAAAGCGGCCACAATGCCAATCACCGTCATTGCCGAGGGATGACGGCTCTTAGTGATCGACTCCACGCTGACATGGTCGAGGACGAACTGGCGACCTCGATCCGACTCTCCGGGAACGCCAGGCGGGAGCTTCGCGACAAGACTCTTGAGGTCCGCTTCAATGAGCCGGGAGCTCAAACGGTCCGGGCTCACGTCAAGCAGCTTCAAATTTGAAGGATCGTTTTCTGGTCCGATGATCTCCGTCAACAGATGCCGCCACTCTGCTTCGGGCTTGTCCCGGTTGATGAGGAAGATACAGCGGTCAGGCCCTACCGTTTGCAGGGTCATCTCGATTTCCTGGTGTACGTGGGGGGTTACTTCGCGAATGTCGATGAAGACGAGGCGCGTCTTCTGATAAGTCCTCCACAGCCTCGCCATCCAGTCGTCCCCGGCCTCCAACTCCATGAACTTGCTTCCTGCATACCGCATGGCGACGATGCCGGGCAGCAGGAATCGAAGGAAAGGGGGCGATTTTTCTTTAGGTGGGCGAATGCCTGAGAGGCGAAAATCGGTTCCCAGAATCGCGGCCAGCCGGGTTCGCAGTGCCGCGGTTGATTTGTCTGTTCGAAACGCACGCAGGTAAATGGCATTCGGCTTGCCCGGCGGCGCGATCAGCAACGCAAAGCTCAAGGTGGAACAGGCGATTCCTAATCCAGCAAAGATACCGCTGGCCGGCCAAGTGACCAAGCCAAGAAAGAATGCACTCACAACGGAGACGATAGTGATCACCCGCAAAGGATCGGCCAGGGGTCTGGTGTGGGCCAGGAGATCGGATTGGTCAGGCATGTTTTCTCCGTAAGGCTGGCCTCAAACGGCACCGATCTTCGGGTCAAGCAACCCTGCCTTCGTTATGGGGAATTCTAAGCCCTGAAGCGAATGGATCGTTAGAAAATTCAGCAGCACCTGAGGCGCGGTGAACGGTTGTAGATTGCAAGGGAATTCCCCGAGGGTGGTACTCCGATTGAGATCATCGCGCGCTATAATTCCGATTGCTTCAGAAGGTTGCAGAAGAGGCTGGCAATGAGACGAATTTCTGGTATTTTGGCGCCAATCTTCATCATGGCTTTGATGGCAACGCACTCAGTAGTGGCGCAGGATACCCGCACCGTGACCGAACCGGTGGCGCCGCCGGCCTGCACGAAACTGATGGCCGAGAAGACAGGAGACGCCGAGAAGCTTGCCGAAGTTTTTGAGAAGACGACCGACACGGCGCGCATTCAGGCAGCTCTGGACGCATGCAAGCCGGGAATGGCTGTGGAACTCGCTGCTGGCGAGAAGGGGAATGCGTTTCTGACGGGCTCGCTGGATATGAGGGAAGGAGTGACGTTGCAGATCGACAAGGGCGCGACGCTCTATGGATCGCGGGACCCGAAGGACTACGACCCGAATCCGACTGGCGAGGGTGACCTGCTCTGCGGAACGATGACCGAGGTGAGCACGGCCTACGTAACTGCTGGAGATGCGGCCAAGAGCGGTGAAGCGGCCAAGCGGCCGGCGATGCCCACTCCTCCTCGGGGCCGATTCTGCAAGTCGCTGATCACTGTAAATGTGAAGAATGCCGCCATCATGGGCGACGGGGTGATTGACGGGCGCGGCGGCGCAAAGATTGTCGGGCATGATTACAGCTGGTGGCAGATGGCGCGCGCGGCTGAACCGAAGCAGTTGCGCTACTTCAGCACACGGCTGATTACAGCGAACCACGCCGATGGGTTTGTCCTTTACCGCATTACGCTGCACAATTCACCGAATTATCACGTGACGGTGAGCAACACAGACGGCTTCACGGCATGGGGCGTGCACCTGCTGACGCCGACAATCCGCGGCACTGACGCGCGCAACACCGACGGCATCGACCCGGGAAGCTCGGCTAACATTACCATCGCGCATAGCTGGATCGACAACGGCGACGATAATGTCGCCATCAAGACGGGCACCACGCACATGAGTGTGATCGACAACCACTTTTACAGCGGGCATGGNNCGGCATCACCCACATGAGCGTGCTGAACGATCATTTTTACGATGGGCATGGAATGTCGATTGGCAGCGAGACCTTCACTGGGGACAGCTTCCTGCTGGTGGATGGGCTGACGGAGGAGAGTACGACCAGCGGAATCCGCATCAAGAGCAACGCGGCCCGGGGTGGTCTTGTCCACGATCTGACCTATGAGAACATCTGCATGAAAAATGTTCCCATTCCAATCGCGATCAGCCCCTTTTATAACAACGGCACCACGGAGGGATTTGTGGATCCTGGCGTTCTGGGCGACCGCATTCCGGACTACAAGGCGATCACGCTGCGCAACATTGTGTCTCTCACGCCGGGCGATGTGCTGATTGCGGGCAAGGACGCCGCACACACGACGGAAATCACGCTGGACACGATCACCATCACTGGGATCAAGCCGGAGCAGGTGCACTCGCAATACACCAAGGCTGCTGTAGCCCACGTGAACTTTGACTTGAAGGGAACAGAAGTTGTGGTCTCCCCGGCTCCGGTGCTTCCGTCGATAGTTCACTCCCAGGGTGCATCGCTGATTTCGATCGATCCGGTGACCAGGATGGCGCAGTGCGTGGGTGCGTTTCCACCCATGCAGTGAGATGTTCTTACTTTCCAGTGAACGGACTAGTCAGGGAGCCATCCTCAATGCGAGGGTGGCTCTTTGCATTTGGCGGGTCCAACACAAGCTCAACGAGTACGCGATGGCATTTGTCGAATACCTTAGGCCCGAAGCCACGCATTCAAGCCGATGCGACCACCAGGGAGCGACGGCCCTTTATGCGGCTAATAAGGCCACATTCTTTCGGAAAAATGCCTTAGAGTTGGCCTGTGCTATATCGTCTCTATTCATCCGAGGATTTTGACGCGCTCTACGCGATTGAGGAGGTTTGCTTCGAGCCTCCGTTTCGCTTTGGTCGCAGGTATATGAAGCAACTTGTGAGTCGTGCCGATGCTGCGACATGGGTTGCGGAGGAGAGTGGGCGGCTGGTAGGGTTTGCCATTGTGGAGTGGGCGCGGGAGACGGGCGGGCTCGTTGCCTACATTGCAACCATTGAGGTTATCCAGGACTTGCGCGGTAATGGAGTTGGCGGCGAACTGCTGCGAAAGCTTGAAAGCTCTGCAGTTGGAGCGAGTGCGCAATCGCTGTGGCTGCATGTCGATGCGGAGAATGCCAGAGCGATCCGGCTCTACGAGGCGCATGAATATCTTCAAGAGGGCACAGAGGAAGAGTTCTATCCTAATGGGAGGGCAGCGCTGATCTTCAGCAAGGTACTGGAGCCCGGGACCCGGTTCGGTTAGCTCTTCAGGAAGTGGTTCCAGGAGTCGCGCTCTTCCTGTGCTGTTTGTTCGGGAATGAAGACGTCACATGCCTTATGCGATTCGCCAGGCTGCTCGGGGGTGCCAACTTTGTAGGCTGCCAGGCCGTTGTCGCCCTTGGCTCTGGCGAAAATGGTGACGTCGAAGGCGATGGCGTTATCCGAGATCACCACTACTTTTTGACCTATTTCATACATGGCTGCTACTCCGTTGGTGGATTTGAATGGAGTCTATTCCTTTCGAGGCGGCTTTTCCTCAGCTGGGCTGGATTTCAACCGCCTTTCAGGCGGGATGGAACGGGCGAGCGCCAGCTAGAATCAAGGGTAATCATGGCTGAATTTACTCATTTGCATTTGCACACGGAGTACTCGCTGCTGGATGGCGCTTGCGACATTCAGAAGCTCGTGGACCGCGTGGCGGCGCTGGGACAGAAGTCTGTTGCGATGACGGACCACGGGAATATTTATGGAGCAGTTCATTTTTTTGAGGCCGCGAAGGCCAAGGGGATCAAACCGATTCTGGGGTGTGAACTCTATATCTCAAAAAATGAGGACCACAGGGCGCCGGGCGAGGGAGACGATAACAATCACCTGCTGGTGCTGGCGGA
>PLKU01000293.1 GCA_003140705.1 Acidobacteriaceae bacterium
CTCAGTCAGTTGGCGAGACAAGGGCTTTTCATGATCTGAGGTGGCAATTGAACGCGCGAACGCCGCCAATTCGGAAGGGGCGGGGTCTTGGTTTGCTTTTGCACTGGGTGAAAAGTGGCCGAGAAATTTCGTTCGGTCATTTTTGCGTGACCGTTAAAACTTTCCGTATTGAAGCTAGGCGCTTTCTTCAAACGCCCTGCCGAACATGTCGCGGTCTATCGTGGTCGGCCGCGCTACTGGTTTTGATGAGCGCAATGAGCCCCTCCACCAACCTGACACCTATGGCGTTCACCCGCAGATAGACGGCCGTTGCGTTCTTCCGAATAGCAAGCCTCGCCAGCGGGCCGGTTCCACAGTGCTGAATGCAACAGTTCCAGCGGCCGAGTGCCACAGTTATGAAGCCGGGCGATACAATTTGCAACCCTGCGACGTAGGCGGTCAACCAGGCATTGAGTCTAGAGCGAGTCATAGAAAATCGCCTGCCCTTTTGAATCGAGTTGCATGAGCAGATCAAAATCCGAGACGTTGCGGGTGAGCACCACGCAACCATTCTTGGTCGCTGTGAGAAAAATCAATGCGTCATTGAGCGCCTTACGCTGCTCGATCTTACCGTATTGTCGGAGCCGCGCCAGGAGTCCGGTGAGAATGCCGGCTTCACGCCACGTCTCCCGGTCTGGTGTGAGAATGCGATGCTCCGGACGAAACTCGATGGACGCGGCGACCTGGGCAATTACATTCGCTGTATCCGAATGCGTCGGGTTCAGCAAACCGGCGAGGGCTGCCAACTCCGCTTCCGTAACCGAAGAGTGCCAGAGGCTCCCGGTCCGGAGAGCAATCGCCGTATAATCGGGGAGCCTTCCTTGCAAAGCGTCAATATAAACAGAGGTGTCGAGGAGCAGTTTCGGGAGCGGCGGCTTGAGATTCGACAGAAATCGCAATTGAGAGCGATCGCGGTAGGCGAGCCCCTTCTGTCGTTTCTCCGGCTTCAGCCGTAGTAGCGATCTTTGAAATGCAGAACTAGAACTCAAGGTCGTGATCCTTGCTCACCGTACCGCTCTGGGCAAGAAGCCAGTCAGCGTACTCGTCCGCGACCACGATGTTGGCCAGCGCGACTTCGATTAGCTTGGAGTCGGATTGGATACCGGTCTTCTTCTTCGCCTTCTCGACGAGAAGCGATGGCATGCGACCGCGCACAGTGAGCGTCCGGCCGCCACTCAATAGCCCCTGCTGCCCGGCGATTGACAGAGCATCGTCGAGCCTGCGACTACTCGCTGCTTGCTTCGCTCGCTTTGAGCTTCGAAGAATCTGAGATCCAATTGCCTGGGCCATGGGAGAACCTCGATCGAACTGTAGCACAAATAAAGAATAATTGTGCTACAGTTCTATTTTGTGGTAGTGGGCTACTTTGAAAACCTGAAAGCTTGAGCATCCGTGAAATGATTGGGGCATGGTAATGAGCATATCCAGCAAGCCAAAGAAGCTCCCCTTGGACCTGAATCAACGTATCCCAGGCGTTGGGAGAGAAATCAAAGGCTGACAAACGCTTTCAGCCGCAAGCTTGAGAACCACAAAGCGGCGGTCGCTCTATACTAGTTTTCGTACAACCTCATTAAGATTCACGGAACCTTGCGGTGCACACCGGCAATGGCCTCTTGCGTAACAAACAGGCTATGGGAAATTTCAGACTTGGTAGCGCTTCTGGAGGCGGAAGAGCGGAAGGGGGAAATAGCGGCATGACAAAGTTTGAGTACAAATTCGAATTGAACTTGGGTGTGGACGATGACGGCGTGGTGGACAACGTTGAGGAGGAACTTGACAAGCTTGGTGCCGAAGGTTGGGAGCTAATTGCGGTGAGCCCTTGCGGAAAAGACAACTCATATACTGGCTACTGGTTCATGAGGCCCTTAAATTCAAAGTAGCCCACTACCCTATTTGTCGAAGAAAAACTCACAAAATTGTGCCCGCGACGTTGGCTAGGGGTCTCGAGTCCTGTCCCACGGTTCCTTGTTGCCGCACACATGCACCCCAGGTACGCAAGCCCGCCGGCGCTCAAGATGGTTTGATGCCTATTCGGACCTCTGACGAATGTTCGCCCAGCAAATCGACATGCGGCCAACTACCAGGTTGAGATGGCCAGTCTGATTGTGTTGAGTGGCTTCACGTTGTCTTTATCCGGCGGCTTCATTCCGTTGTATTGGAAGGCTACATGCGCTTGCAAGCAACGCCAATCAACGCCGATGAGCTTCCTGGCTTCGAACGAGTCCCGCTGCATCAACGTCAATTTCCATCCACAGAAGAAGGATCTCCGGCGCCTGGCCCACTGGGTTTAGTCGGTGCCACGCATACGCAATTCCGGCCAGACTTCTTCGCTGCATAGAGTGCTTGGTCTGCTGCGGCCACCAGCGCCTCTCGAGTGCCACACCAGTCCTTTGTCCCCGTCGCCGCACCCACGCTGACCGTGAGATAGGGAGCGACGGGCGACGCGGGATGCGGCAACTTCATGGCGGCAATTGCCTGGCGCACACATTCGGCAACTTGCTCGGCCCCGTATCTGGTCGTTTCAGGAAGGATGATGGCGAACTCCTCCCCGCCACACCGTGCAGCCAGATCCACTTCGCGTCTGCAGAGCCGGGTAAGTTCAGCGCCAAGTAATACCAGGCAATCATCGCCCTTCTGATGGCCCTGGGAGTCGTTCAACGCTTTGAAATGATCCACGTCAATGCTTAATAGCGAAACTGAAGAATCGATCCGGTTCATACGTGCGCATTCCCGATCGAGCGTCTGGTCAAAAACGCGCCTGTTGGCAAGCCCGGTCAGAGGATCAGTGAACGACAGCAGCACCAGCTCCTCATTGGCGCGGCGCAGATCCGCCGTCCTCTCCTCAACAAGCTGGACCAGTTCCACTTCCCTCTCTTGAGCACCAAGAAAGCGGAGCCGAAGCGTTCCACCCGCAATTGAAAGCGGGATCAAAACGCACAAACCAACAAACCACCATGTTGAGTACCAGGGGGTGAGGATTCTGAACGGGAACTGCGCGCTCTGTCCGCTCCACTCTCCATCGTTTTCCCGCGCCTCTACCTCAATCTGGTAATCTCCGGGCGCCAGATTTGCAAACTGCAGTTCGCGCTGGCTTGTCTCTGTCCAGCTCGAAGTAGCGCCCCCAAGTCTGTAGCGGAAGATGACTCCGTTTGCGCGCGGAGCATTCAGCGCCGAATACCTCGCAACAAATGAGTTTTCATGGATGCCAAACGAAGGATCATGCAAACCCGAGACCTCCGTCTTCCCAATCACCAGCCTGGTAAAAACAACCTCAAGCGGAGCGTCCTGCGCAATACGCGGCAACGGCTTGAATCGTGATAGGCCGCCGCCAGTCCCAATCCAGACAGTGCCATCAGGCTCTTCTGCGAATGCGTTCAAGTTGCAGTCGTCCCACGCCANNGAACGCGTTGCTGTTGCAATCGTCCCAGATGAGACCGTCTCTTGAGTCGTAGTGGCTCCAGCGGGCGCCATCCCACATGTCTACCCCACGCTCGGTACCTGCCCATAGCCTGCCCTTGGTGTCGAAGTCGAGAAAGTAAACAAGTCCATCGCTTCCACTTCTTTCGACACCCTTCTGTATGGCGACGCCACCTGCCTGCGGCTGGACACGATCAATGCCCCCGCCAAACCGGTAGCCGACCCACATGGTGCCCCCAGGACCCGCTCCGAGTGAGAGCACTTCAGTGTTGCTTAAGCCGTCGGCATGGGTAAGATTCTTCCAGCGGCCACCTGCAAATTCGAAAAGACCGTCCGTGCCCCCAGCCCAAATCGTCCCATCCGTTCCTTCGGCCACCGCCCAAATCCGCGTGGTCGGCAATTCTGTCACACGCGAGAAATTCTTGTACGGAGCTTTTGAANNTGCTTATCGAAGCGCAGCGTATAGGCGGCCCTCCCCCCAAGGCCCCGACCTTCACCAAACCACTCCGTTCTGTTTGTTCGCGCATCGATGCGCGCTACGCCGCGCGCCTCAGTCCCGATCCAAATGTCTCCATTGGGCGCCCGCTGCAGGCTGTGGACCGCAAAGCCATTCAGCCCCGCCACGCTTTGGAACGTGACGCCGAAGGGTCGCCGCACTCCCCGAAACAGCCCGGCCTCTGTTGCAACCAGAATGGATCCGTCTTCTCGTGGAAGAATCTCGTACACCAGGTCACTGGTAAGGCCGCTTTCGGTGGAGTAGCTCTCCCATTCCCGGTACCCGCGCCACTGTACGATCCCGCGGCCAGCCAGCCCTATCCAGAGAGAGTGTTGCCGATCCTCGAAGGCCGAATAAACTGTGCCGCGAAGGCCGGCGGCTCGGTTTATCTTCTGCCAACCCTGCTGGTCACCGATCAGCAGCCCATCGGAAGACGGAAGCAGAATCCTTCCGCCGCTATCGACAGCTGGCACCGCGCCCAGATCTTCTGCCGGAATGGGTGTTTCCGGTCTGATGAATTTGCCTTTCCCGGCTGGCAACTCGAATGTGCCTCCATTCCGCATTCGCAACCAGAGATTTCCGATGCCGTCCTTCTCGATACCCTGTATTTCCTTGTCTGGAAGTCCGCTTTCCTGCCCAAAAACCCGTGTGCCGTCTCCATCCATCCGGCAGAGTTCGTGTCCGCAGCCGTACCACAGTAGATCGCCATCGACCAGAATCCCTGACGCGCCCGGCCCGGACGTGCCCGGAGGCTGGGGAAAACTGCGCACCGAAAACTGCGCCTGGCCAGCTTGCGAAGCAAGCTCCAAAAGCCCAGCGTCCGAACCAACGAAAGTGTGCCCTTTCCCATCGGATTGGATACCCTGGGCCCAATTGATCGTCGTCAATGCAATTGGGAGTTTTTCAAATCGATTGCCAACAAGACGGTAGAGTCCAAAGTTTCCACCTGCGAGAAGAGAACCGTCCGGAGCATCGCCGAGCGCCGCGCCGGAGTTCGACGGAATCCCCTGTGCCGCCCCAAAGGCTTCAAAACGGTCCCCGTCGTACCTGAAGATGCCGTTTTCTGTGCTCACCCAGAGGAATCCGACCCGGTCCTGGAAGATTCTCCGGACAACAAGGTTAGTCAGGCCATCTGTGACCCCAAAGCTTCGAAAACTGAAGTCCTGCGCGCACAGTGCTACCGATCCAATCGTCAAGACGGCTAACCCGACCGAAATGGCTTTGCGCAACATTAAGACTACAATCGGCACTTTCGACCCAATTCTTTAAGAAGCAACCTGAATACCCTTTCGTTCGTGACCTGTCACTTCTTGGCAGGATGTCAGTCGTCGGCTTTGCCCACACGATTCTGCCGTTCGCCAATCGCAAGTCTAACCACGATGACTTTCCACAACTGGCGCAGAGCGAAAGGGAGCACGAAGAATTCTCCGCACCCTCAATACTACTAAGATTTGAGAACCTGACTTTGCTCATTCCGGCTCGGAATCAGACAGACTGGAGGTTGATCGAGGATTCTGGTTTTACAATTGACGGCCAAATCCGCCACCCACCTGAACCCCGGGTCCATTCACCAAATCAGGACTCATTCAGAGAACCGGCGCTATTCGCGAGTGGGAGGGGGCGCGCTCGAAGACGGAACCGGCTTGCCATCCACCGTGTTTGCTTCCATCAGCTCCACGCGAGTCCCATCTGGATCGTAGAGGTTGGCCTGGCGCTTGCCGTTTTTGCCCACATGCATCTCTATTGGTTTGCCGTAAGTTTTGTATGAGGGTCGACCCTCAAGGTCGGCAATTGACTTCTTGACATCCGGGACGAGAAGCGAAAGGTGATTCCTGCCTCCATAAGTTGTGGGCAGTTTGCTGTAAAGCATCAACTCGATGTAGTCGCTGCCGTCAGGCACCTGCATATTGATCCAACTCAGCTCCTTTGGGTCGCTTGCACCACGCCAGGTCTCGTTGAAGCCAAGAATGTCGTGGTAGAAGGCGATCGACTTCTCGCTATTCCCTACCAGGAATCCAGCATGATAAATACTGGTCGCGATCCGTGTCGCTGGCAAGAACTTACCGGCAGCCTGCGCTTCCATTCCCGTTGGCAAGCTTTGGACAAATTCAATGAGAGTGCCGTCGGGGTCCTTGATCTCGAACGCGTAATCCCCCGCTCGCGTCTTGGCGCCATTGCCCGGCTTCAGATCGAGACCCTTGTTCCGGAGGTAGGAGCGCATCTGCTCAACGTCGTCGACCGTGAAACAAACATGGCTCAGCATGTTCGGCGCCGCTGTTGGAGCTTCATTGAACAGCTCAACGTGTTGATGATCGTTGATCTTCACGAATGCGATTTTTGGTTCTTCGCTTCCCTGCTTCTTAATCTCAAAATACTCATCAAATCCGAGCAGATCGTGCCAGAATTCCATCGCTTTTGGCAAATCGGAGACAAAATACCCCACATGCGAGATGCCTGTAATGCGCGGCCGCTTTGGACCGGCGCCATTCGCCATCGCGTCAAGCTCCGAGGCCGCAAGCAGAAATCCGCCGACTCCATACACATAGCTTGCTGAGGGCTTGAACTTCCCCGGCTGTCCATCAATGGGCTGGATTGACCCCAGACGTCCATCGGCATATACGTGCGCAAGCATTCCGGCCCATGCCCGTTCTACGACTGGCTCAAAACGGGCACGGTCCAGAATTCCGTGGTTGATGCCCCATGCCAGCGAATACGTGAAAAACGCTGACCCTGAAACCTCGGGAAGATCGTAGGCACTCGGATCCAGTAACCCGCTGCGCCACAACCCGTCCTTTCCCTGGATTGAAGCGATGTGATCAGCCATCTCCTTATATTGCGCAATGTACTTTCCGCGGCTCGGATAATCCTTCGGCATCACTTCAAGCACCTTTGCCAGCGCGCCCATCACCCATCCATTCCCTCGCGCCCAAAACAGCTTCTCACCGTTTTCCTGTTTTTGCGTGAAGTACCTGCTGTCACGAAAATACAGGTGCTCCGCCGGATCATAAAGACTCGCCGAGGTCTCCCACCACTCGCGGTCCATCGTGTCCAAATAACGCCGGTCGCCGGTAGCGCTAGACATCCTGGCCAGCACTGGTGGCGCCATGAACAGCGCGTCGCACCACCACCACACTAGCTTGGAGGGATCATCCGGTCGAGCAACCAACTTGTCCAGATCGGCCCTGGTGTCCGCCATTCTCAAGGGATCGCGCACCTCCAAATAAAGATCCATGTAAGCCTGCCCAAGAGCCATATCGTCGGCATGAGGGAACCTGTCATTGAGCAGCTTCCAGTCGAAGTGCTGCGCCATCTTCACCATCGCATCGTGATAGCGCGGATCTCCTGTTGTCTTCGACGCCGCGAGCATGCCGTCATATAAAGCTGCGTAGGTCCACTGCTGATTGAACGTATTCTCGGTCCGGGCAAGCTCCCAATCGGCCACCTTGCGCGTCACTTTGCTGATATCAGCATGCGTCAGTGCGGAGGACAAATCCGTAGCCAGCGGGCCCGGATCATCCGGTGAGTCCCCCGAAGTGGCCCTATCGACTGAAGTTGGTGTTGCTGCCGGCGCCAAGTCAGGCGCCTTAGGTTGAGCGACTTGCGCGCGTGTACTCAGCCCGGCAAATCCTGCCATCAGAGCTAATATCATCCCAACCCGTTTTATCATTTCTCTAACCCTTCGAGTCATCAGTTTTTTCGAATATTCATCCGTCCCGGTCGTTGCTCAGATCCGCGGCCTTCATCGATTCAGAAGCCATAGGAACAGAAGCGCAATAATACATCAGCTTGAAGTGCGCCCGCTATCGCGGCTGGCCCTTAGTGTGCCGTTTCAGCATGAAAATCTTCAGCGCCCTTGACAACGAGTTAACGTGATCTGGCAAACGCGAAGGCTCACCGGTTGTTGATCACGTTTGGCACAACAATGTGCGACGCTTGACCTCAACGTTTGAGTAGCTCTATTTGTATTGCGGGAACTGGATTTGGTCCATTTCCAGGCGACTGCTGAGCGGCGCTTATCACCGTGCAGCCGTACAAGCCAATAGGCCCGAGAGGCCCCGATGAGGTGACAAACGGTGAGTCACTTGCAAGCATTCATCTTGGAGGTCTAAGGTTGTTCGGTTTCGGAATGGGCTATCTGCACCACGCATGAAAAACAGTTCAGCAAGATCCTAAAAAACTTTGGACGAGGAATATGCACCCCACAAACGCACTTGATCGCAGAACTTTCTTGAAGTCGGCAGCGGCAACCGGCTGCGCCACGGCTTCCGCTCTGGCCTTTGGTCTGCCACGCTCCTTGCCTCGCTCCGATGCGTTTCAACTCGTTGCTGAGACGGATCGCGACCGAATACTAGCCGCGGCGAAGTTCTACCTCTCACAGGCGCCCTTGACGATTACCGCATTCCCAACAAAGCGCAGCGCAGGTGGGCTCCATGATTTCTACTCCCAGGCTGACTATTTCTGGCCAAATCCCGATAACCCCGACGGCCCTTACATTAACCGCGACGGGCAAAGCAATCCAGACAACTTCAACGAGCATCGCAAAGTCATGGTTGCCCTCTCAATTCAGATGCCGGCCCTGACCGCAGCCTGGGTCCTCACAGGAGACAAGCGATTTGCCGAGCGCGCTGGCGATCATCTGCGCGCGTGGTTTGTCACCGCTGATACGCGCATGAACCCCAATTTGATGTATGCACAGGCGGTTCAAGGGGTCTCTACTGGCCGTTCCATCGGCATCATCGACACACTCCACCTGGTTGAAGTGGCCCGGGCTGCAAGCCATTTGATGCCCCGAATGCTGAATGCCCTGGACGCCGCCGCGGTGAACGCCTGGTTCACCAGTTATCTCGATTGGTTATCCAACAGCGATCGGGGAAAGGTAGAGCGCGACACAACAAACAACCACGCCATGTGCTGGGCCCTCCAGGCCGCAGAATTTGCCCGCCTCGTCGCGGACCAGTCGACTCGCAACGAAGTGTATCGGCGCTATCGCGAGACTCTCCTTCCCAATCAATTGGCGCTCGATGGGTCTTTCCCAAGAGAACTGGCGCGGACCAAGCCGTACAGCTACTCGATCTTCAACTTCGNNATCTATCCCTTTATCAAAGACAAGGGCGCGTGGAAATGGGCAAAGGATGTTGAGCATTTCGATGCGCTGCCAGTTCGCTCACCTGGGCTGCTGTTCTCGGGCATCGCCGCTCATGAGAAGAAGTACGTCGATGTCTGGAAGGTGTTAAATCCGGATCCAACCGACAGAGAGATCATTAGGAATTACCCAATCCGCCAGCCGCTTCTCTGGGTCTGATGGCACCCGCCGATAGGGCCGCAGGCAACCCTCGCACAATCCAGATTGGCGGACGCCTCCTCTTCTAATCCTTGTCAACCTTTGAATCTTGCGAGCGGCACTTCGGTGCCGCCCGCATTTACCAGATCAAATCCGCCGCCAGCAAACAGACGGCAGATACAGTCCGAACCGAGTCGCGTGTTCAAGGACTGTTGTTGTAGCCTCCTTGGCGCCTGCCTTAGACAGCAGGCGCACTTTTTTGCTCTTGTACCCTTAGTTGGAGAGCAACAGCATGCCGGGCCTATCAGGCCTCCCCTGCATGCCTCCTGATCCCAACCTCCTGAACCGATCAACCTAGCCAAAGCCCCCCCCCCGCCTAGTAAAGTTCTTAACGACTGCCTTTTCTGCATTGTGACCTCAGCCAATCACTGGCCCGTCGATCAACAACGGCGGAAAAGGC
>PLKU01000510.1:0-136 GCA_003140705.1 Acidobacteriaceae bacterium
AGGGCGATCAGCGTCAGCGGGCTGATGGCGGGCACAAAGCGCGTCTGGTACCACGTCTTGCTCTTCGCCCGCACCAGCAGAAAGCGCGTAAGCATACCGGCCAGAAATGGAATCCCAAGATAAATAAAAACGCTCT
>PLKU01000510.1:239-7586 GCA_003140705.1 Acidobacteriaceae bacterium
CCATGGCGATGCAGCGGGCCAGCCCAATTAGAATCAACCCGGTTCGATACTCCGGGTAGCCGCGCAGAAAGATCACGGCAAGCCCAAACATCAGCACCGGTCCGATCACCCAGTTCTGCAAAAGTGAAAGTCCCAGAACCTTGCGATTGCGGAAGACCTCGCCCAGCCGCTCGTACTGCACCTTGGCCAGCGGCGGATACATCATCANNGATCAGCCCAACAGCGATGGGAATATTTGTCGTGCCGGCTTGAAAGCGTTGCAAGAATGCAGGAAAAGAAGGAACGAACCGCCCCAGCGCAACGCCAATCGCCATCGCTAGAAAGATCCACAAAGTCAGAAAGCGGTCAATGAACGAGAGCCTTGAAGCTTGCCCCGGCAATTCGGCAGGGCAGCAAAGCTGTGGGTCGGTCTGCATTCGATTTCTCCTTTGTCGCAGCACGCGCAGCTACAGCGGCTCTTTGCCGATCTCACGCATCCGGTTTTCGATTGCGAGCCGGTCCAGAGTCTCCAACGGCAAGCTCAGGAACAGCTGCACGCGATTGCGAATCTGCCTTAACGTTTGGGCAAAGGCCGCACGCTTCACTTCGTCGCTGCCTTCCACCGCGGCCGGATCGGCAAATCCCCAATGCGCCGTAATCGGGTGCCCCGGCCATATTGGGCACACCTCGCCTGCCGCGTTGTCGCAGACCGTCACAATGAAGTCCATCTGTGGCGCCCCAGGCAGCGCAAACTCATCCCAGCTCTTGCTGCGCAAGCCGTCCACCGGATAACCCAGCGCACGTACCTGCTCGATGGCGAATGGATTGACCCGGCCGCTCGGATGACTCCCTGCGCTGTAGGCCTTGAACCGGCCGGCGCCCAGCGTGTTGAAGAGCGCTTCTCCCATGATGCTGCGCGCCGAATTGCCCGTGCACAGAACGAGAATGTTGTACGGTCTCTGCATGCTTTCCGCCTCGTGAGCTTCGCTCAATTACAGCAGCCAGGCGCGCAGCAGGCGCTGGGTTTCGTCGCCCGAATAAAGGCGCTCATGAACCTGCCGTCCACCAACGGAGCGATTGCGTCGACATCGATGCCCGCCTCCACCAGAAAATGTCGCGCATCGTCGATGGAGTACACCCGTGTCGGCTCAACCGAGATTTCAGTGAAGCCCGCAGCACCCAGCTTGGCCTTGTAATCCCGCTCTTCAAGCGCGCCCGCAATGCAGCCCACCCACAGCAGCATGCTTTCGCGAACCTGCTCGTGAACCTCGCCGCGCACCACTACATCGGAAACCGCGAACCTTCCGCCCGGCTTGAGCACGCGAAACGCCTCCCGCAACACCCGGCCCTTATCCGCGGAGAGATTGATGACGCAATTTGAGATCACTACATCCACCGAGTTGTCAGGTAACGGAATGTTTTCGATCTCGCCCTTCAGGAACTCGACGTTTTCGACCCCGGCTTTGCGCTTGTTTTCGTNNAGCAGCACGTCAATGCCACCGCCGGACCCAAGGTCCAGCACCGTTTCGCCCGGTTTCAGTTCAATCAATGCCGTTGGATTGCCGCAACCCAGCGACGCAAGCACCGCGCTTGCCGGAAGTCCGCTTCTCTCTGCCTCGTTGTACAGATTCGTCGTAATCGGGTCGCAACACCGAAGTCCCGGGTCGCAGCGGGCAACAAAACCGCTGTCTTTCACCTGCCGTGCCGCCGCTCCATATTTTTCCTGAACCAGGGTTTTTGTATTCATCGATCGCGCCTCACATTCGCTTTAGCAAATATATTCGCGGAATATCATATTTGTCAAACCGTATATAATTATTTGCATGGTCAGCCGTTTGCCATCACCGCCTCTTGCCGGCATCTTTGCGGCTTTAGCTGACACCACCCGNNCGCCTGCGCCTGCTCAATCTCATGTCGGGCCGCGAGGTCTGCGTCTGCTACTTTGTCGAGATTCTGCGACAGGGCCAGCCAAAAATCTCCCGCCATCTCGCCTACCTGCGCAAGGCCGGTATCGTCACCGCGCGCCGCGAAGGCAAATGGATGCACTACAGCATCCGCCCGCCGGCCGACGCTGCCCACGCCGCCATCCTCAGTCAGGTACTCTCCACGCTGCGCAGCGACAAAAAGATGCAGGCCGATCTGTCCAAGCTGGAACGAGCATGCTGCGCCCCGCAAGGGCTGATTGTTCCAGCTGGAGCTCCCAGCCCGGCCATCATGAGCACAATCAAGATTTAGCGCACACCTGGGCGTTCGAAATCTGGATAGGACTGCACCGGGCGGGCGAAGTTTCGGATACGCTAGTTCCAGGCCATGTCTTTTGTTCACACCATCGGCAATGCGCGTTACACCTTCGCCAACCTGCGGGATTTGCTCGCCAAGGCCACGCCTCTGCGCAGTGGAGATGTGCTCGCTGGCCTGGCCGCCTCGTCGGCCGAAGAGCAGATTGCAGCACAGTTTGCCCTTGCCGATCTGCCCCTGGCGCACTTCCTTTCCGAACAGCTCATTCCCTACGAAGCCGACGAAGTTACCCGCCTGATTGTCGACACGCACGACGCCAACGCATTTGCCCCCATCAGCTCCTTCACTGTCGGGGAACTGCGGGATTGGCTTCTGAGTGACGAGGCCACGCAGGAGCGCCTTGCAGCGTTGGCGCCGGGGTTGACGCCGGAGATGGCGGCCGCTGTAAGCAAGCTCATGCGTGTGCAGGATCTGATTGTTGCTGCAGCCAAAATCAGAGTTGTGACTCGCTTTCGCACCACGGTCGGCCTCGCAGGCCGCCTTAGTGCGCGTCTCCAGCCCAATCACCCCACGGACGACCCAACTGGAATCGCCGCCTCCATGCTCGATGGCCTGTTGCTCGGCTCTGGCGATGCCGTCGTAGGCATCAACCCGGCCAGCGACGACGTTGCAGGCACGACTCGCTTGTTGCGCATGGTCGACACCGTGCGTAAGCGGTTTCAAATTCCCATGCAGAGTTGCGTGCTGGCTCACATCACCACTCAATTGGCGGCTTTGCAAGCCGGTGCTCCCGTAGACTTGCTCTTTCAGTCAATCGCCGGCACTGAAGCAGCCAACCGCAGCTTTGGCGTGAATCTTGCTTTGCTTCAGGAGGCGCATGAGGCCGGACTTGCCCTCAACCGGTGCGCAATTCGCAACGGCGACCAGCCCGGCGGCAACATTCTTTATTTTGAAACCGGCCAGGGCTCCGCGCTCTCCGCGAACGCCCATCATGATGTTGACCAGCAAACCCTCGAGGCTCGCGCTTACGCAGTCGCCCGGCATTTCAAGCCCATGCTGGTGAATACGGTGGTGGGGTTCATCGGCCCGGAGTATTTATACGACGGCAAGCAGATTATCCGGGCCGGCTTGGAGGACCACTTCTGCGGCAAGCTGTTGGGGCNNCCGACGACGTGATGCTCAACTACCAGAGCACCAGCTTCCACGACGCACTTTACCTGCGCAAGGCGCTCAAACTCAGGCCTGCCCCGGAGTTTGAGGCTTGGCTGCAAGGAGAGAACTTCCGCCGGCTCGCGCATGAAGCTCGCTACCCCGAGAGGCTGCTGAGTTCATGACCGAGATCGCCAATCCCGATCCGCTTGCTGTTCAATTGCGAGCTCTCACTCCTGCCCGCGTTGGACTTGGCCGCACCGGTGTGAGCCAGCAAACCCGCGACGTGCTTGACTTCCAGCTTTCTCACGCACAGGCTCGCGATGCGGTTCACTCTCGACTTCAAGCCACTGCTCTCGCGTCACACCTGTCTTCAACCATGGGCGATTTCGGGCACTCCAATGTTGAAGTACTGTGCCTGCATTCTCAGGCCAAAGACCGCACAACGTACCTGCAGCGCCCAGACCTTGGTCGCATGCTCGATCGGTCCAGTCGCGCAAGCCTCGACCGGATGAACAGCGAGCACGATCTTGCGCTCGTCANNCGCCGTCGAGCGCCATGTTCCCCCGCTCTTGAAGGAATTGATTCCGCGATTGCATGACTGGCGTCTAGCGCCGCTGTGCATTGTCGAGCAGGGCCGTGTTGCCATTGCCGATGAAATTGGCGCTGCGCTCGNNCCTCATCGGCGAGCGCCCCGGACTTAGTTCACCCGACTCTCTGGGCGCATACATCACCTGGGCTCCCCAACCAGGCCGCACAGATGCCGAGCGCAATTGCATTTCAAACATTCGCGTGGGGGGCTTGAGTTCCGTGCAGGCCGCCGACCAGCTAAACTTTTATCTGACTGAATCCCGGCGTCGCAAGCTCACCGGCGTAGCCCTGAAGCAGGAATCTCATTTCTTGAAGGAAGGCTGAAACGTGATCAAACGTTGGTTGCTGCGGATTGCTGGAGTGCTGTTGGGGGGCTTTGTCCTCATCTATGTGGGCGACTGGGCTCTCTTCAAGCTGCGCGGTTCGCCCCGATCCACTGTAAGTGTCAATCGCTACGTCACGATTCCCCTCAAAGGCAACAAGCAGGAGTTCGATTATCTCGGCTCGCTGGATGCGCCCTGCTCAATCTCGCTGTTTCCCCAGGTGGGAATGAGCCCCTGCTGGCAGCTAAGGCGACATCCCAATCAGGGCGCGACTATTTGAAATGCCCCGATTCTTCACTGGCTGAGTGCGCCGCGGCCACCCAGAACCGATCACAAAGGCGGGTGATGGGAGTCACGTCGAGGAATTTTCTCAGGGCCTAGCATCTTGCAATCGGTCGCATATCCGAGGCAACGATGTACAACAGAACTCAAAACGAAAACGGCAGTTACAACACCCGCTGTCTGGATTGCTTCATCACGATCGCCTTTTCCGTCGAGACGGAGAAGGAGCTGGATCAGCGGGAAATGCGCCACATCTGCCCAGAGAAGGCGTTAGCGGGCCTGCTGGTGCGGGAACAATCCATCGCATCCAGGTCACTGGCGAACTAGAGCCGCCTTATTTTACGTCTGATGGAGTCGCCGGCACTCCCTGCGTTTGATCGTGGTGTGCCTGACCGTTGGCGATCTTCTTGTAGTTGGCATCATCCACCGCTTTGTTCAGGAAGTTGGCCTTGTCGAATTCAGCCTTTGCCTCATCCTTCCGGCCCATTGCCCGATAGAGCCGCCCCAGCCGCCAATGAACATTGACATCGTCAGGGGTCAGCTTTTCAGCCAGATTGAATTGGCGAAGCGCTTCGGTATTATGGTCGGACTCGACATAGATAATGCCGAGGTCCAGATGTCCCAGGCCCAGGGATGGATTAAGCTTCACTACCCGCTCCAGCAGCGGTTTGGCTTCCTCCATTTGATTCATCTGGATATCCGCGTCGCCCAGGTAGAGCATGGCCTGAAGATGATTGGGGTCGTTGGCAAGCTCGGCGTGAAACTCGATTGCCGCCTCCTTATATTGCTTCTGGCTCCATAGCAGGTATCCCAGGCCAAAGTGAACATTCGGTTCCTTGGGATTAGCTTTGACCGCGGCGCGAAACATCTTCGTCGAACCCTCATTGTCCTTCATCTCGTCCAGTGCTTCGCCGGCCACCATGTCGGCCTCGGCGGAGTTCGGATCCAGATCCAGAATCTCGCGATACACCTCCAGCACGCATTGGTTCTGCTTGGTCCAGAGGCAGCAGTGCGCCAGCGCCAGCCGCAGGGGCAAATTCTTCGCGTCGTGCGCCGCGGCCACCTGCAGAAACGGCACAGCATCCCTGTATTCGGCCAGCCCGTAGTGGGCCATCCCGATCAGCGTGTTCAGTTGCTGATTGTCTGGCTGCGCCTTCAACAGGATGCTGAACTCCTGAATCGCTTCCTTCAGATCGCCGCTCTTGAACAACGCCAATCCAAGATTCAGCCGCAGCCCGGGCACGTCCGGGCCCAGCTTCAGCGCCTTGCGATAAAGTGGCGCAGCTTCTTTGTAGTGCTCCTGACGGGATTCAAGCAATCCAAGGTGCGCATAGGCCTCCGGGCTCGACGCGTGATCCTTCAGATACGCGCGCCATGCATCCTCAGCCTCGGCATTGTTCCCTTGCTTTTCCAGCGCCAGAGCCTCCTGACGGCGCGAATCTGGCGCAGTCCTGACTTGGGCCCAATTTGAATCGGCGACAGTCAGGAGTCCTACCCACAACACGATGCGGAGCACTGGAATCACGGAATGGCCTTTCTGCCGTCTGTCCGCGCAAGTGACCAGCGCGGCGCGTCCTGAAGAGCGTCTTAGACAATTCTCGCGCGGAACAGTTCGCAAGGGCAAACTCGGGGGATCATTGCTTGGCGATGGCCAGCATCTTGCGCATACTGTCATCTTCAGGAAAGATCTGCAGATAATTTTCCATTTCCGCTTCCACTTGGTCATATTGTTTGTCCTGGATGAGCTGGTAGATCAGCGTCTTCCGAATGCCAGGGTTGAAGGGCTCCAGGGCCACGGCCTTCCTGGCCGACACGATCGCCTCGGCGCTGTTGCCGGTTTGATCCTGGGCCGCGGACAGATCGACATAGACCAACGGCTGCAACGGATCGAGCCGCAGAGAGTGCTCCAGATGAGAGATAGCCTCGGCGTATCTGTGGTCGTCCAGATCGCGATGCCCCAGGGAAGCCTGAACAATGGCGTTTTCCGGGTTGGACGTCTCCAACTCTGCCAGGGTCTTGAGCCAGGGCTGGACAAACTGCACCTTCTCCTCGGATCTGAGCAGCGCGTAGGCCTGCAAACGAATCAGCGCAGGCGGGTCCAAAGCTCCCGCGCCACGCTCGCCTGCGGGGTTCAGCTCGATCAGGTCGGGCATGGTGGCCGTCGTCTGATTGAAGGTCTGGTCCGGGAATGGTTCGTCGGGGGTGCGCACGATGCGATGGTTGGTCGCGCTGGAATGCGAGATGACGCGGATGCTGCGGAGGGGCATGTGGCAGCCAATGCAGTTGTCGCTTGGCGTCGTGGCCTGGCGCGCAGCGTGCGGCGCCGTGCAGCTGGCCTCGGTGTGACAGGCAAGGCACGCGGAGTTGAAATGAGCCGGCGCTTCGTCCCCGGTGGGCTCGACGTGCGGATTGTGACAGCTGATGCAACGGAGCTGCTTCTCAGCGGGGAGGTTCCGCGTGGCGAGGAAGCACTTGCTCAAGCTCATGGAGTAGTAGTGCTCGACGTGATCCTCGTTGGGCGGGTTGTCGCGCGTTGGTGGAATCTGGAAGATGGCGACGGTGCGTTCGAGGGGCTCACCCGGGCGGAAATCCTGATACGTCTTCCCGAGTTCGAGGACCCGTGCGTCGCCGCCCTGGTGGCAGGACATGCAGATGTCGTCGGCCAGCTGGCTGCTCAGATTCCCCGGGTTGACAATCGTAAGCGCTGAACCGATTGGGACGAACTTACTTTTGCGCCGGGCTTCGACATGCGCAGCGCCTGGACCGTGACAGTTCTCGCAGCCGA
>PLKU01000068.1 GCA_003140705.1 Acidobacteriaceae bacterium
GAGCCCAATAGTGGGCGACTTTAACGGAGACGGCATCCTGGACGTGGCCGTGTTGAACAATGGCATCAACACGGTGACGATTCTGTTGACCCAGATTACGGAGACGGCTACAGCCACGCTGAACGGAGCTTCACCGCTGGGTACCGGAACCCATCAGATCGAGGCAAGCTACCCCGGAAATAGCAGCTTCAGCCCAAGCTCCTCCGGGGACGTTGGCTTGACCGCGCAGCAAGCAAAGCCCACGGTAACCGTCACGCCTACCTCATCAAGCTTTAGCACAGCTCAAGCGATGACGGTGGCGGTGGCTGTGAGCGATGGCAGCGGCAACCCGACGCCCACGGGTACAGTCACGCTGAGCAGCGGAAGCTACACCTCGGCGACGACCACTCTTAGCGGCGGCAGCGCGCTTATTAATATTGCGGCCGGATCGCTTCCGCTTGGCTCCGACACGCTGACGGCCAGCTACTCAGGCGATGCCAACTACACTGCAGCTACCGGCGCCGCCACAGTTACAGTGACCAACCCTACTTTCACAGTCGCCGGCACAGCCGTAACGGTCGTTCCCGGCGCAACTACGGGAAATGGGTCCATCGTCACCGTGACGCCGGTTGGCGGCTTTACCGGCAGCGTAGCGCTTACGGCGGCTCTGACTTCCAGCCCGGCCGGCTCTGTGTTTCCGCCAACTTTGAGTTTCGGCTCGACCAGTCCGGTGAACATTACTGGCACCACCGCCGGATCGGCAACCCTCGTCGTTTCGACCACTGCACCATCATCCGCAGTTCTCGCTCCTCCCAAGCGCCCCGGAGTTCCTTGGTTCGCCACCGTTTGCACGACGCTTGCCTGCCTGTTATTTGTCGGCATTCCTGCACGCCGCCGCAGTTGGCGCAACATTCTGAGTTTGTTTGTCCTTCTCGCATTCCTCACGGGTGGTGTTCTCAGTTGCGGAGGTGGTGGGAGCGGCGGTGGAGGTGGAGGCGGCGGCATTGCTGGCACTACTGCGGGAACCTATACAGTGACCATCACAGCAACTTCAGGTACAACCACGGCCACCGGGACTGTCGCCCTGACCGTGCAGTAGGCTCCGACGCAGACAAACTGCCGGACCTGTACTGTTTTGCGGCTGCAATCTCAGTTGCTATGTCTTCAAATCAGTACATCAAACGGGACTGCAGGAACTCAGAAGCGCCTGCAGCGCTCAAGGGGTCTCGCAGATGTGGACGCTGAATCGAATCGCCAAGCGCATTCACGATAAAGTGCTCCGCAATGCGAGTATCGATAACACTCGGATCTATAACCTCAAGGGGCAGGCGCTGCATTACTTCGAGGCTGAAGGCCTTGTACGCCACATTGGGTATCACAAATTCGCCAATGGCAATTTCGCGGAGATTCTGGGTAACGGCACATTCACCTTTCACAGGCCACGCGAACCGCGGGCTGGCACTGATTTCACGACGATCGGGGTGAAGATTGACTCACAAGACCGTGATGAAGCCGAGCTGGATCAGCAATTGGCAATCGACGTGATTGAAGCCTACCTGGATGGGCGTGCGCGTGTAGGTGTTCACGCCTGGTAAATGCAGTGAATGCAATTCTGAGTCGACCCTTACGCGGGCAAATGAACGAGAACCTTCTTTTTTATCGGCTTTTGGTGCCAAATTGAACCGGGCAATAAGCGCAAGAAATTGGGCCAACATGTTTGTTGGATTTGCGTCCATGCAGAATCTTTCCACCGACTTGCTGCTTCAATGGCACTCCCGCACCCGGCGTGCACCAAGGCCACCCATCTCCAATTCCGAATACTCATCTGAAACTTCCCAATCTATGTGAACCGGGCAAGTGCTGCGTGGATCTTGAGCTTCATTTTCCCAGCGTTTGATTTGAGTGCGCGATTTGTCTCAGGATGTGTCGCAACGCCACGCGGCATTCGGGAACAGGTCATTGCCAGATTGCGCACTCCCAATTCAGCGGCGTGGTGGTCCCTGATCGCACAGCCCCGCGGTTCTATCCCACGGCTGCCGGGCTTCCCGCGCGTCGTTTAAGTTGATCCCGCCGTTCCTCGCCTTCCAGGCACAGATCGTGTGTTTGGAAATCATCATTTTGCAGAATCGGCTACTAAAAAGCTCGACCAACTAGGGCAATTCACAGTGATGGTTATCTTCCTCCAGGATTCCGGGTAAAAGTTCACCAATCGCAATTCTCCCCTTCAATGTGCGAGGCCACCGGATAGGCTTGCCCCTGGATGTCCTCAATCGAAATCTGGCCTCGGATCACTGCGTTCAGTTCGGCTGCCATTTGAGCGCAGGTCATCTGGTTCCCATCTTCGCAACAACTGTGGTCGCAGCAGCAATCGTTCTCTTGCCCGACCTCGTTCGTCGGCAATTTGAGCCCCTTCACATCGAACAGCTTGTCTTCAGAATCCTTTTCCATTTCTTGCCTCTTTCCCGGTGTTTCCGGGAAATTAGTGTCGCATAGCGAACGGCAACGAAACTCGGAAGAATCGCCAGCTAAACAGAATTCCGGAACTAAATAGATACATCCAGTTGCTGCCACTGCCTTCCGGGCCAATTCGCTGCCCTTCACCCCGCCCAATCTCTCCGCTCCCCTCTCAAGCTTCACCCCGGCCTTTCAAATCCCGCACGAATTCAAACCCTCACATTTAGCCGCAGACACATTCAGTCGCGCCCGAGCTCTCGTGGCGCAGGAGATCTTCCATGCCTTCTAATCCACTCGATAGCCGTAAACATGTAAAGTGCACAAACTGTCTCCTGGTTCAGTTCGTGCCAACGGACAATCTGTGTCGCCGCTGCAGCTGGCCTTTGAACCCCCTCGCTGCTCCACAAATGCCAGCACCACCTCTCGACGCGTCTTCAGTGCAGGCGCTGATCGCGGGCGTCGGC
>PLKU01000194.1 GCA_003140705.1 Acidobacteriaceae bacterium
GTCAGCCTCCTTCGGATTCGAAGCAGGCTTTTCAGATTCCGGTCCGCGTTGTGGGTCGCCTCACCAGTCCTGAGGAATTCGACAACATCATCGTCAAGAACTCCACCAATGGTCTGGTCCTGCTCAAAGATGTAGGCCACTCAGTGGTGGGTGCTGAAGACTACAGCTCCGCGCTCAAGTACCTGGGCCACGAAGCTAATGGCATCGGCGTCGAACAACTCTCCAATGCCAATGCACTTGAAGTGGATCGTGCCGCCAAAGCCGCACTGCAGGAACTTTCCAAGAGTTTTCCGCCCGGCCTCAAATACGCGATCGCTTTCGATTCCACCACAGTTGTCGGCGACTCCATCCGCGAAGTGCTCACGACCCTGACCGAGGCCATCGCCATTGTCATCGTGGTCATCTTCCTGTTCTTGTTGGACTGGCGCGCCACCATCATTCNNTCGGCTTCTCCATCAACTCGCTTACTCTGTTCGGCATAACCCTGGCTACGGGACTTGTGGTCGACGACGCCATCGTGGTCATTGAGAACGTGCAGCGCCATATTGCCATGGAGCATTCTGATCCCCACGAGGCCACTTCGCGGGCCATGGGTGAGGTCACCAGCGCCGTCATCGCTACATCGCTGGTGCTCATCGCCGTTTTTGTCCCGGTCTCTTTCTTTCCCGGAACCACCGGTATTCTCTATCGCCAGTTCTCGCTGACCATCGCCTTTGCCATTGCCATCTCCGCATTCAACGCCCTCACCCTTTCGCCGGCTCTCTCAGCCATGTTCCTGCGCGGCGAAGAAGAGCGTCCCCATCAGATGGACTTTCTGCATATTCGCCCCGTTTCGCGCATCTTTGCCGCATTCATTCACGGCGCCGACGCTGCGGTTGCCTGGCTGGCCAGCACCTACGCCAAATTGATCCACGTCGCGTTGCAGTTGCGCTATCTTCTCCTGCTGGCTTTCTGTGCCGGACTCGGCGCCACTTACTGGGTCTACAACAAGGTTCCCACCGGCTTCATTCCCCAGGAGGACCAGAGCTTCCTCATGGTGATTGTGCAGGCGCCACCGGGCTCGTCCCTTGCCTACACGGGTGCCTTGGCGGATCGCGCCCAAGCCATCATCGCCACCAATCCCGACATAGCGGGCGCCTTCTCCGTCATGGGCTTCAGCTTTTCCGGAGGCTCATCCAACGCGGGAATGATGTTTGTCTCGACCACGCCCTCTGATCAGCGCCGCGGCAAAGGTCACTCCGCCGCAGACATTGTGGCCGATCTCTCGCCCAAACTCCAAAGCCTCATGTTCGCTCCCAACGGCGGCCTTGTCGCCATGTTCGAACCCCCCGCTGTCAACGGCGTCGGCAGCTTCGGCGGATTTCAATTCATGCTGCAGGACCAGGGCAAGAACACCCTCGCCGACCTTGACCGCGTAGCCCACCAGATTGTCGGTGCTAGCCGCGCCCGTAAGGACCTCACTGGTCTCCTCACTACCTTTTCCGCAAACGATCCTCAGGTTCTGGTCACCATCGATCGCGAAAAAGCCAAGGCGATGAGCGTTCCGCTTTCGCAGATCACTACGACGCTCAGTGTCTTCATGGGTTCGGAGTACATCAACGATTTCGACTACAACAACCGTACCTACCGCGTCTTCGTCCAGGCTGACCAGCCCTTCCGCATGACGGCCAGGGACTTGCACAACTATTACGTTCGCTCCGACAGTGGCCAGATGGTTCCGCTGGACAACCTGGTCACCGTAACGGAGAACTCGGGTCCACCGGTGATTACGCACTACAACCTCTTCCGGTCAGTTGAGATTGATGGCTCGAAGGGCCCCGGCTACAGCTCCAGTCAAGGCCTCACAGCCATGGAGGAAGTTGCGAAGCAGAACATGATGCCCGGCATGACATTCCAGTGGACGGGTCTGACCCTCGATGAAATTGAATCCAGCGGCAAGGCGCTCATTATCTTCGGCCTGGGTCTTCTCGTGGTCTATCTCACCCTTTCTGCGCAATACGAGAGCTTCGCATTGCCCTTCATCATTCTTCTCGCCGTGCCGATGGCGGTTCTGGGCGCACTTGGCCTTGTCTCCCTGCGTGGCCTTTCTAATGACGTCTACTGCCAGATCGGCCTGGTGATGCTCATCGGCCTCTCCGCAAAGAATTCGATTCTCATCGTCGAGTTCGCCGAGCAGATGCGCCGCAAGGGCCGGTCCATCTCAGAGGCTGCCATTGAGGCTGCGGAACTCCGCCTGCGCCCCATTCTCATGACTTCGTTTGCTTTTATCCTCGGCGTTCTCCCGCTGGTCTTCGCCACGGGCGCGGGGGCATTGGGTCGCCGCTCTGTGGGAACCACCATCGTTGGCGGCATGTTGCTTTCCACCGTGCTCAACCTCGTCTTCATCCCGGTGCTCTATGTGATCCTCAGCCGTTTGCTGAGGCGCGGTGACAAGCCTGCCAGCAAGACAGTCGTGGCCTAGGGGTATCTGTGGTGGCTGAGTTGTAAATCAGGGAGTCTGATATTACAGCGAAACCGGCGATGGTGTGTCTCGAAGCAGCGGCATTCAAGTTGACGCGACCCTCAGGGAGCGGCACCCCGCATGAAACTCAAATGGATACAGTAACCGTGGTTTCGCTCTATAGCAATTTCGGAATTGGTGTAGACCGAAAGAACACAGCCAAGTGGCGTTTTCCTCAAGAAAACGGTACCTTTCGATGCTCTCAAGAAGTCTACGTGTATTCCGAAATTGTTCTAGCCGCTGAAATTCTGTCCAGACACCGCGGACCTAGGTCGTTCCAATGCGGCCACGCAGCCGCTTCAGCACATTGGGAGGCACCAGTCCGGTCACATCGCCGCCAAAGCTGAAAACCTCTTTCAGCATCCGTGAGCTGATAAACGAGTAGCGCCCGGCAGGCTGCAAAAAGACCGTCTCGATCTCCGGAGCCAAACGTCGGTTCATCAGGGCCATTTGGAACTCGTGCTCGTAGTCTGAAATGGCTCGGATGCCGCGCAACACCGCCATGGCGCCCAGCTGCCGCGCAAAGTCCACCATGAGCCCGTCAAAGGTTGCCACCGAAACGTTGCCCAGGTTCCGCGTTGCCTCCGAGAGCATCTCCACTCGCTCCTCGACTGTAAACAGCGGGTTCTTGACGGGATTCTTCAGGATGCCGACAGTCAGGTGCTCAAAGAGTTTCGAGCCGCGCTGAATCAGGTCCACATGACCATTGGTCGGCGGGTCAAAGGTGCCGGGATAGAGGGCTTTCACACTCATTGATGCGGCTCCAGTGCGATTCTACGTTATTTTGAACCCGCGAGACTGTACATGCGGAATGAAGAACACATCTTAACGTGTCTCTTGCGCCTCCACCCCACCTCGGCTGACATGCTCAGCCGCGCGTGATGCCACGTAGAGCGAAACCACGGTGATATCGTCTGTCTGGCCGAATCGCTTGGCGGTCTGGGCAATATAGCGCGCAGACTCGTTGCTGACTTGCTTGGTACGCTCAAAGCCAAAAAGCTCACCCTTCGGATTCATCGCTTCCACAACACCATCGGAGAGGAACACGAGCCTGTCACCGCGTTCTAGCTGGAAGGTATTCTGTTCGTAGCGGGTCCCGGCGATCACTCCCAGAGGCAGGTTCGGCTCTAGTTCAAGCTCACGTCCGTCGCGGTAGGGGCTCAGATGTCCTGCGTTTGCGACCATCAAAGTGCCATCCGGGAAGATCCTCGCGCATAGACAGGTTGCAAAGCAGGGAGCCGCATTCAGATCGGGGACTGCGCCGGGCGACGAGACCGCGCCGATCAGAACCCGGTTCAGGTGTTCGAGAACAGTGGCGGGATCATGGGACAACTCGTTGCGTAGAGCACCCACGAGCGTGCTCGAGTTCATTGCTGCCTGTAGGCCCTTGCCGCTCACATCACCAACCACGATCAGCAGGGAATCGTCATTCAAAGGAAGAACCTGAAAGAAGTCGCCGCCGACTCCCTGTATGGGCAGATAGGCGCTCTCCAGCATGAAATTCTGATTTGAAGGCAGCTGCGTGGGAATGAGCAGCGCCTGCACGCTGCGCGCGGCGGAAATCTCTGCTGAAGATCGCTGCTCTTCCTGGCTCACGCGGACAAACTGGTACAGGATTACAGCAATCAGGCTCCCAAGAAAAACGGTATAGGCCACCGTCCCGGTGCCGAATTCGATGGGGCCAAGGTGGAAGCGGGGAGAGGCAAATTCCATGGGGATCCAGTGTTTGCTTGCCAAGTAGTCGAGAATCGTATCTGCGGAATCCGCCGTTGCGGCCAGAAAAAATGGGAGCAGCATCACACCCGCTTCTCCGCGACCGCGACGCAACGCTCTGAAGAGCAAAAAACATACCAGGCCGCAGAAAACCACTTGGGCGCAAACTGACAGCACCTCGTAAATCTGCTCCAGGTTGAGCAGGCTTACAAAAGGCAAAAGCAATACGGCAATCTGAACCCCTCGAACGGTTTTGCGCCACTCAATACCTGTGAAGCGGCGCACAAACTCCAACGTGATGGCCATGAAGGCGCGGCCCATAAACAGGCTGAAGATGCGATACACGCCGAGCGGCATCTGACCCAACTCAAACGTCGCGTCAGCCGCGCCGCCCGCCGCCACTGAAAGGCATAGCAGCGCCATCCACATGTATTCAGCATGGTGACGTTGCGACAGAAAGAGAGCCGCCGCAAGAAATGCTACACAGGCGAACAGAAACGTAACAACCATTGCGGAGACTGCATGTTCGTCCCACTGGCGATTTGTCGCGACAGCGAGCTTTCCGGCAATTTCGTCGTGCGGCCCAACTTCTACCTTGTCGAGCAGGCCACGCCCGATTTCAACGCCGGAGCCGGCCCAGGTTCGAATCGCCAGAACAGTTCCACCCGAATTGGTCAACGGAACGACCAATGGCGGAGACTGAAACATCGATGGGCTCTCCGTCATGCCCTTGGTATGGCCGGCTTCAACCCCATTCACGTACACCATCAGCTGTCCCACAGAATTCGGAGCAGCGATCAGGTCAAGAGGTGCGTTCAGGGATAGGCCGGTGATTGCCGAAAGCTGCTCCGGTTGCACTCGAATGCGATACCAGGCATAGCCCGAGTAGGAATCAAGCCCTTGAGAAATGAGAGGCTCAGTCAGGGTAACCGATTGCCATTTTGAATCATCGAAGGCCGGATCCGCCCACCTGGGATCATCACCCGCCTGAAAGCGCCAGGGACCGTCGAGATTCAGAACAGCATGGATACCCTGAACTGGCGCGGCTACAGGCACGCTCGTCGCGGGAACTGCAGAACTCTGCCCGGCCAGGCGCAACGAACAAGCGAGGAAGACCGCAAGCCAGCGGAACTTCCACCGCGGGCAAACTGGTAAAGCCGCTCGCTCCTTGTTCTGCATTCGCATTCAAGTGTAGAGCAGAAACTGGGAATGAGACTGTTGCAGCAGTCTCTGACGTCCAGAATGGCTACGATGAAACTACGTCAGTCGCTTCGATTTTGTTCCTAGCCCCTTCGAACGCGCACTGCCTCTTTGGCTTCAGTGTGCCCAGTCGGAGGCGCCTCGGGCACTTCAGCCTTCGCTGAGCCACCGATGTTCAGCTTTTTTCGCAGTTCGGCGTCCATCTTGGCAAAGATGTCCTTGTTCTCCTTCAAGAACCCGCGTGTGTTTTCGCGTCCCTGCCCAATGCGCTCGCCTGAATAGCTGTACCACGCACCTGACTTCTCGACAATGTTGTTCGCCACTGCCAGATCCAGCACATCGCCCTCGCGGCTGATGCCTTCTCCGTAAAGAATGTCGAATTCGGCCTCACGGAACGGCGCCGCTACCTTGTTCTTCACAATCTTGACCTTGGTCCGCGAGCCGGTCACCACGTCGCCCTCTTTCACTGCGGCAATGCGGCGGATATCTACCCGAACCGACGAGTAAAACTTCAGCGCTCGTCCGCCCGTCGTGGTCTCGGGATTGCCAAACATGACCCCGATCTTCTCACGAATCTGGT
>PLKU01000248.1 GCA_003140705.1 Acidobacteriaceae bacterium
TGGTGTTGTAGGCGCGGGCGAGGCGGGTGATGGAATCCAGCAGGATGACGACATCGCGCTTGTGCTCGACAAGGCGCTTGGCCTTTTCGATGACCATTTCAGCCACTTGCACGTGGCGGGCCGCCGGCTCGTCAAAGGTGGAGCTGATGACTTCGCCTTTCACCGAGCGCTGCATATCCGTGACTTCTTCGGGGCGCTCGTCGATGAGCAGGACGATGAGGACCACTTCTGGATGGTTGGTCGAGACCGAGTTGGCGATGGACTGCAACAGCATGGTCTTGCCGGTGCGGGGAGGAGCGACGATCAATCCGCGCTGTCCCTTGCCTACTGGGGTCAGCAGGTCCATGACACGGCCGCTGATACCCTCGCGGACTGTCTCCATCTTGATGCGTTCCTGCGGATAGAGCGGAGTCAGATTGTCAAAGAGAATCTTGTTGCGGGTCTCTTCAGGCGATTCGAAATTGATGGCCTCGATCTTGACCAGGGCAAAGTACTTCTCGCCTTCGTGCGGCGGACGCACGTTGCCGCTGATAGAGTCGCCGGTCTTGAGATCGAACTTGCGGATCTGCGACGGTGATACGTAGATGTCGTCGGGGCCGGGGAGATAGTTGTAATCCGGCGAGCGCAGAAATCCGTAGCCGTCGGGCAGAATCTCGAGCACGCCTTCGGCGAAGATGTGGCCTTCCTTTTCGCTTTGTGCCTGGAGGATCTTGAAGATCAGATCCTGTTTGCGAAGGCCGCTGGCCCCGGGGATTTCCAAGGTGCGCGCAATACGGCTCAATTCGGTGATGTTCTTCTCTTTTAGTTCAGCGATGGTCATGTTTACCTGCAATATGGAGGGATGTTTGTGAAGGGGTACTCGAAGGGGAATTGCTCCAGGGGGATGCCGGAAGGGGGTTCAAAAAAGCTGTGAGCGCGAGCCGAAGTTGAAGCCTCTCCCAGGAATGCGGGAAAAGATCGAAACCCCGGAGGTGAGCAGCCTTCTTTGCCAGAAGGCCGCCTTGGAATCGTTGCCTGAATCAACTATACCCTTTGGAAAAGGCCGTTAGGCGGCGCGACGCCGCTCGACCGGCTGGGCCGCGGCTGCCACTACGGGCGACACGGTACCGGGATTTGCTGTGTGAAAGCGGTCCAAGACCTCATTCGTGGTGTCCTGCAGCCGTGTATTCGGCTTGTGCAGCTTGCGGGTAGCCTTGCTAGCCAGTTGACAGAGCTGGTAGCGATTGGACACATGAGAAAGTGCCCCAAAAACTAAATCGGAACGCATTCCATTTTCTCCTTCTTCAATTGCTGCCCGGTCGGAACTACGTACGCCGCCGGTGCAGAACGGGGAGGCAATACGAACCGGGGCCGCCCCAAGAATTCAGTTCTCAAACCTTAGACGCTCGAAATGTGCATCAAGTTCAAAAATATTGACACACAATCGCACGCCGTCGAACAGCATCATGCCGTATCAGGGAACCACATTGCCGCTTCGGGAATCCATGCGCCCTGCATTCCCATTCCGGTAAACGTTAAACACACCGGGGCATCAACGGATGAGCCTCAGCTCAATATGATGCGGGAAATGACAGATGGGGCGCGAGAAATCGCACAGTTCAATCTGCCCTTTTATGGATGGCACTCATGAATGTATACCGAGATCGGCTCCGGGTCAACTGTTTTTTACAGGTTTTTGAGCGTGGGGGAGAGGCTGGAACCGCCGCGGTTACTGAGCCATCAACCTATTACAATTCAATGAGATGCGAGGGTAAAATCGAGACAGAATCTGTCGCCGGGATGGACAGATTGGCCTCTACAGTGTTCATGGCAGTGCGGAACCCGGCTGGTTCCTCAAGCTCCTGGATCTAAAGCTCTCTGTGGAAATTCGTATCTACTTAGCACTTTTGCCTGCGTTAGGCTTGCGAGCCTGCCGGAACACCACAACCCTGCCGTCTGGATCGCGCAGGCAAGGTTCACCGTTCTAGTCTGTCCCGCACCCAGTTTGACGGTGGCCGTTCGCTCTTTGGGGCCTTGCAAACGTCTCATCAAGCCGGAAGACGCAGAGGAACAACATGAAAACAAAGGGGATTGCTGACAACACCGGGTCTCGTGCGGAATTCAGAATTGTTGTCTCCATACCTGGCCTTTACTTCCTGGACCTGTTGGAAATGTCTCTCCCGCAGCTATGGCATCTATCGGCCAGGGATTAGAGAACACTCAATGCCGAAAGTCACATTGAGGCACAAAGACGAAATGGAGGAGGGGACCGCAAAGCTGCAGGAAAGCTGCCGGGTCTCTCCTTCACAATCCAGGAGACTACAGCGCTGGTGTCCAGTGTGCTGGAACACATTCGTGATTCTTGATAGATGTGTATTATTGTGCTGGGTTTCTAAAAGACTCTTAAGGACACATGTAGGTCCATTTGTCGACGAGAGGCGCATTCGCGGCTGAGGAGTCCGATTGACTGCCTACAAGCCCCGAGCGAAGCCGGCAGGAATAGGAGCCGGCACAATGCGCCCTTGCGGGGCATAGGCCCCACGATGATGGAGATCGGCATGTGTTGAAGAGGGGTACCTCCGCCATGACCGCATCAAGCTGTTCTACCCGCTTTATTTCTTACTCGATTTGCAGGGCTTACGGGCTGGTCAGGATCGGGATCTCGGCGCTGCTATTTGTGCTGCCGGTTCTGGGCCTGCAGGCGCGCGCGCAAACCACCACCATCAGCGGCACGGTCTACGATCCGCGAACGAATGTAAACTCACTCCCTCTGCCGGGCGTACTGGTGTACGTGACAACCGGGACAGTGGCGCCACTTACGCCTGGGGTGCAGTGTCTTACTTCCTCAAGCTCGTCTCCTGGCGGCAACGGCGTTGTCAGTTACACCAACACCGCCGTAGACGGCACTTTCACGCTGACCAATGTGCCCGTAAACGCGACCTACACATTGGTGATCCAGGCGGGCAAGTGGCGGCGGCAATTCACTGAGACGGTTGCCACCATTCCCCTGACTGGGCTTGCGTTGCATATGCCCTCAGACCACACGCAGGGCGATATTCCTTTGATTGCCATTGCGACGGGCTCTGTGGATGGCCTGGAGTGTGTATTGCGCGATATGGGCATTGCCGATACAGAATTTACCGACGACAACGGCACGACCGGAGGGCGCATCCATCTTTACACCGGCAGCGCATCCTCCGGCGTAGAAATCAATGCGTCGACTCCGACCGAAAACACGCTGATGGGGACGGCGACGAATTCGTCACTTCTCAACAGCTACGACGTAGTGATGTTTCCATGTCAAGGGACTCCAAGTGGTCAAGCAAACCCGGCCGCCGCGGCCAATCTGTTGAATTATGCGAATGCCGGCGGCCGCATCTTTGCAACTCACTACAGCTTTGCGTGGCTGAACCCCGGCGTCCCGTACGATTCGGATTTCCCACCGGTCGCGAATTGGGGTTCAGGCCCCAATCCCATCGACGGGCCGGCCACGATCAATACTGGCTTCAACGACGGCGCGACACTCGCCCAGTGGCTGCTGAATTCCGGCGCATCGACTGCCTATGGACAGGTGAATCTCACCAATACGAGAAACGACCTCACTGCCATCATCCCGCCGACGCAGCCCTGGGCAACGCTCAACTCCAATAACGACATCATGCAATTGACCTTCAACACGCCGGTAGGAGCGCCCGCGGCGAACCAATGCGGGCGAGTGTTGTTCAACG
>PLKU01000164.1 GCA_003140705.1 Acidobacteriaceae bacterium
AGTACGAGAAGAAGTATTCCCTGGCGGAGAGTCTGTTTTTCAAGAGCATGGCCAACATGATCGAGGTGCGCCATCCGCAGGCCCTGCTGGTTTACACATCGGTAGGCGAGCACCGCCATGCGATTGAGATTGCAGCACAATACGGCGTAACCGTGATGGTGGAGAAGCCGCTGACGATTTCGCTTGACGATGCGCTGGCGATTCGAAAGGTGGCGCGAGAGCACCACATCCGCGTGCTCGTGAATTACGAGACCACCTGGTACTCCAGCAATCGCGCCGCCTATGACGAGGTGGAGCAGGGCAAGCTGGGCGAGATTCGACGAGTTGTGATCCACGACGGGCATGAGGGGCCGAAGGAGATTGGCGTGCCGCCGGAGTTTCTGAACTGGCTTACCGATCCGGCACAAAATGGCGCAGGGGCCCTTTATGACTTTGGCTGCTACGGCGCAGACCTGATGACCTGGATGATGCATGGCCAGACGCCGTCAACCGTGACCGCAGTGGTGAACCACGACAAGCCGCAGCTCTATCCCAACGTGGATGACGATGCCACGATTGTGCTGACCTATCCCCATGCGCAGGCGGTGATTCAGGCTTCGTGGAACTGGCCGTTCGGGCGAAAGGATATGGAGGTGTATGGGGCCACGGGCTACGCCATCACGGTAGGATCTGACAAGCTGCGCGTGAGACATGAGCACGATGCGGAGGAGCAGACAAGTACTGCGGCTCCGCTCAATCCGATCGAGCGGGACTCGTTGACCTATTTGGCTGCAGTCCTGCGAGGCCAGATCGAGCCGAAGGGCGACCTAACAGCCCTGGACACGAATGTCGTGGTGATGCAGATTCTGGATGCGGCGCGGGAGTCGGCGCGGACGGGAAAGACGGTGCGCCTGACGAAGGTGGGTGAATAGGCGCGTCGATGCTTCTCATGGTCGAAAGCGGCATTGATCAATCCCTCCGTAGCCGCAAGAACAAAGACGCGAGCCCAGAGGGCGCCCGAGTGGGGCACCCTCACTCCAGTTGATTGATCAAGGCTCTTTACCTAGGGCGCAAACACGTGCAGGCGAACGTGCCACTTGGTGGATTGGCCGGACTTGAGCGTGACCATACCCGTGTCCATCGATCCCCATTCCTTGCCGAACGGGTCGCCGAAGTTATATTGGTGCTCGATGGCGACGAAGTGCGCGGCGGGCGGAGCATACATCTGGATGGTCTTGATTTCAGGCGAGAGGCCAATAATCTCGACGCCGTAGTGCGCGGCGGGGTCGATGACTTGGACCGTGGCAGCCTTGTTCTTCCATTCGATGTGGTTCCAGTTGTCGTCGAAGAAGTTGTTGCCAAGCGGAGTGCCGCCGGTAGCGCGCAGGTCAAATCTGGTTCCCTGAACGGACACAATCTTACCGGTGGGGAAGACGTTGTCGTAGCCGTCGACTTCAGCGGTGGTGGAGGCAGGGATCATGACCCTGGCCTGGGTACGGTCGCCGGAGGGCAGGTTGAAGTAAGGATGCCAGGCGATGGCCATGGGTTCAGACTCGGTGCCTACGTTGCGGGCGTCAATGGTTGCATCCACAGCTTCGGCGGTCAGCCGGATGGTGACCGTAAATTGTGTCTTTGAGAACCAGTGGCCGCCAAAATCGCCGGCATGAATGACGCCTGAGACTTCCTGGCCGCCGGGAACGTTTTCCACGGTGACTTCGTCCGTCTTGGCCTTGAGAATGAGGCCGTGCATGGCGTGGCGTTCAGCGGTGAGCAGTTTGCCAACGTTGTTGGCGGGAAGAGTGATGGAGCGGCCCTCCCACTCCGTGGTGAGGGTTTTGCCATCGGTGGAGAGCTTGCCGCGAATGCGGTTTGGGTAGGGGGCGAGAAATGCAGCGCCGAGACGATAACCCAGGTCGCCGAAGTCATTATCGTTTTCGTCGAGCATCTTCTTGGCTCCGGCAAGATCAGGAGATGCAAGCACATTGATGTTGCCCTTGCCGGGAAAATTAGCAGTGATCTGGATGATTTCCATGCCGCGGCCTGGGGCGAGCGTGATGCTGGTGAATTCGGGCTTGGTGGTGCTCGTGNNCCCGCCGATCTCGGTGACGTCCTGAGCGTGGGTGAAAGCGACGAGCGGGCCTGCCAGTAAAACCGGCAGGACAAGGGCAGGCAAAGCAAAGGGGATCAGCGCGAGGGCGTTCATCATGGTCTTCATATCCATCCATCCCTGAAAATTCGATTGAATTTCGCGGAGCTGGCTCCGGCTTGGGTTGATTTTGTCGCTTTAGGAAAGCGTATTCCCATTGCGGTGCCATTCTACGCCACGGAAGTGATCCGGCCCTAGCCGCATAGGTCAGGACACCGCTGGTGTTGGCGCGGCACGGCTCTAGCAGGAGGCGGCGAGGCTAGAATGCGTTCATGGCTGGCTCAACCCAATCTCTTGAGGATTTGAACGCTCGGATCGTGAGGTGTGAGCGCTGCGGGCGGCTGCGGCCCTATTGCGCGGAGGTTGCGCGTGTGAAGCGCAAAGCTTACGCGAATTTTGAGTATTGGGGCCGGCCGGTGCCTTCGTTTGGAGATGCTCAGGCACGCGTGCTGTTATTGGGTCTGGCTCCGGGAGCGCATGGGTCCAATCGGACTGGCCGAATGTTTACGGGCGATGGATCGGGGAATTTTCTGTTTCCAGTGCTGCATGACGCCGGGTTTGCGTCGCAGGCGAAGGCTGCAGCCCGGGACGACGGGATGAAGCTGAATGATGCGTGGATCAGCGCAGTTGTGCGCTGCGCTCCACCAGGCAACAAGCCCACTCCCGAGGAGCTGCGGAACTGTGCGCCTTGGCTGGATGAAGAGATGGGACTGCTGCGCAAGCTGCGGGTTGTGGTTTGCCTGGGCAAGATCGCTTTTGACGGGTTTCTTGGGCATCAACTACGGGCGGGCAAGCTGACGACGCGTGCGGGATTCACGTTCGGGCACGGCACGGAGTATGCGCTTCCGGACGGGCTTACACTCATTGCGAGTTACCACCCGTCACTTCAGAACACGAATACGGGCAAGCTGACGCGGGCGATGTTTCTTGCGGTATTCATGAGGGCCAGAGCCAAGGCCGGACTGGGCGCAATGAACGCAGTCTATGAGGAAAGAGATGGACAGTGAGAGGTTTTCGAGGGAACTATTGAAGGCGATCAATCCAGATGAACCTGTGCCGCAGGCTCAGCGCAAGAAGGTGGCGAAGGATGCGGAGGTCGAGTCGGATCATTGGTCGCCTGCGATCCTGCTGGAGCGAGGGGCATACCTTCGCAAGATGGCGAAGCATGGGGACGGGTCGGCCAGCGAGACGCTGAAGGAGTACCCGCAGCACTTCACGATGCTGTCGTTCCGCAGCCGCGACGGGGTTGTGGAACTGCATGAAAACTTCGCGGATCTGTTCGTGGTGCTGGACGGCCGTGCAACGCTGTTGACGGGCGGCACGATTACCGGCGCGGAGACGATTGGTCCGGGAGAGATCCGCGGAGTCTCGATCGCAGGCGGCCAGAAGCAGGAACTGAGGGCGGGCGATGTGGCGCACGTTCCAGCAGGGCTGCCGCATCAGATGCTGGTGGCGAGCGACAAGACATTCACCAGCTTTGTGATGAAGATCAAGGAGAAGCCGTAGAGCGCGGATTGGGCCCACGATGGTTTTGGGGCAAACTTGCCGGTTCGCAGCTTTGGAATACGAGAATCGAGATGGAAACGATGAGACGCGGAACGCTTTTAGTTGGAATGATGCTGGTGGCCGCCGGGTGGACATGGCAGCTGGTGGGTACGGCTGGGAGTGCGGAAGCGGCAAAGGCGGAGGAAAGCGCGCAGGCTGCAGCGGCGACGGCGGAGTACCCGGGATTTAGCGTGAATGTGACGCTGTCAGACAAGGCAATGGCGAAGCTGGTTGCAGGCAAAGAGACTGTGATTGTTGCAGGCTACCTGACTGGAAATCCAAAACCAGGGGCCTTGAAGAAATACGTGGATGAGATGGGCGAAGTTGGTCTGGGCGAGATTCAAATGGAGGTTGGGCCCGGGGTGATTGCGCGGTTTGGGCCAATCACTCTGAAGAAGGACGCGTTCGAACAGACCGACAAGAAGGACGCTCAGCTGCTGATCAACGTGTATTCAGGAAGAAGGTCTTCGTCAAACAACTTGCTGGATTGCGGGATGTACGAGGGCCCCCTGAAACCGATTCTGGGAACGACAATCCCGATCGCGTGCAAGCTGATTGGGGAATAACGGATGTCAGGGCCAGAGCAGGCTGGACGCGCCGAGACTCGAATCGAGGGGCTCAAGTTCGTTGGCGTCGACTTCAACGGCAATGCTTTGCATGATGGCGTCCATCGTGAGAACGACGCGGAAGCTGTTCTTCTTGCGAACAACAACACCCTCCATACCGGCGAGGGCGCCTGAGCGAATGCGCGCTCTCTGCCCAACCTTCAGCAAAGGGTGCGGTTCAGCGCGACGCAGATGCAGACCCAATCGCAAGGCCTCAATATCGGCCTCCGGCAAGGGAGCCGGAGCGTGACCGGTACCGCCTACGATTGCCAATACTCCAGGCACCTCAAGGACGCGCACGCGCTCGGCACGCTTGATGCGGACAAAGATATAGCCCGGAAACAAGGGAAGATCCAGGGTGACCCTCGACCCGTCACTCCATTTGCGCTGCGCCTGGTAAAGGGGCAGATAGTGCTCGATTTCCCTCATGCGGAGATGTTGATCGACGCGCTTTTCATGGCGTGCCGTCGTGTAGACCGCAAACCAATGTAACGCGGACAGGGTTCCAACCGCGGACTCTGGGGCCGGGTCGTTCGCATTCGAGACGTCGAGCCATGCGGATTGAGACAATGCTTGTGATTCCTCGAATAGGGCGCGTCTTAACGGCGCACCGCACAAACGGACTGCCAACACGATAGCATGTGCGCTCGAGGGTGAGCCGAAGCCATGAGAAGCCAACTCATGCTGTGTTTGACTGCAAGAGATTGCATATGGCTGCAAAGCGTCGCATACTATTTTACGGGTAGGCGTGGCTTGTTTACGAACCATTTCTTGCGTCGGAGATGATGGACATTGGGGCTTAAACAGGGCCCTATGTTGGTACCGATCCGTTTAGCCACAAGCTCGATCGCTCCCGTTCTGTTTATCAACAAATCAACGGTAACCAGCTGTCGCCAGGCAGCGAAGGAGATATGCAAGGACCAAGCTTTTACTGTCTTGACATTCGCAAATGATCTGAGTACTGTAACCTGCATCCGGAATTCGGCTCGCGTATTTCGGACCTTTCCTTTCTCGTCGTCAAGTTTCCGGTTTTCAATTTTGTACGGGGTCAACTCTGTTGCTGGGAACCTGGTTTTCACCATGCTTGCAGGCGATGCTTAGCCCCCGGACAGCATCATTTGGGCGAGTGTGACTCCCTGGAAGAAATATCCGTCATCCCGTTTCCCCGGAGACTGGCCGTGCTGTCTGCCTTTGCGCGTCCCGCTCCTATTCAAAACTCGTGAACCTTTAAGGAGGCCTTGACATGATCGAATGCACCCCAAGTCTGATACCCAACTTGCAGCGGCTACGCAAAAGCAAAATTGCGCGGTGCTTGAGCGCGGCGGCACCGCCAGTTCTGCTGCTGGCCATGGCCTGTTCCGCGCAGGCTCAGATGATTGCAACTCGCCCAAAAACGGTGGTCATTCCAGCGTCCAGCCACGAAAATGCAAACGCCGCGGGGTTGACCGCTCACACAAACCTGCGCTACATCGAATCGGCATTCGCGTCTCCCAGCGAGTTGCCGCCATTCACCGGCTATGCCTATGAAACACCGGCATCGCTCGCATGCCTTTACGGGGTTGTGAAGCCGATCCCGTGGTGCAATCCGAACCAGACAACCAACACGCCCTCCGGGGGCAGCCAGACCATTGCCATCGTCGACGCATACGACGATCCAAATGCTGCCGCGGACCTGGCAGCGTTCTCTGCCCAATTCGGGCTGGCCGCGCCGAATTTCCATGTGGTCTACGCGAGCGGCCCCGAGCCACCGATCGATCCCACGGGCGGCTGGGAGATCGAGGAGTCATTGGACATCGAATATGCGCATGCAATGGCACCGAACGCGATACTCTACCTCGTAGAGGCAAATTCTAACTATGACTCCGACCTGTATCCTGCCGTGCTTGTGGCAAGTAACCTGGTGATGTGCGGGAAGACGACGTGCCACGGCCCCAGCAAAGGCCGGGGCGAGGTCTCGATGAGTTGGGGCGGCGCTGAGTTTTCGTCTGAGACTTCCCTAGACGCCTTCTTCACTTCACCCGGAGTGGTCTATTTTGCCGCGGCGGGAGATGCCCCGGGCGTGATTTATCCGTGTGCTTCACCGAACGTGGTGTGCGCCGGGGGAACCTCAACGGCACGCAGCGAATACACAGGCAACTTTATTGCGGAGATCACGTGGCAGGACGGTGGCGGAGGCGTCAGCCTTTATGAGCCAATTCCCAGCTACCAGGCCAGAATCCGCAACATTGCGCGCCAGACCGGTGGTTATCGCGGCGTACCCGATTTATCGGCAGATTCGAATCCAAATACTGGCGTATGGGTCCTGGATACCTTCGAAATCCCTGGTCCGGGTTGGTACATCGTGGGAGGAACGAGCGTGGCGACGCCGACAATAGCCGGCATTGTGAATTCGTCAGGCGATCTGGAGGCGTCCAGCGCTTCCGAACTCACCAAGCTTTATAGCTTCACTGGCTTCGGCGGCTTCAATGATATTTGGTATGGAGCTTGCGGATTTTACTCCGGGACCTTCGCCGTTCCCGGATGGGATCAATGCACGGGTTGGGGCAGCCCGAGTGGTCTCGCCGACAAGTAAACCGCCCACTGTCAATATACGGCCGATTGCCCCGCGGTTCGCAATGAATTGCGGGGCAATTGGTTACTTGGGAGCTATAACCAACCACACCGCCATACCCTCCCTCCACAGCGTTTCGCTGTACAATCCCAACATGAGCCTTAACGTCGGCATGGCNNCTTACATGATGACGCCGTTCGTAGTGGGGCGCGAGTCAAGCGTGCGCGCCCTTGAAGAAGCGCTCAACGGCGACCGCAAGATTTTTTTAGCGACGCAGCATGATGCCTCAATCGACGAGCCCAAGGCCA
>PLKU01000382.1 GCA_003140705.1 Acidobacteriaceae bacterium
GTCATGTAATCAGTTATCGACAAATTGACATTGGCTTGAGCGCCTCGTCCGAATCGTACGACGAACTAGAAGAATTCACAGGTCCAGGTCAAGAGAATACGCTTTATCCTGCGTTAGCACAGTGTCCTCAGAACTGGGTCCACTCCGTAATGTCAGTTGATCGTGGCGCTTAAGAAATCGCAGCGACGCACGTAGTCCCGACGCGTGGCTGCTGTTATTTGCGGTCCAATGCCTCAGCAACGGTCGTACCCAAGCTCATGCGACAAGCTAAGATCGTGAAGTGTGGAAACTGGCTGACCGATCCGTTGCGCACTGGCCATGATAGGTCAACTGCCCACTGTGAGAAAGAAGGTCCTTTATGATTCGCCTCAGGTTCCCGCTTTTGTTGGTGGCAGTCATTTGCGCCTCCGGAGTTGCTAAGGCTCAGGCAGCGAACTCTTGCGCAGATCTGGGCCATCTCAGTATTGATGGTGTCGAGATCAGGAAGGCGGCCATGATTCCGGCTGGCACAAAGATTCCGCCTGCGTATCCCGGCGCTCAGGCTATCGGCCCATTGCCTGCGCACTGCCGCGTGGATGGCGTGATCAACCGTCGCAAAGGCGCAGACGGCGAAGAGTTCGGCATCGGTTTCGCGCTGGCCCTGCCGGAGGCGTCAGCATGGAATGGAGACCTCATGATGCAAGGCGGGGGAGGGGGCAACGGCGTTGTCTCCTATCCGTTAGGAGCCTCATTTGCCGGCGACAACCCCGGCCTTGTCCGCGGGTTTGTGGTGGTCAGCACCGATACGGGCCACAAGGCGAAAGCAGGCCCGTTTGATTTCTCGTTTATGCGCGATCAGCAGGCGTACCTCGATTTCGCATATCAGGCCAATTCCGAGGTGGCACGGGTTGCGAAGACGATCGTCATTCGGTACTACTCGAAGCCCGCGGCGTACTCCTACTTTGTTGGCTGCTCGACGGGCGGACGCGAAGGCATGATCCTGTCGCAGCGTTATCCCACGGCTTTCAATGGCATCGTCTCAGGCGATCCGGCGATGCGCACCGGTCTTTCGAATCTCGCGATTAGCAAATGGATTCCGGTGGCCTACAACCAGGCGGCGCCCAAAGACACTTCGGGAAAGCCGCTCATCGACAAGTTCCTCACCGATGGCGATCGCAAACTCTTCATGAATGCTCTGATGAATCGCTGCGACGCGAAGGATGGAGTGGCCGACGGGATGATCTCCGACCCTATGGGCTGCGACTTCGATCCTGCCGTGCTGGCATGCAAGACCGGCCAGAGCGATGGCTGCATTGCACCGGAGAAGGTTGCGGCCATCAAGAAGGCTTTTGCGGGACCGAAGAACTCGTATGGAACCCAGGTGTACCCGGGGTTTCTCTATGACGCTGGTATCGCGGAGACCGGCATGGTTCCAGGACTGCTCGCTCTCGGCACCCGAGGCCTCTTCGGTCCGTATCCGGCCGCGACCGAGATCGATGTCGACAAAGAAGCTCTGAATGCCTCCGATCCGCTGGTTGAGCCGGCGTCGACCAATCTATCGACGTTTGCTGCAAGCGGGGGCAAGCTCCTTTTCTTCCATGGAGACAGTGACCCGTGGTTTTCGGCGCTTGATACACTCGACTACTACAAGTCCCTTGGCCCATCGAACGGTGGTCCTGACAAGGTGGCTGAATGGAGCCGGATGTTCCTGATCCCGGGTATGCGCCACTGCGGCGGCGGCCCGGCCCTCGACCAGTTCGACATGCTCGGTGCGGTAGTCAACTGGGTGGAGAAAGGCATCGCGCCGGAATTCGTTACCGCAACGGGACAAGCATTTCCAGGACGAAGCCGGCCGCTGTGCGCGTATCCCAAACACGCCCAGTACAGAGGCCACGGAGACACAAACGACGCTCATAACTTTATCTGTCAGTGAAGCAGGCCGGTCGCATTTACTGTTGCTAGCTAGCTCTGTCTCCTCGGGCTCTGCATCTGCCAGTAGACGGAGTAGCGCTGATCGCCACGGTTCTGAAAGCCGACGCTACTCATCGCAGCGTGTATCTACCACCATCGCCAAAGTGGTATGACTTCTGGACTGGAGATTCAACGAAAGACGGCCAGGAGATCGAGGCCGACGCTCCATTGGATCGCGTGCCGCCCTACGTGCACGCTGGATCCATACTTCCCATGGGTCCGGAGATCGAGTACGCAGCACAAGATCCAGGCAGTTCCATCGAGTTGCGTATTTATCGAGGAGCCGACGGCGCATTCAACCTGTACGACGATGCGGGTGACAGCTATGAATATGAGCATGGTCAGCATGCCGTGATTCCTACGCTTTGGAACGACAGCGCCGGAGTCCTGACGATTGGCGCCCGCGAAGGCTCATATCCCGGAATGGCGAAACGTGCACTTTCCGAATCGTCCTCGTCGGAAGCGCTCACGGGGTTGGTGGCGACGCGACAGCCAAGGTTGATAAGGAGTTCACGTACGACGGTAAGGAGATTCACGTGAACCTTCGATAGTGCCGAGCCTCGGTCGCGATTTCCGTGCTGCAACTGCGGCATTATCGTCAGGCGGCTGCTTCCAATCGTGTGAAGCGACAACAGCTTTTGGTCCGAGATCCGAATCGGTCCGTAACGTCTTAAGAACCAAAGTCGAGGTCCCAGTCGATCTTGACGTTGATGGATCAGGTACTGCGCGCGCAGTTGACGGCTCGAGATCGAATTTCGAGGTGTCGCCGTCTTGTGAGGGGCGGTCGAATTGTAACAGCCTGAGGGAACTGAAACTGCTACCGATCAGCTCTTCATGCTTACTACGATCTTTAGTCTGCCAGAATCCCTGGTCCGGCCGCACTCTTGTGACGAATATTGCCCGAATCGTGGTCCCGATAGACATGTTCCATCCGGTGGGCACCGTATCCACTAAGTTATTACTTGTCAATTACGTAAACAGCGTGCCTCCTCTCACTTGACGATAAATCCCCTCTCAACTTGCGCAAAGCCCAGTTATCAACATTCGACCGCACATTGCTTCGCTACTCCAAAGCCCCATACTCCCACTCGAACAACTTGATTGCGAGGCGGCCCAATTCATGGAGTTCAATAGTTCCAACTGGCTCCCCAAGAGGAATCTTGAACTCCTGGCACGCCTCTACAGCAACGTCGTCGAGGAGTGCGAAATTCCCGAAACCCGCCCCGAACCGCCGTTCGAGGAAATAGAAACCATCTGCCCCCACCGCATACGCACGCATCATTCGTTCGCGTGTCGGATGGGGCGTAAGGGTGGCTTTGCGCTCAAGCGAATCGTTGCGCAGCCGTACTGTCTCAAGGAACCCCGACCGGAAGCCGAAAACCGTGTAGACCATTTGGTCCGCAGCGTAACATTCGGTCGGAGTCGCGCCTATCCCACAAACGATTCATGCGGGCCAGGTTAACACGCGCCTTCACCTCAGGTGCTCTCGGGCGACGGGACCGGCTAGGCGCGCACCTTTCCCCAACCCTGGCCGACGCCTGCAAGACACTCAGGGAGGGCAGAAAACCGAGTCGTTTCCGATCTTGGCTAGCGGTGATCCAGGCGGAATAGTCTGACAGCTCATAGCGAGATTTGCCGATGAAGGTTAAGGTGTGTGGGAATCTGTGGTGAAAGGGAGATATCGGGTGAAACTACCTCCTTGCGGCTTTAGCCTCTTTTTCCCCTTGCGCTCGTTATAGTTTCCACGTCGGCCTTTGCGCAGGAGGCAACCCAAGTTCAGACGGCTCCTGTCGGAGTCGCGAAACTGCCCACAGATACGAGAGAATTGATGCTGTTGGCCGCTAAGTCAAACAATCTGACCAGCGCCAATGTGCAACCCTGGCATCTGAAGGCCAGCTTCACCGCACTCGACGAAAACGGCAAAACGACGGATCAGGGAGCCTACGATCAACTCTGGGCTGGTCGTGCCAAATACAAGCGCAGGTACACCGGCACAACTCTTACACAAATTGAATATGGCACCGAAAAGGGCATCTTTCGCGCAGGCCCGCACACCTCGCCTCAAATCCAGGCGCTGGTGCAGGAAATTCATCGTGAACTAGCCGCCCCCCTGCCTCCCACTGCGACAATTGAGAGCGCGAGTTTCGAATCGCAATCACGGGAAACAGGCGGCGCGAAGCTTACCTATCTAAGAATCATGGAGGTGCTGGAAGCGGGCCAAACTTTTTGCCTAGATGCCGACAAACCCGTTGTCGGCATTTCCTTTTTGTGCGCCCGGCAGGGCG
>PLKU01000048.1 GCA_003140705.1 Acidobacteriaceae bacterium
TCGAACGCGAGTTCTCCGTAGGTGACCGCATCCAGTTCACCGCACCCGACAAGTCGCTCGGCGTAGCCAACCGCGACCTTGCCGTCATCGAATCCATTGCGCCGGGCGGCCGCATTTCAGCCCGCCTCGACGACAGCCAGCAAGTTGAGTTCGATGCCAAGGAGCATCGCCACTTTGACCACGGATACGCGGTCACCAGCCACAGTTCCCAGGGCCTCACCGCCGAACGCGTNNAAACGACGTGACAAGGCTTGGCCCCCAGCTTGCAGCCGATGTATCAAAGACCTCGGCTCTTGAAATCAACCACTCCGTGTCCGTTGGACTGGGCATTGGGATAGGTTAATCTCTTGCTGCGGATTCTTCAGACACCGCCTCCAGGACACTGGCCAACTTTGCGTTCTCAATGTGGGGCAATGAAGGGCAAACGTCCCCCCCGTGCGGATTACTTGTCGTCATTGTCGAGCGAGATAGTTGGCGCGTCGGTTGGCTCGGGCAGTTGCGGGTGCAGCGGTTCCCCGTTGCTTATTGCGGCTTTGGCCTCAACGACGGAAATGTTCGCGCTTTTTCCCGGAATCGCGTTAAGTCCGAGTTTAAACATCGTGATCATGGTCTCCTGACTAATGTGGCCGTACACTCTCATGCTGACAGCCGATGCGCCGATCAAAAGTCCGAGGACCAACGTGAATACAGTGCAGACTAGAGCTATCGGGAAGGCTTTGCTCAGGCACAGAATCGCCACGAGAACGATCAGCGTAATAGAGACAACCCACCCGAGCATCGACCGCATTCCGTGTCCTGGATCCTGGAGCCACAACCGCCTGCTCTCTTCGCGCTGCGCCATCTTAAGAAACTTCCGATGCGTAGCTAACGCATGCTTGCGAAGGTCCGGGTCGGGCTCGTCTGCAGCCACCTTGTACCAATGCTCCGCCGCCTCACGGTTCGACAAATCCATGGCTAGGCTGCTTCTTTCAATTCGGCCAGCGCTTCGGGATCGAATGTGAAGAAGATTTCTTTCCGCATCGTTCCAGTGCCCAGATCATGTGGCTCCCTTAAACACGCGTCGCACTGGATAGCCTCAGGGACGGGGCTGCCTGGTACTAGCTCCCCCAGCCTGTGCATTGTCGCTGCACAATACAAACCAATGTGTGCCTTGGTAACCCCTGCATTTTGCAACATGTCCAACGCCGTGAGCGCTATCATCTCGTTTTCGCCAATGGCCGAAGCAAGCATTTCGGGGCGGATTTGTGCCGCTGGATCCTCAGCGGCGCGCCGTTGGAGATAGGCTATCGTCTTTTTCATGAGCGATTGCACCGCGGGGGACCGCCTTGAAAGATCGAGTCGATTCTTCCCGCTAAACCAGTTGCGAAATGACATAGTCAACCTCGCCTTCGGTGCAATCCGCGTCAAAGCGGACGGTGCCCTCTTGCGCGTCTATATTGCACCACAGATCGCGATACAGGCTATAGTTAGTGGCTGAGTGCTGCCAGCGCACAGGCGCTTTCTCAAATGTACGCGGCTGGGCGTCCGGCTGCATATCTGCCTTGAAGTCTTTCAACGAGCGCGGATCCGCTGTTGACTTCGAGCCATAGACTAGGGTTTGCTGATCCTCCGCGACGGTGGCGATCGTTACGGGCACGACGACTGGCGGTTGTTTCAACAGTCTCCCCCGCAGTCGTTCGCGCATTTCTACCGGCTCAAACGAAAGGCCTGTCATGTTCTCGCATTTCTCCCGGTAGAAGTTGAGATATGCCTGCTTCGTTGGCACCGAGTTGACCATGTGAGAGTGGGCCATCTCTACCGGCTCGTACCTCAGCTGTGCCAGACCTGTCACCTTGTCCAGTACGAACACAAAGATTACGGGAACCGACTTCTTTACAACTTCAAGCTTTTTCCTGTCGAATGTGGCGCGAGTCTGTACTTCGCCCCACTTCATGCGGAATTCCTTTGGCGTATTGATGGCGTAGATCATCTTGGGCGTTGAAGACTTGACCGTTGCCAGTATGCGTGCGTTCGAAAGCTCTACCCCAAGATCCTTCAGCTGCTTGTCGACTTTCTGCGCGATTTGCTTCTGATCTTTCACCCTTAGGAGATGCACCGTTTTGGAGCGGCTCNNATAAGTCCATCAGTGACGGTTTGGAGGGTCAGGTTTCCCTTCTGGATAGCGTCGTGCACGCGCTTTGCCATCTCCTCACGCGTGCTGGCGGAGTAGGTCTGCTTCTGCATGCGCAGCCACATTTGGACCGAAGAAACGCTGAATGGTCCAAGCAGCATCTGGATTTGGGGCAGGCTAACAGGCTTCGATGCACCGTCGGACGAGGAGGAAGTCAACCTACAGCTCCTGGAAAAAAGCGATTGTTGTAACCCCAATGTATATGGAAGGCCGGAACCTTAGTCAACAGGATTCCCGGGAGCTTAGCCCTCCCTGCCGGAGCCTGCCGCAGAGTGATTCCTAATTGGCGCCCCTGCTTAGCTCGGATTGGTATCGGCAGTCGCCATTCACGACCCCAATCATCAAGCCGACCAAAGTCGGCGGATAGGAACGCCATGCAAATTGGCAGAAAAGGGGATAGTCTCCGCACCTGTATAAAGCACGACGCCACGTACCCAGTTTTTGCCGACGGCGCTCGCCAAGGCCTGCAATCCACTCACGTCGTTGCTTCCCAGGGTTGCGGCAGCTTTCACTTCAACGCCCACTACCTTCCCGGTACGATCTTCCAGCACGACGTCAACTTCGCGGCCTGAAACCGTCCGCCAATAGAATAGTTCCGGCCGGGTCGCGCTCCAGGCGCATTGCTTGCGCAGTTCCATCAACACAAAGTTCTCCAAAACCGATCCGGCCACATTCCCCTCGCTCTTCAGGCGGTCTACCGTGACTCCGAGCAGATGCGCCAACAGCCCTGTATCGTTCAGGTAGACCTTGGGAGTCTGGATGGCTCGCTGCCCCAGGTTTCTCGCCCAGGGGCGCAGCAATTGTACGAGGAAAGTCGCCTCCAGCAGGGCGAAGTAGCGTTTCAATGTCGTTTGCGGCAGGGCCATCGTTCTCGACAGGTCAGCGAAGTTCAGCAGTCCGCCCGCGCGGGCGGCCACTACGGAGAGCAGCCTTGGAACGGCGGTCGAGTCGGCAATGTTTGCCAAATCCCGTATATCCCGTTGGAGCACCGTCGTAACGTAGGACTGAAACCAGGCATCCCGGCGAACCGCGCTCTTGCGGGCCACAGCAGGCGGATAGCCTCCATCAACGATGCACGCAAGCAATTCTTCCCAGGACATGGCGGGCGATTTGCCTGACCAGCCCACGGATTTCCCAGAAAACAAGGTGTCCACAAAGTTCTCTTTGACGCCGCGGATCTCGCCCTGGGAAAAGGGCCAAAGAGTCAACACTTCCATGCGTCCCGCCAGAGATTCTGAAAGCTTCGGAAGGAGCATCAAATTGGCCGATCCGGCGAGCAGAAATCGGCCCGGC
>PLKU01000197.1 GCA_003140705.1 Acidobacteriaceae bacterium
AGGGCAACTGGGACGGCTATACCGACGAAGAAATCATCCGTCCCGGCCACGACGTTCAGAACATCCTGATCGAGCACAGCGAGCTCTCCACCAGCATCTCGAACGTTGTTCGCGCGGGCTGGCCGCGAAAGACCTTCAACTCGCGCAACTTTACATTGCGTGACTCGGACATACTTCACGGCGGCATTGGGGCCTGCGGCCAAACCTTCGCTCTGCTCGGCTTTTGGGGAGCAAGCGGCGCAAAGGGAGACCACTCCAATTACACGTTTGAGAATCTCCTCCTTGACAACTGGTACTCCCTCGTCCAAATGGAGCAGGAACAGCCTGCATTGCACGGTTTCACATTCCATAACATCTGGGCACTCGACCAGCCGCAGCTTGCAGTTTCAAGCCTGACTGGGCAAGTGACGGACGTGAGTTTTGACAATGTGAAGTACGGCCAAACCCGCGCTGCCGTCGACGCCGACCTGCCGCTTGTGGTTTCCGATGGCGCGCAGGCGGCGCACTTTACTCCAAGCCACAACCCTGTTGCCGCCTTTACATTCAATCCCCCGGTCTTCGCGCCGGGAGAAACCGTCACCTTCACCGCAGTCACTTCTCCAAGGGCCCACTTCAACTGGCTGTTTGGCGATGGAACTGAAGCCAATGGCCGCCGGGTACGACATCGCTTCCCCGATGCAGAGGGCACCCAACTCGACGGGAAGAATGGAGCTGGCCGCTTTAGGGTTCTGCTTCATGTCGAGGATCAGCAGGGGGATCACGGCTCGCCTCGACAAGACTGGGCCGGTCAAGGTGTTGTCGCTGTAGCCAGTTGGCAGGACGCATTGAATGCGGCGAGCCCAACGTTGCCCGGCCTCACCTGGCAAATCTATCCCGGAGATTGGACCCAACTCCCCAACCTTGAGACCGAACGCGCAGTCTTCAATGGCGAGTCGCAGAATCTTCACGCGGACTCGCGTGGTTTCACACGCTACGCTGCTGTATGGGATGGCCTGATCGACATCCCAGCAGACGGAGGCTATACGTTCCACCTGATGGACCGCGATGGAGCACGCCTTGTTATCGACGGGTTTGAGGTTGCAAAAACAGGCCCTCCCTTTGCCCAGGTTTGCGGCTCACCCGGAGATGCAATGCGCTACGACCGCGGTTCCCTTGGCCTCCGTGCGGGCAAACACACTTTTCATCTGGAAGGTCTTCATTCTGTCAGCGAGGGTTCACCTCGCCTCCTCTGGGAAGGCCCCGCGTTACTCCTCACCGACGTGCCGCCAGCCGCATACAGCCATTTGCGACAAGATGCTTTGACCAAGTAGCCCAAACAACCAGTTTCTTCTCTGGCCCGATGACCAAGCCGAATGCTACTCTTGCAATCACCCAGATTCCGCAAAGCACTTGCAAGGAGCTTCGATCGTGCTTATCGCCCCGAGAAAGACTTCTCTCTCGTTTGCAGCGGCTGTTGCCTCTGTAATTGCCATATCGCTTGCCGCCGGTTGCCAGGCGACCAAACCAGCCCCCACTGCCTCAACATCTTCGTCTTCGATCCAACTCCAGCCCTACACTGCATCGGACCAAAGCGCCTCCGCTGGCGTTCCCGCCGGCTGGAAGGTCACAAAGGGTGCGCAAACCGTCATCCAGATGACCGGTCCCGAGGGTGAAACCCTTTCTTTAGGCAACACTTTTGTTGCCCAGAACGCGGCCTTCAAAGCTGGTCAGCGTGGCGCCAGCGGCATTGACCTATCTATGCCAAATACCGCCGCGCTGGCCCAGAAACTCGCGATGATCTTTCAACAGGACGCGGCCATTGCCGGCCAGGCCGCTCCGCAGCTTTCAATGACTTCTTCCACTCCTATCCAGCTCCCCGCGGCTCTCGGTCAGTGTGGTCGGTTTGTTGGCGATATCTCGGGTCAGCAAGGTGCAATGAAGCTCATGGCCATCTTCTGTTCGCTGCCGCTCGACTCCCGCGGTGCGTACAAGAACATCATGCTGTATGCGCAGGCTCCGCCGTCCGTAGCCGCCGAGNNCCGAGTCCGCACCAATCGCCCAAGCAGTATTCCAGAGCTACCGCATCCCCGCTGCCTGGCTCCAGAAGAAGCTCTCCCCAGAAAACCCGCCGCCTGTCTCTAAAGCGGATGTCGCTTCAGCTGCAGCCACAATGAAGTCCACGATGGCAGGCGAGGCAGCCGCCGATAACAGTTCCAATTGCTTTGATCTGGCCGTCCTGCGCGAGACCCCCAACGCTCAACTCCCCAAGAGTTGCGGCGGTCTTGCACCCTGAGCCATCTTCGCGGCTCAGACGCGTCACTTTGCAGCCTGCGAAGTGACGCGTCTCAGGAATGCGCAGGGCGCCATGGCTTGGTTTTGTGCCTTGTCGCTGAGTTTTCTCTACACTCTATTTCGGCAATTGGCTAGCGTCCCAGCCGCCGCCGAGTGAGCGCACCAGCCCTACACTGGCAACAAACTGCCGGGTCTCGAGATCGATGGCCGTGCGCTGATTCTGGAGCAGCGTTGCCTCTGCCGTCAGCACTTCAAGGTAGCTGGTGACGCCGCCTTTATAGCGCTGGCCTGAGAGATCGAAAGAGTGCTGCGCCGAGTCAACCGCCTTCTGCTCCATCCCCGACTCTTGTTCAAGGATCCGAAGGCCGGACAGTTGGTCCTCGACGTCGTTAAAGGCGAGGAAGACTGTATTTCTGTAGCCGGCGACCTGGGCCTCGTAGGTGTGGCGAGCCTGATCGGTGAGAGCGTGGCGCTGACCTGCATCGAAGATCAGCTGCGCAGCCTGCGCACCCAGGGTCCACAGCGCGCTCGGTCCCTGGATCCACGTACCGACATGAACGCTTTCAAAGCCGCCCTCCGCTCCCAGGCTGATGGTGGGATAAAATGCGGATACGGCAATCCCAATCTGCGCGTTGGCCGCTGCGGCGCGGCGCTCAGCGGCGGCAACGTCCGGGCGACGCTCCAGCAGTTGCGAAGGCACACCAACGGGAACCTTTGGCAGCGTCAAGCCCTGGCGGTCAACAAGCGGCGATGGTGCAATGCTGAAATCTGAAAGGCTCAGGTTGGCGATTGTCCCAACTGCGTGTTCATACTGGGCACGTGCCACACCCACATCGATCAGTTGCGCCCGAACAGTTTCGAGTTGGGTCCTTGCCTCGGCAACGTCCACTTCTGTTGCGACACCGCCCTCGAGTCGGTGCTGGGCTAGATCGAGTTGCCTTTCCAGATCGGCCACAGTCGCTGTCAGCAACCTGCTCTCAGAGTCCAGACCGCGCAGTTGAAAATAGTCGACAGCCATTTCGGCGTGAAGACTCAGGTCCACGTTAGCCATGTCCGCGGCGCTTGCCTGGGCATTCTCGTGTGCGGCTTCGACCGCCCGTCGAATGCGGCCCCAGAAATCCGGCTCCCAACTAGCCTGGGCGTCGATCACCAGATCGTTATAGCCGACGGGTTTCGTGGACGAGTAATCAGGTCCGTTTTTCGAGATACGGTCGCGGTTTACAGAGGGTCCAGCTGAAAGTGTGGGAAAGAGAGCAGACCGTGCAGCGGTCACTTGGTCGCGCGCAGCCAGATAGGTCTCAAGTGCCTGACGCAGCCCCTGGTTATTTGTAGCGATCCGCTCTTCAAGTTGATTGAGCTGCGGGTCCTGGTAAATCTCCCACCATTTCCCGCGGATCATCCCGTCGGAAGGCGAGGCAGGCCGCCAGCCACCGCCGGCCGCCGGGTTGGGTGGCGGGACAAGAACAGTTGTAGCCCCGACCTCCTTGTAAGTTGAGGGTGCATCAAAGCCTGGGCGATTGTAGTTGGGCCCGACCGGCTTACAACCAGTCAGCAGCCCAAAGGCGATCAGCGCGGCTGTTCCGCCGCTGCGAACGCGGAAGGCACCGAGACTAATTGGATGCAGGATTGGCTGCCGCATCGCTACTTGCCCCCCGGAGCTGTGGCTTTGTCACGACTATCCACATAGACCTTTTCACCGTCAATGAGTGAGTCGGGCGGATCCTGGATCACGCGATCAGTGGCGTTAAGTCCGGTGATGATCTGCACACTTGCGCCATCGTCCTCGCCAATAACGACAGGGACAAGATGCGCAACATTGCCGTTCACCACCGTTGCCACCCGCATTCCTTCCCTGCGAAAGATGAGCGCGGACGCCGTCACAATAAAGGTTGGTCCCATAGACGGCGTCTTGAAGTGGACTTGCGCCAGCGATCCCGGCAACAGTTCCCCTGCTCTGTTGTCCACGTCGATCTCCACCAGCAGCGTGCGGCTGACCGGGTCGATTGCATCGGCCGTTCGCGTCATCGTTCCCTGATACGTTTTCCCGGGATGTTCTGAAAAGGTGAGGTCGATTTTCGATCCACGCTTCACACTTTGCGAATAAATCTGCGGCAGGTTTACATAGACGCGGAGGGTCTGTATTGCCTGTAGATGGAAGAGTTCTTTGCCCGCGCCCTGGTCGATTAGCTGTCCCGTGTCGATGTTGCGCGCAGTAACTACTCCGTCAAACGGTGCGTAAACTTTTTCAAAAGACTGTAGCTCGCGGAGACGCTGCACATTGGCTTGTGCGGACTTGACCCCAGCCGCGGTTGCAGTTGCCTGGTTCACAAATGTGTCCGTGTCCTGCTGTGATACCGCTTCTGTCTTCACCAGCCCGGTGTAGCGATCAGCTTGAATACGTGCATTGTTGGCATTTGCCTCGGATGTATTCAGATCGGCTTCGGCCTGCGCCAACTGCTGATCCACCTCGGGAGTCGCGATTTCGGCAAGCAGAGCGCCCTTCTTCACCCTGGAGCCTATGTCGTAGTTCCACCGCGTCAAATACCCCGATGTCCGCGCGTAGATAGGCGAGTCCGTCAGGGCACTCACGTTGCCGGGCAGCACAAAACTGTCCACTGGAGCCCCTTCTATGGGCGGCGCGGCAATCACCGCGGGCGGGGCCATCTCGCTGGTGTGCTGGGCCAGCACGGCGTCGGCGGACCGGCGGCTCAGAATGCCGATGGATGCCAGCACGATGGCCACCACGAGCACAAAGGCTATTCCCAAGAGTGCCAGCTTGGGAGAGATTGGTTTCCGATCTGGTGCCGTGTTGCCATCGTTTGCTGCCGAATGGCCGTGATGCTGGTTGGGTTTGGATTCGTTGGTCATAAGAACGCTACTCCGAAAGCTCGTCAAATTCATCGATCGTTCCGGCCCGTGAAGCGCCATGTGCCGTCCTGCGTCGGCCTTCCAGCCACCCATGGACAACAGAAAAGAAAGCAGGCACGAAGAAAAGCGTTGCTATGGTCGCCAGCAACAGTCCGCCGATTACTGCTCGGCCCAATGGAGCGTTCTGCTCACCTCCATCGCCGAGACCTAACGACATGGGCACCATGCCGATGATCATCGCCAGGGCCGTCATGATGACTGGACGTAAGCGGACAAAGCCGGCATTCAGTGCTGCCTTGCGTGCATCTCCCACCAGAATCTCTAACTGCTCGCGTGCAAAACTGACCACCAGAATCGAGTTGGCCGTCGCCACACCCATGCACATGATGGCGCCCGTCAGGGCTGGCACGCTAAGTCGCGTGTTGGTTAGGAACAGAAACCAGACGATGCCCGCCAATGCCGCCGGCAACGCCGAGATAATCAGGAACGGATCGAGCCACGACTGAAAGTTGACTACGATGAGCAAGTAGACAAGCAGAATGGAGAACGCCAGCCCGGCCAGCAGCCCGAAGTAGGACTTCTTCATCGTTTCGCTCTGGCCACGCAGGGTAAAGTGCGATCCACGCGGCAAATTCTTTTCGTTGCGGGAAATGATGTCCTCCATCTTGCGGGTCACACTTCCTAAGTCGGTGCCATCCACGTTGGCATAGATATCCAAAACCGGCTGCACATCGTAGTGGCTCACTGTGCCAAGCTCAGTGCCCGGGGTAATGGAAGCCACGTTTCCCAGGACCTCAACCGGCGGCGGAACTCCAGACACTGAAGCTGGCTGCGACCCACTGGCGGCTGCGAGGTTGCCCTGCTGTACCGAGGCCGGGCTGTTCACCGGCAGGCTTTCCAACTCGGCGAGAGAGTCGAGCTTGTATTGCGGGGCCTGGATGGCCACGTTATAAGTGACACCATTGCTGGGATCAAGATAGAAGTTGGGAGTGGTCTGAAAACTGCCGCTCAAAGCCACCAGCAGGCTTTGCGCAACATTCTGTTGCGTCAGGCCGATCGTCTGGGCGCGGGTGCGGTCAACATCCACTGTCATTTTGGGGAAATTGAATGGCTGCTGGATGCGCGCATCGACGGCGCCTGGGACATAGCGGATCTCATCAAGCATTTTCTCGGCCAGCGCGCGGTTGTCATTTAAATCAGGGCCAACAATCTGGATATCAATGGGCGCGGAGAGTCCGAAGTTCAGAATCTGGGTCACGATGTCCACAGGCAGCACATAAAATGTCACGCCAGGATATTCGCGGTTGAGTACCGTGCGCAGGTTCTCCACGTATGCCGCGGTGGGATGGTGATCCTTGGTCAACTGGACCTGGATATCGGCGTCGGCCGGCCCAATTGGAGCGGAGGTCGAGTATGAGAGGTTCAAGCCGGAGTAGGGAAGGCCTATGTTATCGACAATAGTCACAACCTCTTTTGCCGGGATGTTTTCGCGGATGGTGTTGTCAATGTGGTCACAAAGCGCGGCTGTCTCCTCGATGCGAGTGCCGGTGCGGGCCCGTACATGAATCTTGAACTGTCCGGCATCTACTGCGGGAAAGAAATCCTGCCCGAGAGAGGGCAGGAGAATGCCTACTGAAGCGACGGAAAAGACGATGAAGAGAACAAGGAATGCACCCGCATGGTCCACGCACAAAGCCAGCATATCCAAATAGCCATTGCGAAGCTTTTCAAAACCTGACTCAAACGCCAACTGAAAATGAACAAGCGGATTGCGGCTTGCCCTTTTCCTCGCGGTTTGCGCGTCGTCGTGCTCCACAAGCAGATACTTCGCCATGGTCGGCACCACAGTGCGCGAAAGCAGGTAGCTCGCCAGCATGGCAAAGACTACCGCTTCGGCAAGAGGGATAAACAGGTAACGCGAAACGCCGCTTAGAAAGAACATCGGTACGAACACGATGCAGATGGCCAAGGTCGAAACCAGGGCAGGCGTGGCAATCTGTGCGGCGCCATCCAGAATCGCCTGCTCGATCTCCTTGCCTGATTCCAGGTTGCGGTTGATATTTTCGATCTCGACGGTGGCGTCGTCCACCAGGATNNCCCAGCGTCATGATGTTGATGGTCTCGTGGAGCACATAGAGCATCGTCAGCGAGCAGAGAATTGACAGTGGAATGGAGACCGCGATAATGACTGTCGAGCGCCAACTGCCAAGGAAGATCAGAATCATGACTGCGGTGAGACATGCAGCAACGATTGCCTCACGCACTACACCGTCGATGGCGCTTCGCACAAAGATCGACTGATCGGAGAGGGCGTTGATCTGCATCTGGGGCGGCAACTGACCCTTGATGTTCGCCAGCCTCTCCTTGATGCCTTTGATGATGTCGAGCGTCGAAGAAGAACCTGTCTTCATGATGTTCATCAGGATGGCGCGACGGCCATCCACGCGGACGATGTTGGTTTGCGGCGGATTGCCGTCGCGCACGTGCGCCACATCGCGGATGTAGATGACTGCGCCGTTGGCTGTTTTGATGGGCAGGTTGTTCAGGTCGTTGACGACTGAGGGCGCGGAGTTGGTCTCGATCGCGTACTCAAAGCGGTCTATCTTCATCGTGCCCGAAGGCACAATCAGGTTTTGTGCCGAGACTGCATTGACCACGTCGGCAGGAGAGAGACCCTTGGCCTCGAGCGCATGCAGGTCCAAGTCCACTTGAATCTGGCGCTGTTTGCCGCCGTAGGGGAAGGGCGTCTGGGCTCCTTCAACGGTGGCAAATTGAGTACGAATGGTATTCGAACCGATGTCGAACAACTGTTGCTCGTTGTAGCCCGGCGCAGAAACGCCCAGCTGCAGCACCGGGACGCTCGAGGCGTTGTACTGGATGACGAAGGGGGGTGTCGTGCCCGGCGGCAAACTCCGCAGCTGCACCTGGCTGATTGCGCCTACCTCGGCCACAGCGCTGCCAATGTTCACATGTGGCTGGAAGAAGATTTTGATGACCGTGATGCCGTTCAGCGATTGCGACTCAATGTGCTCAATATCGTTCACTGTCGTGGTCATGCCGCGCTCGCTGTTGAAGGCGATGCGGGTAGACATCTCCTGAGCGGAGAGGCCGGTGTATTGCCATACCACCGTTACGACAGGGATATCTATATTCGGAAAAATATCCGTAGGCATCGACAGAATACTGAAGGCGCCAAGAATCAGAATCAAGAACGCAAATACGGCAAAGGTGTAGGGCCGCCGCAGCGCAAGCCGAACAATCCACATCATAGGGCTGGTACTCGCTCCTGAGCCGGGTGGGTCTTCACACTGCCGCGGGTGACTAGATTGCCTTGATACGGCTCAGCAAATGCTCGTATGCGACTTCGGCCGGCTCATTGGGTTCCGGGGCCAGGAGGACGCGCCACCCAAGCCCGATCCAACATGCTCTTGAAACTACAATGGTAATTGAAACTGCCAGTCAAACGCGCAAGACCGAACAAAAGCCGTTGCCGGCATCCTATAAGACGTCCAAACAAGCGAAAAAGACTCAATTTCAAGGACTTGAGCAGTCAGCAATCAGCGCCAACATATGCGGTCGCCGCCCCGGCTTTCAGCCGAGGAAAGGGTTTCCCAGAGTCGGACGGTATTTACGCAGCCTCCACGACTGGTCCGAGAAAGACTTGCAGTCAAACTCAATCCCGAGCACTCACTTAAGCGGACTAAACGATGGTGGCAGCTCATTTCCTGCCGTTCGATCAGCCGAATGGGCCTACGAATTCGGGGGGGGCCGGAACGTCGCCCTAAAATGCGATCGGTCCCGAGCTGGAATGCTCGGGGCCGATCGCTTTCTGCATCATGTGGGAGATGTAATTTTGGGCTATGGCAATGGCGTGACGTCAGGTCCCAGTTTTCGAGCCGCGCAGTGATCTCGAAGTCTAATGGACTGCAGGCTCTTCTATCCGGGTTCTCTAGTCTCCGGAATCTCCGGAATCGATCTCCGGCTGCTTTGGTGGCCATTGGGAGCGGTGTCTCCGAATCACGTGCAATTCAAACTGGGCCGCGATCCACTCTGGAGCCCGATCTGGCGAAATGAGTAGTGGATTTCCATTCAACAGTTGCTCCTCGCAGAAGCCGCAGACCACGGAGGACGGACGCAGCTTCCTGTCATAGCCAATGATGACCGCTGTAGGGATTTTCATTCCAAGGCCTGACGCTGACTGGGGACCAACTAAAGCAGGATGAAAACGTTCATGAAAGGAGGGACTTTCGTGTGTTGGGCTCATAAATAGGCAGCGGTTTCTGGGTTCTCGGTCGAAGAACTGCTTCTGCTCTTAAGGCAATCCTCATCTGAATTAATCCGAATATTGCGCATGGACAAAGAGCGCTTCGAAGAGAGGGCTTGAACCTTGACTGTCGAGGGTTACACGGGGCGCCGCTCGCTACGTGAGAAGCCCCAATTGATGGAGAAGCAAGTTATCTTGGACCGGTCGCCGGCTTTAGAGTGCGCTGTTTGCCTGACCGTAATTCTCGATGCGTCCGGATGAGGCAGTGCGTTGCTAGACGGCAAGTTCTGTTCACAGCTATACCAATCACATCTCTTACGAAATACCCATTGCCTGCAAAGGAGCCTGAAAGTCTTCCAGAGGCCCTCCTAGAAGCTGATCTTCCTTTCCGGAGACCACGTGACCTGGATGGTTGTTGTTATCACCGTCTGTTGGCCGGGAAGATAGAGAGGCGCATTCCAGTGCTCATACGCAAATCTGCCGTCGATCTCTCAGGGTAGCCACGCTCGTCCGACTGGCCGCGGGCCTTGATGTCGAGGTCGCAGACCTTGTGCGTGGCTCATCTTGCCAGTCCCGCAGAGCGAATCTGCCTGATCGAACACATTCATGATGCCCGACCCGCTCCAGTCGCACCGATTTCATGCCATCCTTGTGATTGCTCGCAAAGGGGGCAACACGATGGATGAGAAGATGCGCGAAGATTTCCCGGGTCGAACCGAACAAGTGCAGACCATGAAATGCGATCCGCTGGACTTGATCACCACGGACCAGCTGGAGACCGAGCTCTGGAACGCAATCATGGAAGATTCATCCGGCTCATGCAATGAGGGCGAAGTCTTTGAGGAGATCGAAGACACTCTCGATGACGATGACTACGAGGATGAGGCCGAGCAGCGACGGTCCACGCTCAGGCTGCTGTCGGATATGCGACCGCAACTTGCGGAACTTCTCGGCGGCCCGCCGGCGGAGCATGGAGTGAGTTGGGTGTAAAATGGCTTCCGCCCTTGACATGACAGCAACGAGTATCCCCAC
>PLKU01000270.1 GCA_003140705.1 Acidobacteriaceae bacterium
ATAGATGACGCCGGCATTGGTGGCCGCGGCGACCATCGCCTTGATATCGTGGGTCGCTGCACCCTTTGGATCGGCCAGTGGGACCTTGATCACCGGCGCGCCGGAGGCCTTTGCGGCCCAAATAGGAGCCTCGTATCCGGGATCTGCGATGACCAGCGGCTTGTGAGCGTCCGTAAAGGCCAGTACCGTGAAGTGGAGCGGGTCGCTGGAGCCGCCATAAGCCAGAACCATCGTTGGATCGAGGCCTTCGATGCTTGCAAAAGATTCAGTCAGCGCATCCTGCAGGTTGAACAGATAACGGCCACCTCTGGGAATGATATTGGCAATGGCCTGGCGCGCTGATTCGCACGGGCCCAGGGGGTTCTCGTTGGCGTCGATATGAATGCCTTTGTTGGGATCGGCGAATTTGGGTCGCTGTGCCTGCGCCAGGTGTGCTTCCGTCAAAATCGGCAGGCTGGCCAGCGCAGAAGCTCCTGCGGCGTAACGAAAGAAGGTGCGGCGAGAGAAGGCGTGAGCAGAGGTGGGGTCGACGGAGGAATTCATCGGGGAAGCTCCTTCAGACTGAACTGGGTAGGCCGATCAGCGAAATGGCGGGCACAGAGTCTCTGGGAAAGAACTATCGCCGCGGATGGCGGGGCCTGATTGAATTTGAACCGGTTCGCAGAGGGCTCCATGACTCAAGGTATCCTCACGCGAATCAGATGACAAGGAGGCAAATGCGCTTGGTATTACAAGGCAGTCTCGATATGTTACACTTCGTCCGCTAAACGTTTACTCCCCGGCTCCAGCATCTTCTCGGAAAGCTCCAAAGTTTGGGGTCAAGAGCTGGGCAACTTCTAAATCTGTTTTCGGCGCGGATGCGGTTTGCCGCTTGACAACGCTAGCAGTAAAGCCATTTACTTGAGTGCGAGCGTCTGCTGCATTTGCGGGCGAGTGCACCCTACTTTAGGTGACAGAATGTTCGGATTGGTCCCTGTATCAATCGCCTCAGCGGGTCTACAGCATTCCATGCCAGATTTGCTCGCGCTGGGTGCTCCTTCCCTGGCGCACTTAAGCACGCTTGACATCGCGGTCATCGCCATCTACTTCGTGATGGTGATCTGGATTGGCTTCTATCTCAAGGGTCAAGCCAAAACCAGCGAAGAGTTCTTCATGGCCGGCCGCGAGATGACGGCCTGGATTGCCGGTCTCAGCTTTGTCTCTGCCAACCTCGGTTCGCTGGAATTGATGGGCTGGGCAGGCTCGGCCTACCAGTATGGCATTCTCGCAGCGCATTGGTACTGGATTGGCGCCATTCCCGCCATGCTTTTCCTCGGCATCGTCATGATGCCGTTCTATTACGTCTGCAAGACCCACTCCGTACCCGGCTATCTGAAGCTGCGCTATGGCCAGGGTGCCAGCATCGTGTCGGCATTTTCGTTCGCTTTCATGACCGTGCTCATGAGTGGAGTCAACATGTTCGCCATGGCCGAAGTGATGAAGGTAGTCCTGGGTTGGAACCTGAACTTCTCCATCATTGTCTCCTCGCTTGCTGTGGCCGCGTACGTGGCGCTGGGCGGTTTGCGTTCCGCCATCTTCAACGAGGTTCTGCAGTTTGTCCTCATCTGGGGCGGCGCTCTGCTGGTTCCCATCCTCGGCCTTGTCGAGGCTGGCGGGTGGACAGGATTTAAGGCGAAGCTGGCGCATAACATCGCTACGGGTGTTACCGCACAGGGCGACTACACGCACATGTGGCGCAGCATGGGCCACTTCGGTGACAACCCCATGGGCATCCATTGGACCGGAATCGTCTTCGGCCTTGGCTTCGCCATCAGCTTTGGCTACTGGACCACCGACTTCCTTGTGGTGCAGCGCGTGCTGGCTGCCAACAATCTTCGTTCCGCGCGCATGGCTCCGGTCATCGGTTCATTTTTCAAAATGGCCGTTCCTTTTATCGTGATTCTTCCCGGCCTCCTCGGCCTGGTGGTATTGCAGAATCCCGATGGCAGCCTGATGCACCTTGTGGGTCAGGACCAGGTAAATGCCCTTCATCCGCACAGCTACAACGAAGTGCTGCCACTGATGCTCGTGCGCTATTGCGCTCCGGGACTGCTGGGCCTGGGCATTACGGCGCTGATCGCAGGATTCATGAGCGGCATGGCCGGCAACGTCAGCGCATTTTCCGCGGTGTGGACCTATGACATCTACCAGCCACTGATCAAGAAGAATGCGCCTGATGAGCATTATGTTTCAGTTGGACGTTGGGCCACCATCCTTGGAGTGGTCGTATCCATCGGAACCGCATACCTAGTGATGAGCAAAGCCGGAATCATGGATTACGTGCAAGCCCTGTTCAGCTTCTTCATCTCGCCCTTGCTTGGTGTGGTGCTGATGGGGATGTTCTGGAAGCGCGCCACTAAACAAGGTGGCTTCTGGGGATTGCTGCTTGGCACACTGACCTCCATCGGCCTCTGGGCCTGGGTCCATTTCTACCCTGCTGCGTTGCGCTATGTGGCCATTTCAGCCGAGGCCAAAGACATGGCGGAGAACATGTACCGGGCACTCTGGTCGGTCATTGTCTCCATCCTGGTCACGTTTGTCGTGAGCCTCGCAACCAAGGCCCGCCCTGTCGCGGAACTGAACGGGCTCGTGTATGGCGCGACGAAGCTTCCCGTGGAAGATCCGGTGCCGTTCTACAAGAACGAGTATTTCTGGCTGGTGATCGCCATCATCCTGTTCTTCGCCCTCAACATCTACTTCTTCTAAGGGAGGCCTCGTATGAAGTCGGGACATATTTCAATCTGGTTCTTTATTGGGGTTCTTCTAACGGTCTACGGCGCATTGATATTGGGTTACGGGCTGTTTGAACTGGAGACAGGACAAACAGCCAACGTGATCCTGGCCGACCTGCACGCCCCGGTTTGGTGGGGCGCATTATTGTTGGCGCTCGGCCTTTTTTATGGCATTCGCTTTCGCCCGGGCCGCAACGGTTAATCGGTAACATGCGGTAACAAGGAGCAAGAAAAACATGGCAGCAGAACGTACGATGACATTTGGTGTAGTAGTCGGTAATCGCGGATTTTTCCCAAGCCATTTGGCCAAATCGGGCCGCGAGGAAATCATTTCTGTTCTTCAAGCCGCAGGAGCACGTGCCGTTGTCTTGGGCCCGGAAGAGTCAGTCCATGGCGCGGTGGAAACCTATGCTGAGGCGCAGCGCTGCGCCGAGTTGTTCAAAAAGCACGCGGAAGAGATTGATGGCATCATCGTAACCTTGCCCAACTTTGGCGAGGAGCGCGGCATTGTGGACGCCATTCGGCTCTCTGGCCTGAAGGTCCCCGTGCTCGTGCAGGCCACGCCTGACCGCTCTGACGACATGACCATCGCCATGCGCCGCGACAGCTTCTGCGGCAA
>PLKU01000206.1 GCA_003140705.1 Acidobacteriaceae bacterium
TAGAGCAATTTCGGAATACACGTAGACTTCTTGAGAGCATCGAAAGGTACCGTTTTCTTGAGGAAAACGCCACTTGGCTGCGTTCTTTCGGTCTACACCAATTCCGAAATTGCTATAGTCGCCTGGAATCAACTCTGCCCGCAGATCCCCGGAACAAATCATCCCGATGCTCCCGATTCAATCTTCTTTGCCGGTCGAGGTGGCGTCCGGTTCCAGTAGACGCCAAACCATGATCCGCCCTTACAGGCTCGGAGAGAAGCTGTGACGGCACGGCACGGGCAAGGACGCAGATCGAGTCGTTCCCGATGGGCAAAGCTAACGGGGCGATCGCAAAGGTAAAGAAGAACAAGGAGGGGTAACGGGCCGGGTTGACGAACGATGCCATCGGGGATCGAGTCAAGAGCCGTCCCCGATGACAGGCTTTGCGGAACCTAAGGTCTCTGTGACCTTCGAAAGCAAGTCCGCAGGGTGGATGGGTTTGCTGAGCAGCGAAATGTGATGGCCATCGCTCTTGGCCGCGGTCAGCAGGTCGGCAGTGGACAGTTGGCCGGAGAGCAAAATGATTTTGCAGTCTGGTGATTCGGTCTTGACGGCGATGGCGAGATCGACTCCGCTCATCCGAGGCAGGAGATCGTTGGAGATGAGCAGGTCTGGCGGAACGAGCGCCGCAGTTTCCAGGGCGGTTTCTCCGTCATAGGCGGTCATGGCAGCATAGCCGCCTCGAGCCAGAATCTCCGCGAGCGTGTCTGCAATGATGGGCTCGTCGTCGACCACTAAAACGATCGGACGAAGCACACCTGCCTCCGCCGATTCAGTGGGCAAAGGCACTTCCGCGATGGGCACGGTGGGAAACTTTGTGGAGTGCCTCTCCACTGATTGGGCTCCTGCGCCCGCTACGGTCTCAGGCATAAATCCCTCGAAGCTCCTGAACCACGGCCCGGGTAACGGGGCACCGAAAGCAAATGACTTGTCCAATTTGAGGCACATTCTGGTCAATTGAAACCTGTGCCTTGAGGAGTGGCGCATTGTGGATGCCACAGACTGGCGGATTTGAACCTTTGTCCTGAAAGCAGAAAACTGGCATGCGATTCTCCGTTTCTGTTCAATTTAGGTCTATCCCAGACACGCCACATGTTTCAGCGGGAGGAGGGCTGGGCGCTTTCTGACCTGAGAAACAACCTGAACCCGGCTGGAATCAACCTCTATCTGCGAACCTAGCAGCCAATGCGCGCTACGGGGAGACTCTTTGCGATGCGCGACAAGTCTTTCAAATCTGATACTTGTAGGGAGTATTCAGAGACTGGGAGTTCTTGGATAGGTTGGAAACAAGTCTTTGTGAGCGGCTTGCCTATTCTGAGGATCGTGAGTATGCTTTCAGTTAGAGGATAGCTTTACGTCAATTTAGGCATACGTTAAGCGCACCTATCCTTCTTTCCACATGCCTACCCGTGAGGCGGGCTCCATTACATGTCAACGACCTCAGATTCAGGCGTAACGCCGATGAAGTTTGAGTCTGTTCGTCAGCTCGATGTCCCAAAAGGCCGGGATGGAAAGCACAAGCTGATTGTGACTCAACTGTTGAGCGACATCGATCAATTGGGTGCAGGCACGGCGCTGAAGGTTCCGCTCTCCGCTTTGCCGGACACAAAGGAAAACATCCGCTCCGCTTTGAACCGCGCAACGCGCTTTAGAGGGATGGAAGTGGCCACCTCGAGTGACGCCGAGTTCCTCTATGTGTGGAAGGTTGAGGCCGAGTCCTGATCAGAGTGCCCGCAAGCATCCTTTGCTGAAGCTCACTCGCAGATTCGACAATCGATCATGACCTCTGTACGCATCGACAAATGGCTCTGGGCTGCCCGCTTCTTCAAGACGCGTGCGCTCGCCTCCAAAGCCTGCGACCTGGGCCGCATTCACTCCAACGGCATTCAGGCTAAGCCCGCGCGCGATGTCCGCGTCGGCGACATGCTGAAAGTAAAGAACGAAGGTGGCGAATTTAACATCGAGGTGTTGCTGCCGAGCGAGATGCGCGGCCCCGCAGCAGTAGCGCAGACGCTCTACCGCGAGACCGAGGCCAGCAAGGAAGCTCGCCTCAAGGCAACTGCAGAGCGCAAGGCCATGCAGGAATTCGCGCCGCTGCCGGAGCACAGGCCGTCCAAGCGCGACCGGCGCCGCATCATCCAGTTCCGCGGCGAACGATAAAACTAGAGGAAAGCTTTCATGGCTGATGAGCGGGCGCTGAGTCGGTGTCCGCCCAATAGCTGCTTCTTGCGGTCACGCGAAGCTCTGGATAGATACGGAGCTTCAGCTCGATCGCATGAAATCCAGGATGCGGAGACTGTGGCTGGAAACTCAACACATAGCGATTGGGCACGTGGTTGGAGATGGTCACCAAGTCGCGCTCAAGGCTACGGGCGTCAGTGAGCTTGTAGTATTCGCCTCCGGTCAGGTGAGCGACGGTCTCTGGAATATTGCGTTTCAGGCCGTCGGTGGCGGCGATGGCTGCCATTTTCGCCAGCGCCAACGGAGGAACGAGCTGGGTGAGGCAGTCGTAGGCCTGGACCGCCTTGTTCTGGGTGGCGGCAGGATCTGGATCGGGGTCCTTGCCCATGCATCCATGCGGCGGATTGGGATGATGATTCTCAAGCCCGAGGCCACCGGGCTCAGTTGGCAGCTCCCTGGCGGCATAATGCGCTGCCTCGGACTTCCCCGTTGAGAAGCCAATGCTGTAGATGACGGTATTTGTGTCTGTAACCGCCCGCAGGGCATCTTCGAGTTGCAAATGGCTGCCACGATCGAGGGTCTCGCTGATCATCAGAATGGCACGGCGGTATCTTTGGGGTTGCTGACGCAGCAGCTCAACAGAGAATCCAAGCGCATCGAGTATCGCGGCTCCGTTATCTCCAAGGCCTACGTTATGGACGGCCAGCGGCGAAGCACAATTCTCCATGTGATGCTGCCGCGAGCAACCGAGGGTGAGGGTCCGGATCGCGTCCGCCGCCTCATCGATGTCCGAAGTAAAATCCTGCAGCAACGTGGGGTGGCTGTCGAAAGTAACCACTGCAACTTTGTGCGGAACGTGCCCGACAATGGATTCGAGCATGGGAGCCAGCGGCGGAGCGATGGAGCTGTATTGGTTGAACTGACGCGCACCTGCCCCGCCCACTTCGATGACAACCACCAGCGCCAAAGGCTCTGCGTCAGTGTCCTGGTCGAGGGTGAGCTTCTGCTCAATGCCGTCATCGGTGATGCGGAAGTCATCTGCCTTGAGGGTGAAGACGAGTTTTCCGCCGGCAGTTCTAACCAGGGCAGGAACCAGCACGACCGTCGATTCTGAGCGAAGTGCATTGCCTCCGGTGCGTTGCTCAGGCGGCTCTGGCGCGACTCCCGGAACCGTCTGCGCTAGGGCAAAAGACGGCAACAGGATCGCGATTGCAGCAAGAAACTTCATCGGCACGCCCTTGATGCTGATTGTAGGGGACCCGGTGAAGGTGTCCCACTGGCCTCAACTTTAGTAGACTCAACGGCAGCATGTTTGTTTCCAACCGCAAAAATCGCCGCTTTGGCGCCCTCACTGCCAGGGGCTTTTCCCTGCTGAGCGCCGTTCTCGTTTCCGCCGTTGCCGCCTCACTGCCTGCTTTGGGCCAAGGCACTCACTTGTGGACCCAGTCGCGCGTGGAGGATTTTGAGAAGGGCACGCCACAAGGGGTTGCGCTGTCCAGCGACGGCCATCTGCGCGAGGGGCCGGGCCTGAGCGAACTGCTGACCACTCCGTCGACTTATGTCTGGTCAGTCGCTTTGGACAAGTTTGGCACCACCTACCTGGGAACTTCTTCGCCGGCCACGGTGCTGCGCGTGGGACAGGACGGCAAGCCCTTCACGCTCTTCGAGACCAAGGACCTCAGCGTGCAGGTAGTGCGGCTGGGACCGGATGGCGCACTGTACGTGGCGACCCTGCCGAGCGGCAAGGTCTATCAGCTCAAGCCCGACGCAGCAGCCAAGCAGGATGACGCGAGCGCCAAGCTGGTGTTTGACGCGGCTGCATTGGATGGAACGAAATCCGGACCGAATGCCGCAAAGACTGACGGCGACGGAAAATCCTCCGAAGCCAAACATGATGACGACAAATCGGACGCAAAATCCCACTACATCTGGGACCTGACCTTCGATACAGCCGGACGGCTCTACATCGCCACTGGCGGGCCGGGCGCAGTCTATCGCATCGATCCATCCAAGCCTGGCACGAGGCCCGAAGAGTTCTTCAAGAGCGACGAAGCGCACATCCGCTGCCTTGCCTGGGACGCAAAAGGCAACCTGATTGCCGGATCGGATGGATCCGGACTGGTGTACCAGATCAACCCGCAAGGCAACGGATACGTGCTGTTTGAGGCGCCCAAGCGCGAGATCACGGCGGTGGCAGTCGCCGCCGGCGGAATCATCTATGCCGCCAACGTGGGCGACAAGAGCCACAACCCTCTGCCTCCGTTGCCGGTACAAGGGGTTGGCTCGATCACCATCACGGTGGTTCAGCCGGGCTCGTTGCAGGCTGCAAACAGCAGCTCTTCGTTGCCGGAAGGAAGCGATATTTACGCTGTCACTCCGGCCTCAGGAGACACGGCCCAGGCACCGCGCAAGGTTTGGTCCGGCAAGGATGAGATTGTCTACGCACTGGCCGCAAGGGCAGACGGGCTGCTTGCGCTCACAGGCAATCGTGGCCGCGTCTTCAGGATTGCCAACGACGGCGCATACGCGGATGTAGCTCATCTGGAGGCGCAGCAGGGATTGACTCTGGCTGTGGCGGAGAACAGCTTGTTGATCGGCAGCGGCAACACCGGAAAGCTCTTCCGCTTTGGCGCCGCAACTAGCAAGCACGAGTACGCAAGCGATGTGCTCGATGCCGGTGCAACTGCGCGCTACGGCCGCGTGGAAGTTGAGCCTGGATCGACCGGCTACGACTTGTTCACCCGTACCGGCAACGTGGAGCAACCGGTGCGCGGGTGGTCAGACTGGCTGCCGCTGAAAAATGGCTCTGTGGCTTCTCCGGCAGGGCGCTTCTTTGAGTGGAAGGCCGTGCTGCATGCGGGCGCAACTCTGGGCAGCGTCGGAGTCAACTATTTGCCCGTGAATTCAGCTCCGGTTGTGGACGAGCTGATGGTGGTGCCGGGAGCGCGGGTCAATGCACAGGCCCTCGCCCAGAACCCGGCGCAGATGCTCAGTATCGTGTTCCCTTCCACTACCCAGGGAGTCACCGTTACATACGATAACGCCACCAACACACCCCTGCAGGCCTTGAAAGACCGCACCGCAATCACCGTTCGGTGGGCCGCACACGACGACGACGGCGACGATCTGACTTTTGCGCTCTATCTGCGCGGCGATGGCGAAAAAGTCTGGCGGCTGCTGAAGGATCAGATCACTGACAAGTTCTACAGCTTTGACGCGACACTCGTCCCTGATGGTGGCTACGAGATCAAGGTGGTTGCCTCTGACTCGCCTTCGCACACGCCCGGCGATGCGCTCTCCGGCGCAAAAGAGAGCGAGCGTTTCGAAGTGGATACCACGCCACCGGTGGTCACCGCGCTCATGGCGAGCGCTGAGTCGTCCCCGCGCGTCACCTTTGATGCGGAAGATGCGTTCTCGCCCATCGCGCACGCTGAATACT
>PLKU01000341.1:0-6131 GCA_003140705.1 Acidobacteriaceae bacterium
ACAATCATCTCTATCGCAACGACGGCAACGGCCATTTTACCGACGTGACAGAGAAAGCGGGGCTCAATCCGGATATGTACTCGGTTGCGGTTGCCGCGGCAGACTACGACAACGATGGTTTTGAAGATCTCCTCGTCACCGGTTATGGAAAGACGATTCTCTACCACAACGACGGCAACGGCCACTTTACAGATGTCACCGCGAAGGCCGGCATCAAGGTGGACGGATGGGCCATCAGTTCCACCTGGCTTGACTATGACAAGGACGGCTGTGTCGATCTTTTCGTTGGCCGCTACGTTAAATTTGATCCCAAGTATCGCGCCTTCTATGCGGCAGACAACTATCCCGGCCCGCTGGACTATGAGGGCGAAACCAATCAGCTCTTTCACAACAACTGCGATGGCACATTTACCGATGTCACTGAGAAGTCAGGCATCGGCGCCTACGTCGGCCGCACCATGGGCGTCACGGCAGCGGATTTCGACAACGATGGCTGGGACGACATCTACGTAGCCAACGACCGCACCGAGAACTTCCTCTTTCACAACAAGCATGACGGCACCTTTGAAGAAATCGGGAACGATACCGATACAGCCTTCGGCCAGAACGGCGAATCCACCTCGTCCATGGGTCCGGTGTTTGCCGATTTCGAAGGCCGTGGATGGCTCGACCTGTGGGTCACTGACGGCCATTACAACAGGCTGCTTCATAACACCACCAAGATGAGCTTTGAAGATATCGGCGCATCGAACGGCGTCTCCCAGACCAACGCACAATACGTAAGTTGGGGCACCGGCATCTACGACTTCGACAACGACGGACTCCTCGACATCCTCATCTTCCACGGCGGGCTCATTCATCTCATTCCCCAAGAGCACACCCTCTTCCGCGGAACCGGCAACGGTCAATTCGCTGACGTTTCTCGCGAAGCGGGGCCAGTCCTCAGCGAGCGCACTACCGCGCGCGGAGCCTGTTTCGCCGACTACGACAACGACGGCAAGATAGATGCCTTCGTCGTCAATCTGGGCGGAAAGGGAACCCTGGTTCACAACGTCTCCACCGGCACTGGCCACTGGATCACCATCAAGCTCGCCGGAACAAAGAGCAATCGCGACGGTATTGGCGCCCGCGTTGAGGTACTTGCAGCCGGCAAGCGGCATACGGCAGAGCGAGTGGCCGGTTCCGGCTATCTCTCTCAGGACGACGGCCGTCTGCACTTCGGGCTGGGCGCAGCCACAACGGTGGACAAGCTGATTGTTCGTTGGCCCAGTGGCCGGGAGCAGACGCTTGAAAATCTCAGTGTCGATCGCGTGCTCAATGTAGAGGAGCCCAAATGACCTGGCGAAACCAAACCCGCGTGCGGGCTGGCATGGTGGCGCTGTTGGCGCTGCTGGCCGCTGCATTGTTTGCGGTTGCGCTGCTCTCCGGCAGCCCGGTACGCGCAGACGAGCACCGGGGTTCCATCGAAGATGTCGATTATGCCTCGCCGCTCGAGGTCATGCTTTCGCCTGATGGCGCGCGCCTCTACGTTCTCTGCCAGCAGAGTGAAGAGGTGCGGGTGCTGGATGCGGCCACCTACGCAGTCATCAGGAACATCACTGTCGGCCGCGTGCCCCGTGGGTTTTCGCTCTCGCCTGACGGCAACCGGCTCTTCGTAGCCAACTCGTGGGACGATACGCTCTCCGTCATTGACACCACCGCGCTCTCCGTTGTCGCCACATGGCCGGTAGGATCGGAGCCTTCCAGCGTGGTTGAAGATCAAGCAGGCGGGCGCCTCTTCGTTGCCAATCGAATCAGCAACGATGTGGCCGTTCTCGACGCGCAGACCGGAGCAGAAGAGAAGCGTCTTTTGGCCGGGCGCGGATCGAGTTACCTTGCGCTTTCCCCTGACGGCGCCCGTCTCTACGCCACGCATGTGTATCCCAATGCATCGCCTCACCGCACGGCGCCGGAGTCCGAGATCACGGTCATCGATGTAGCCCGTGCCGTAGTTGTGGATCGCATGCCGCTGCACGCAATCGCCGGCGTCTTTCACACGGCGTTTTCAACCGATGGGCGTCTGGGCGTTACGGCCGAATTTCATCCCAAGAATCTCGTCCCCCTGGCGCACCTTGAGCACGGCGGAGCGTTTGAAGATACACTGACCGTCTTCGGCGCAGACGTCGGAAAACCAGTGGAAGTTCCGCTTGATGAACTGGAGCGCTATGCCTCGCAACCATTTGGCGTGGCCATTGCGCCAGACAAATCGCGAATCTACATCACCAGCGGTGGATCAGAGGTGGTCACTGTCGTGGACGTGCAGCGCCTGCTGCGCTTTATTCACGCCCATCCTGCACCTTTTGTCCAGGACCTCTCAGCCAGCGCGAACTATGTTGTCGCGCGCATCGCGGTCGGCCACAATCCGCGCGGGTTGACCCTCACACGCGACGGCCGCACCCTCTTTGTCGCCAACCGTCTTGATGACACCATCAGCGTCATCGATACGCGCACCAACCGGGTCGCTTCCACTATCGCTTTGGCCGGACCGAAGATCGTCACCGCGCGGCGTCATGGAGAGCAGACCTTCTACACCGCGCGCCAGTCATTCCAGGGCCAGATCGGCTGCGCCAACTGCCACATCGATTCCACCTTCGACGGTTTGACCTGGAACCTGGAGCCGGATGGCTTTGGCCGCAGCATCGTGGACAACAAGCTGCTTGAGGGTGTCAAGGACACAGAACCTTACAAGTGGACCGGCACCAATCCCAACATTCCCACAGAGTGCGGGCCGCGTACCGAGAAATATTTCTGGCGCTCAGAAAACTATGACGACCTCACGCTTGCCGACCTGGCGTTCTATGTCCTCACCATGCAAACACGGCCCAACCGCTGGAAGCTGCCGGGAAATGAACTGACGCCGCCGCAGGAGCGCGGCAAGGCGATCTTTGATCGTACCGTCGACAAGTTCAAGAAGCCAATTCCGGAATACAACCGCTGCTCCTATTGCCACAGCGGGCCCAAGGGCACCAACCAGAAACTCTTCGACGTAGGAACGCGCAAGCCCACCGACAATGGAAGCCTTTTGAAGGCGGCGCCGCTGACTGAAATTGCCCTCACCGCGCCTTATCTGCACGACGGGTCGGCGCGAAGTCTCGAAGAAATATGGACGGTCTACAACCCTGAAGACAAGCACGGACGCACCAACGACCTCACCAAAGATGAACTCAACGACCTGATTGAGTATTTGAGGACGCGATGAAAAAGTTTTTGATAACCGTATTGCTTGCCGCTGCGGGGTCAACTGTATTTGGCGCGCCAGCGCCGTCTGCCCCACCGCAGGTGGCTGCCGCAAGGCAGGTGCCCGCACCGCAGATGCCTGAATTTCGCTTTGAGAACTTCACCACAGCCAATGGCTTGCCAGACAATCACGTCTTCGCAGTCCTGGTAGATGGAGATCGAATCTGGGCCGGTACTGAAAATGGTCTTGCCGTCTACGAGAATCATTCGTGGAAGACCTACACCACCAAGGATGGTCTCGCGCACCGTGCCGTGCTTTCCCTTGCCCTGGACAGGCGCACCGGCGATGTGTGGGCCGGAACCATGGCTGGCCTGAGCCGCATCTCCGGCGGCCGCATCGACAGCTTTACGCAACTGAACTCCGGCCTCAGCAACGACGTCGTCTACGGCGTATCGGTTGAGGGCGAAAATGTCTGGGTCGCAACGGCAGCGGGGGGGTGCCGGCTCAACCTCCGCACCGGCCAATGGACCCTCTACAACGAGCGCAACACCCCCATGGTCGAGATCTGGACCTATGGAGTCTCCGCAACGCCCACCAAGGTCTATTACGCGGTTTGGGGCAGCGGGGTACTCGAATATGATCAAAAGTCAGCGCGCTGGGACAAGTACGACGATCCGGACGGCGAAAATGAGATGGTGCTGTTTAAGGATCAGGGCTTGATCCACGAGATTGTCACTTCGGTCAGTTATGTCGACAATATTCTTTGGGCGGCCACGTACTTTGGCGACAGCCGGTACGACGGACGCTATTGGCACAACTTTCTTACGAAAGACAGCGGGCTTCCCTCGAACTTTACCAACTTTATCAAGGGGGTGGACGCGAAGCGGGCCTGGTTTTGCACGGATAAGGGGCTGGCCTATTTCGACGGTGTCAATTGGGCGGTGTATCGCCCATCGTCGAAAGATGGCAAGCCGGAGATGACAGTGCGCGACGCGCAGGGCAAAGTAGCGCCAATCGCGGTCACCAGCGCACCGGCACACAATTACGTTCTTGGCATCGACTTTCAGGGCGACGATATTTGGGTCGCTACTGCCAAGGGTTTAAGCCACGGAATTCGTCAACAGAAGTAAGAACTTTAGGAGACCAACAATCATGAATGCAATTGCAGATATTCTTCAAGCCCTCGCACACGCGCCCATCCAGAAGCGCGCCATGACCAATCACGGGGTGCTCAATGAAGCCTACGCCTATGAGAAGCCAAGCGCGTTCTCGCGCGGCATGCGAATCGACATTGGCAGCGTCACCATCCTGCTCATCTCCGGCACGGCTTCAATCGATGAAAGCGGCAAGAGCGTGCACATCGGCGACTTCCCGGGGCAGCTTCGCCGCACTTTCGATAACATCACCGGGCTGCTCCAGGCTGAAGGCTGCACCTGGCACGACATCGTGCGCACCAGCTGCTACCTGCGCGACATCGATCGTGACTACGACGTGTTCAACGCTGGCCGCACCGCGTTCTTCAAGGAGCAGGGACTCGACCCGCTGCCCGCCTCAACCGGTATTCAGGCGCATCTCTGCAGGCCAGAACTGCTCGTGGAGATTGAGGCCATCGCCATGTTCCGCAACGAAAGGGTTGCACCCACCAAGGAGTAGCTGCAATGCGCAAGGCAAGGTTATTGGTTGGGATGTGCTGGCTGGCATTGGGGGCCACTGCATCCCTCGCAGGCCAGTCACCTGCGGCAGGGCAAAGCCAGGTTTTGAAGCAGGGAACCGGCGGGCATGTATGCGAATGTGGCGCCCACCCGCCCGCACCGCCGAAGGATCGGACCGTTACACCCTACGCTGGAGAGCCTGCCGACCTCAGCCCCTACGCCAAGTTTGCCGCGCCTTACGACGTCAACTACACCCATCCCAACATCTACTCCGGTGCGGCCCGCGATCTCCCCGATCCCAAAAACCTCACCGAGATCCGCATCGGCTTCTTCGGGCCCATCGAACACAATCCTGAATCGATCTTCGGATTGCGCATGCTGCACGGCGCGCAGTTGGCCGTCGAGCAGGCGAATGCCCGCGGCGGCTATGGCGGCAAGCCCTTCAAGCTGATGCTTCACAACGACTACGACAACTGGCAGGCCAGCGNNACGACTACGACAACTGGCAGGCAAAGACCGTCTACGGCGATGACCGCCCCACCGACCCAACCATCTGGGGTTCAGCCTCAAATGAAGTCGTCAAGATGGTCTACGACGATCAGGATTGGGCCATCTTCGGTTCCATCAGTTCTGAGTCCACTCACATTGCTCTGCGTGTGGCGCTGCGCGCTGAAATTCCCATCGTCAACTCAGCCTCCACCGATCCCACTATTCCCGAAACCTACATCCCCTGGTACTTCACTGACCTTCAGGACGACCGCGTCCAGAGTCTTACGCTCGCCCGCCGAATCTTTACGGAGCTTGGCCTCAAGCGGGTCGCGCTTTTGCGCGTCAATAATCGCTACGGACGTTTTGGCGTTCCCAAGTTTCGCGATGCCGCGCGCCGCCTCGGCCATCCCGTCGTGATCGAGCAGAAATATCTTCCAGGCGATACCGACTTCTCCCAACAGTTGAAGGTGATCCGCTCATCGCGCGCCGATGCCATCGTGCTATGGACCGATGAGGCGCAGGCGGCCACCATCCTCAAGCAGTTGCGCGCAGCCGGCATGATGCAGCCCGTGTTCGGCGCTTATCGAACCCTCGGCCCCACGCTCCTTGCAGAGGCTGGCTCCGCCGCTGAGGGCTTTGAGGCTGTCTTCCCCTACGATCCCAGTCGTCAGGATCCCCGCTGGCTCGACTTCAATCGCAGCTTTCAAGACCGCTTCAATGAGAAGCCGGAACAGTTTGCCTCGCTCGCCTATGACGCGATGAATGCGCTCCTC
>PLKU01000341.1:6151-9558 GCA_003140705.1 Acidobacteriaceae bacterium
TGGTCCCCCCCCCCGCAGCCGGCCAGACGCAGCTCCAGCCGCAACAGCCCTATGCCCGTGTTGGTGAGACCGGTGTCGACTATGCTGGACCGCATCAACCCGACCTGCCACCGGGACCAGTCAGCATCGTTCTCTTCGGACCCAGAGCCGATTCGCTTGCCGTGTCGTCGGAGGTGGTCGCGGAACTCACCGCCGCATCCGCATCAGGCCGCCCTTTGAGGCTCCTGCCCGTTGACAGCGATCAGAACTGGGGCGTGGCCTCCACTCAACTCGTTCAAGCGCTTATGGACGGGCGTGCGCTTGCAATTGTCGCCCTCGACCGCAACGCAGCTCACCTCGCCGAGCAACTGGCGCTCAAGAGCTTTGTGCCTGTCGTCGCTCTCAGCGGCGACAAGACCCTCACCTCAACCAACGTTCCGTGGATCTTCCGCATGCCGGCCGAAACCCCACCCGCTGCGGCATTGCGCCTCGTGGAAACGGCAGCGCGGCGGAGCGGACCCAACCCGGAGCAGCTCAGGGACGTTCTCGCATCCGGGGCCGAAATCTCCGGCGTCGCCTTCCTGCCCACAGGTGAACCGCGCGATCGATGAAGAAGGCAACCTCGCTTGCTCCATGACAACAATTCCACTTCGATCTAACTAGCTCGCTCCCGAAAAATCAGTCCAATCTGTCAGCGGTTTCGTTGTGAGCTGTTTTGAACAGTATGAGGTGACGGCAGTCACTTAAGTCACTGTCCAACAACGATGCAGTCTCTTTCAACGGCTTTTGTTGCGTAAGCGCATGCATCCGCTAAGTGGTACGCAGGATGAGACAGTCAACATCAGGATGCGTCAATTCGCGACAAGATGCGTCACCATGCGTCGGAAAGCAGATGTTTCTGCTCACGTAGCGTCATTCAAAAAAGCGCGCGATCAACAGAGCGCGCAATTCATTGAAGGTTCATCGCCACCATGTTCTTTTGATCGGCTAGAGTGTGGACATTCGTGATCAACAGTTGGCGATCAGCAATCATTCTTAACAACTGCATCCGCTGAAGTCCTCTGCCCTCTGAAAACTGCGACATCCGGCTTCCCGGGAAAGGTTTGTGGAACCGTGGCAAAGTTGCGGCTTGATTCCTGGAAATCCATTGCGGATTACCTCGAACGCAGCGCACGAACTGTGCAGCGGTGGCATGCCTATCACGGCTTGCCGGTTCACCACTTTGGCGGATGCAAGGGTTCGGTATTCGCTTTGACTGAGGAAATCGATCGCTGGCTCGTCAGCCTTGCGGAAGAAACCCACATCGCTGCCTCCGATGACCAGGATAGCTCCGATAGCGGTCGCGAGAGAGTGTCCCTTGAATTGACGACCCGCGCCCTGCAGATGTGGGAATCGCACTCTGAAGACAATCTCAACGCGGTCGCTTGCTTGTGCCGCAAAGCTATTGACCAGGACCCAACCAACGCCCGGGCCTTCACTGGCCTGGCCAATACCATGATCTCCGCAGCCTTGGAGAGCTCGATGAACACCTCCGTTGCCTACCCATGTGCGGCGGAAGCACTGCGCCGCGTCGCGCAAGTAGACCCACAGGATATCGAAGCGCGCTGCACTGCCGCCTGGCTCAACATGGTCTATCAGCGGAATTGGCGCCAGGCGCGCGAGGGCTTTGTTGAGGTTCTCAGCAAGCAATCCCAGAGGTCGTTTGCTTTGGCGGGCATGGCACTGCTGCACATTGCGGAGGGGGACCTGGAAAGCGCTTCTCATTGTGCTTGGGAAGCCTGGATGCAGAACGCGCTCGTTTGTTCGCTCGGCACTCTTGTCTGCTGGAGCAAGTACTTGCAAGGCGACACTGAGCAAGCTCTTGAGCTTGTAGCGCAGGCCAGGGGATGCGGAGGAGGCGGCGCCATGATCGGTACCGTCGAAGCGCTCTTGCTGCTTCAATCCGAACCATCCGCGGCAAACATCCGGCGCATCGAAGCAATTGCTTCGGAGTTTTCGCACAGCCAGGCACTCCAGGGCGCTTTGGGACACGGCTATGCCATCTCCGGACAGGCTGGCAAGGCTCTCAAAGTTCTTCATCATCTGGAGCAGGTAGTTGCCCAAAACAAGCCGAACAATGCCTACGCCCACGCCCTCGTCCTCACCGGCCTGGGCAACGGGCGAGAAGCCATTCAATGGCTCGAAGCAGCTTATGCCGAAGGATCGTTGTGGAGTCTTGGCTTCCGCTCCGATCCCGTCTTGCTACAACTTCGTGGCGAACTGCGATTTGATGCGCTTCTGCGCAGAATTGGCGCGCCCGGCCTCAACGGCATTCCGGCAAATCGCTCGTTGCCATTGATCGCCAAGGCAGCGGCCCGCAGCCTCGGCCGCCGCAGCGATCGAGGCTTGGCAACAGCCTGACCCATTGCCCGAGTTCATCAGAGCCATGCTGTTTTGTTTTCTGAATCGTTTGCAGGTTGTCCTGGTTGAAAGCGGGAAATTCGATGAGCCTTGAAACCACGTGTTGCGACGCACACTCTGGCACCGGTCTGGACCTTGAAAGGAGAACGCCGGCCGGTGACCGAAGATGGTACGCGGTCTTTACCGTGCCTCAAAACGAGAAGTCTGTCGTAAGGCACCTTGACATGCGCGACGTCGAGGCTTTTCTCCCCACCTATGAAGCCATCCACGTGTGGAAGAATCGCCAACGAGTCAAAACCATTCTCCCGCTCTTTCCAACTTATCTGTTCGTTCACATCAGCTCGCGTGAACGTGTCAAAGTCCTCCAGTCTCCGGGAGTCCTGCACATCGTTGGCAACCCCAGGGAGCCGGTTCCGCTGGCCGATTCTGAAGTCGAGCTTCTCCGCTCAGGCCTGAGTGGAAAACGAATCGAACCTTATAGCGCGCTCGTGGTTAGTGAAAAGGTTCGCATCAAGAGCGGCATGATGCAGGGCATCGAAGGCACCCTCGTACGAAAGAGTACAGGCGATCGATTCGTACTCACCATCGGTCTCATCAACCAGCATGCAGCGATGGAAGTCGATCCGGATTTGCTCGAGCCGGTGCTGCGTTAATCAATTCATATCCTGATCGATAAATCGCGCCGTGCTTCTCAGTAGGCAGATTGCGCGCAAGCCCACCCTGTTGCGGGCGGAAAATAATCAAGATACAGTTCTAGTCAAGGAAGCGAATGACAAAGAGAAATGTGCTTGTTTTTGGCGGTTCCGGTCAGGTGGGATGGGAACTTCGCCGCCAGCTCTCCCGTCTTGGCCAGATTGATGGAGTTGAATCTCCCAGGGTCGATTTCGCTCACTCCGATGCTATTCGCCAGGCGGTCCGTGAGGCACAACCCGCATTCATCCTGAATGCCGCCGCGTACACCGCGGTGGACAAGGCCGAAAGCGAACCGGAACTAGCAGCCGCGATTAACGCTATTGCGCCAGGCATTC
>PLKU01000540.1 GCA_003140705.1 Acidobacteriaceae bacterium
CGATCTTGCCGTCGTTGAACAAGTCGCCGAAAGCAGCTCCACGAGCTGGAATCACATCGGCCAGCCCAGTGCCTTCGACCGCCGGCATGATTTCAAATTTCTTCCCGTGATTGAGGTTGTGAAACAGCAGTGGCCGCTCCGACCACGAAGTACCCCAATTGTGGTGATCCACTTGCGGGTACACATGACCGCTGACAAACATCAGGTCCTTCCAGCCGTCGTTGTCGTAATCGAAAAACTGGGTACCCCAACTGAGAAACGGATAGGTACCTTCCGCGATGCCCATTTGCGGCGTGATGTCAACAAAGTTGCCGTCTCCATCATTGCGATAGAGCGTCTTGTAGTCGTCGGAGAAGGTGGTGGTATAAAGATCGAGCCGTCCGTTATTGGTGTAATCGCCGACAGCAAGGCCCATCGAGGCAGTCTCGCGGGCGTCCTGGTTGAGGGCGAAGCCGGAGTAGAAACTTGTGTCCTGAAAAGTGCCATCACCTTTGTTGATGTACAGGTAGTTGGGCGAAGAGTCGTCGGTCACGATCAGGTCGACCTTGCCGTCGTTGTCGACGTCTACAAAAGTGGAAGAAAAGCCATAGTAGCGCCGCTTGTCGCTGACGCCGGCCTTTTCGCTCACGTCCGTAAAAGTTCCATCGCCGTTGTTGTGGAATAGGTGATCTTGCTCTCCCTGTAAGCCTCGCGGTCCGCACATGGTTGCGGCGCCTCGGAATGCGCAATTTGCATAGGAGACCGCTTTCGATCCGGGTGAGGGCAGATTATTCATGTCCCAGTGAACATACCCCGGAACAAAAATATCCAGTCGCCCGTCGCCATCGTAATCACCAAAACTTGGACCTGTGGACCAGTTGCCGAGTGTAACCCCTGCCGCCTCGGCAACGTCAGTGAATGTGCCATCGTGGTTATTGTGGTACAGCCGGTTCTTGCCAAAATTGGCCACGTATAGATCGGGCCAGCCGTCATTGTCGAAATCGATAAACCCACAGCCCCATGCGACATACTGGTTGTTGATTCCGATTCCCGACGAAAACGCAGCATCGGTGAAAGTCCCATCGGCATTGTTGTGATAGAGGTTGCAAGTGTCGTCTGCGAAGTTTGTCTTGAAAATATCGAACCATCCATCGCAGTCGTAGTCGCCCACGGCCACGCCCATCCCTGCCTGCTCATGGCCATTCTCGCTATAGGCGCAACCGGCCATTACGGCGACGTCGTCAAAAGTACCGTCGCGATTATTGTGGAACAGGATGCTCGCTTCCGAGTCCACCGCAACGTAAATGTCGGGCCAGCCGTCGTTATCGAAGTCACATGAAGCCGCGGTAATGGAATACCGCGGGCCCGGCTTCAGGACGCCTGACTTCTCGGAAACGTCCGTGAACGTCCCGTCTCCGTTGTTGTGATAAAGAGCATTGGTATCGCCGGGAAGGCCGCGGGGGCCGCACATTGTCGGGACCCCTTTCCATTGGCAGACCGCGGCACTGCCGGGGGACAAACTTTTCTCCGGATCGAGTTTTATGTAGTTGCAGACGAAAAGGTCCAAGTGTCCGTCGCGGTCATAGTCAAGAAACGTACAACCGGCGCCCCAGCGGAGGCGTTCATCGTAAACGCCGGCTTTGCCGGTCACATCTGTAAACGTCCCGTCGGCGTTGTTGTGAAACAGGATGTTGTGTCCCCAGAAGCAGCAGAACAGGTCGTCCCAGCCATCGTTGTCATAGTCGCCGACGCAGACGCCTGTCTGCCAACCAGTGCGCGCCAGGCCCGATTTTTCGGTAACATTGCTGAACGTGCCGTCGCGATTATTTCGATAGAGCGCGTTGTGCAGCGAAGTGGGGGGCGTGTAGAAGTCGCAGGAGCCGCTGTTTACCAGATAAATATCTAACCATCCGTCGTTGTCGTAATCGAAGAAGGCGCACCCCGTAGCCATCGATTCGACAATGTAAGTGAAGCTCTCCCGCTCGCCGTAAACAATCGTCTCCGTCAATCCCGCAGAATGCGCAACATCCACAAAGTGCGAAAATGGTGCAGCATTTTTCCCCGTGGCGGGCGCTGCTTGAAGTCGACCCGAAATCAGCACCGGAGCAATAGCCGCAGGAATGCTTTGCAGCACGCGCCGCCGCGTCCAAAGACCGGTGCTCTTGCAGCCTGTCAAACCTAACATCCTCCTTTGCGCTCAACCCAGCCAAGTCAATCCGGCCGCCAGTTTTCCGACCTTAGTTTCGAACATGTGCGGCTGCCAGTTTCCGGCTAAGCGCCACAGCGGCAGCATTGCTTGGATCAATCTTCAGAGCATGGTTAACAGCTTCCTGCGCCTCCTGTGTGCGGGACTCTGTGGCGAGCACAGCCGCCAAAGAAACCCAGGCTTGCGCATTCTCCGGCGCTCCCTGCACAGTCAAACGGAATTGCCGTTCCGCTCCTGCATTGTCACCCGACTGATAATCCAGGTAGCCAAGCTGGTACTGCGCAAGAACAAAATTCGGATCGGCCTTGATCGACTGCTCCAACGCCGTACGTTCCGCCACCACATCGCCCAAATCGTCCAGAACCATTGCCAGTCGATAAGCAAAACCAGCATTGCCCGGCTCCGCGGCGCAGGCCTCTCGATATAAATCTGCAGCCTTTCGATTGTCTCCAGACTTTGCAGCCTGTGCTGCCTCCGTCGACTTCAGCACCGCCAGAGACCGATTCGATTCTTCCTGCAGTCTCTGCTGATAGAGCTTCAACTGCTGCTGAGCCGCTTCGGTTTCACCCAGAGTGCGCAACGCCTTTGCCAATTCAAAGTGAATCTGCGGTGCGTCGGTGCCCAATTCTATAGCCTTTTCGAGCTGTTCCTTTGCCCCGGCGGCATCCCCCATCTGCTCAAGCACCAAGCCAAGGTTCACGCGAGAGTTATAGTCGTTTGGGTTTACAGCCACCGATTCCTCAAGGTGCTTGCGCGCAACGGGATAGTCCCCGGCCTTGCGCTCCAAAAAAGCTATCAGATTGAGTAAGTCGGCGTCATGCGGGACCAGCGCCAGCAGTCTTTTACCCAGAATCGTTGCCTCGTGATAGGCCCCGGTATTTACAAGCGTGCGCAGGTAGATGCGCTGCGCTTCGATATCGTTGGGCTTATCGAGCGCGAGATTCTTTGAAAGTGATGATGCTGCCTCGAAATGAGACTCGTTGACGTACAGAGACACCAGCCCTGCAGTGAGGGCATCGGAGTTCGGGTAGCTCTTGAGCCCAGACAGAAGAGTTTCTTCTGCGCAGTCCGTCTGGCCATTCTTGCTGAACCAATTGCCCAATAAGGCATAAGCGTCTTGGTTGGGCGTGGAATGGAGCCGAGCCTCCAACTCGCGCGGACCCGAACATCTTTCCGCTATCGCGAATGAAGATGCGCCCAAGCTGGCCGCTCCCAGGCAAAGCACAAAACCTAGTCCGGTCCACGCACTCACGAGGAGCGCGGAAATACGGTCAATTGAACTCCCCGAATCAGTGAGGCGCATGATTCCCAGGCCCCGAGCATAATTGAGCGCCTGCGGCCCATGCAAGCATCCAAGCCGAGTGCTTTGCGCAGGCTGATTTCCTCATCACGCAGATGATCGATTGGCCACCACCAGCGCGAGACGACTGCCTCCGCGATGCAGCTCACGTCGTCACCGGCAAATGGGAAGGAAGATGTACTGAAACAAGGTCCTGGTGGGCAGTGAGGGACTTGAACCCCCGACATCCTGCTTGTAAGGCAGGCGCTCTAACCAACTGAGCTAACCGCCCACAATCGGCGGGAGGGCCATGACGGCCTCTGACTATCATACCAGTGGATGTCATTGCCCTAGGGCTGCGGATCTACGCCCTACGTTTCCCTCGCGGTCAAGCAATCTCCAGACTGGTCCGGACGGGTCAAATGCAAAGTCACGCGCACAACCCATTCGCGCACGAAGTCATGGGCCCAGTCGCTGGCCGCTGGTACTAGTGTAGTGTCTCATTATTAGAATCATTTATATATTGAGGCTCATCTTATGATGAGGAGACCTCGATATGCGTGTTGCGCCTCCAGTTGTTCTGAGTGAAGCAGTCCGTCGAAAGCTGGAGCAGCAGTCGCGTGGGCGTTCCACGCAGGCGCGTGTGGTGTTGCGCAGCCGCATCGTGCTGTTGGCTGCCGAAGGCTTCGAGAACAAGCAGATTTCGGCAGCGCTGAAGGTAGCTCCGCGCATGGCGGCGCTGTGGCGGGGCCGTTTTCTTGAGCTTGGAATCGAAGGGCTGCTGCAGGATGCGCCTCGGCCGGGCCGCACTCCGACAATCTCTCGTGCGTCTCTGATTGAGAAGACCACGCAAAGCAGTCCGGCGAACGCCACGCAGTGGTCCACGCGCACAATGGCGCGGGAGATGGGCATCTCCAAGGCCTCGGTGTCGCGCATCTGGCGCGCCAGCGGTCTGAAACCGCATCGTATGGAGAGCTTCAAGGTTAGCAACGACCCTCAGTTCGCCGAGAAACTTGAGGCCATCGTCGGGCTGTACCTGAATCCTCCCGAGCATGCGCTGGTGTTGAGCGTGGACGAGAAGAGCCAGATACAGGCGCTGGACCGCACGCAACCCGGTCTGCCGATGAAGAAAGGCCGCGGCGCCACCATGACGCACGACTACAAGCGCAACGGCACAACCACGCTGTTCGCCGCTCTCGATACGGCAACCGGAGAAGTCTACGGGCTATGCCAGCAGCGGCATCGTCATCAGGAATGGCTCCGCTTCCTGCGCATGATCGACCAGACCGTTCCGGCGGGGAAGGAAATCTATCTGATCTGCGACAACTACGCGACGCACAAACATGAACGGGTGCAACGCTGGCTTGAAAAGCACAAGCGATTCCATGTTCGCTTCACACCTACGTCGGCTTCATGGCTCAACATGATTGAGCGATTCTTCCGCGATCTGACCACCAACCAGATTCGGCGGGCGTCTTCCAGGACCTGGAGCAACTCATCACCGCCATCGGCAACTACATCGACCACCACAACAACAACCCAAAGCCCTTCATCTGGACCGCAAAGGCAAACGACATCCTCGAAAAGGTCACCCGAGCTCAGACCACGCTCAATAAAAGACGATCTGCATGAGACGCTACACTAGAGCCGGACGGCGGCTCACGGTCCTCTCCCTCATTCCGGAACTTCAACGTCATGCAACACATGACGGAGAAGGCAAATTACGCGTGAGAACTCTTGGCGCCGACAGGCGTCACATTTAACATGGTCCGCCACTCTTCAAGTGGACGTTCCCAGTGGTCCTCCCACTTTTGCGCGAGCAGCAGTTTGGCTTTGATTCCCATTTGATAGCCTGCCGAAACGGCAGCCAGAACCTCGCCAAGATGTTCCGGGTCCTTAAAGAGGAAACGTAGAACACCGCCGGAAGCAACCATGGCCGCCATGGGTCTTCGAGTTTGCGCTAGTTCGACAGCCTTGAGGCCAAGTTCACCGACCGGGTCCGTGTCGAACCCGGTAATGATGTGCCAAATGTCATGAGTCTGGCGAAGACGCATCAAGACGTAGTCGAGGTCGGTGCGGACTTCGCGGACACGGAAATAGTCGGGATCGAATCCTTTGTCGCGCATATGACGAGCAAAACAGTAGCCGAGCGATTCTTCTGGGAGCCTAAGAAGGGCATCCAAATCGTGAGCCCCATGGCGAAGAAACCGCTCCTCTATAAGTTGAGCCATGTCGGGGTCGCGGTGGACGTATTCGACAGCGAGTTGATAGGCTTCCAGATTCTGCAGTCCGTCTTCGATATCAAAAACAGATTCTGTGTGGCCGGGGTCCCGGACCATGGCCATGAGGCCGCGAAGCGTTTCCAGGTACTGAATCTGATTGCGATGGCTGTGTAATTCCATTCCGGTTTCTCCGAAGGTGAATTCTGTGTGCGCAAGTCCGGGTCAGCTGAACTGGTTTTGCCAATTCTAGCCTGTACTCTTAGGCAAACGCGATGGAACCACGGAAATTAATTTCGAATGAAGTCGATCAGAGTCCTGGCAAACGCTCTAACCAACTCACCTAACCGCCCACGCATGGTGGCGCTCTGATGCCGCCCTTTCAAATCTCCACAGCGCGGCAATCTTCGGCAAGCTTTCTCCTCAACGCATCGGCGGAGCAGCCTCAGTTGATAAACTCGCCCAGTGAGCCGTCTTGTTGTGAATGCCGATGATCTTGGCCTTACTGTCGGCGTCAACCGTGCCATCATTGAGCTCCATCGTGCAGGCATGCTTACCAGCGCGACGCTCATGGCGCGCGCAAAAGCAACCCAGGACGCAATCGAAATCGCGCTTGCAAACCCGTCCCTGGGAGTGGGCTGCCATGTTGTCCTGGTCGATGGCGACCCGGTCTTGCCACTTAGCGACATCCCCTCTCTCATCCACCAGCCATCCGCCCGCTTCCACGCAAAGCTGGGCGCATTTCTCAAACGTATGGTCATCGGACGCATTCAGCCCGACGAAATCGAAGCCGAAACCGCCGCCCAGATCCACTTCCTTCAAGCCAGCGGCCTGAAACTCACACACGTTGATACCCACAAGCACACCCATATGTTTCCTGCCGTCCTTTGCCCCGTGTTGCGAGCNNCGGCCTGGAGCCTCCGTGCCTCCCGCAGCGCCCCCTTGCTCCGCCGGATTGAAGTCGGCCTTCTCCGCCGCCTCGAGCCAGCCTTCCGCCGCATCGTCGCCGACGAAGGCTTCACAACCACCGACGGGGCTATCGGAATCGCAGCCACCGGCTTCCTCGATTCCTCGGCGTGCAATTCGCTTCTCGGTCAGCTTCCCCCGGGCACCTGGGAACTGGTCACGCATCCTGGCTACAACGACCCCGACCTGGCCTTGGCAGGCACGCGCCTATTGGCATCGCGAGATGCCGAACGNNNNTCTCGACCACACTGCGCCCGCCAACGATTGAAAACCAGTGATTTCAGATAGTTTTTGCAGGTCAGTGAATCTTCGGCGTCGCCGCCATCGTCCAAGTCAGAGTTGAACAAGTAAAGCGAGTCACGCCAAACCTGAACACTGAGAAGGATTTATGCGGATCGGAATCACCTGTTATCCCACCTACGGCGGTTCAGGGGTGGTGGCCACGGAACTAGGCATCGAACTCGCCGCCCTCGGCCACGAAGTCCACTTCATCTCGTATTCGCAGCCATTCCGGCTCAGCGGCCGCGACGAAGGCATTTATTATCACGAAGTTCCCGTCTCCAGCTACCCGCTTTTCGAGTTTCCCCCTTACGATTTGGCTCTCGCCTCCCGCATGGCTGAAGTGGCTGAATTCAATCAGCTTGACCTGCTCCACGTCCATTACGCCATTCCCCACTCGGTGAGCGCGCTTCTCGCCCGCCAAATGCTCGCCGTCAAGGGTCGCCGCCTTCCCTTTGTCACCACCCTCCACGGCACTGACATCACCCTCGTTGGCCTTGACCGCAGCTACCTGCCTATCACCCGCTACGCCATTCAGGAGAGCGACGGCGTCACCAGCATCTCCGAATACCTGAAAGCCAAAACTCTTGAGGACTTCGGCGTCACTCGCGGCATCGAAGTGGTCACAAACTTTGTCAATTGCGATGTCTACGCCCCCGTCACCGACCTCGCCAAACGCGCTGAGGCCCGCCGCCGTTTGGCCGCCCCAGACGAAGCCATCCTCATGCATCTCTCCAACTTCAGGCCCGTCAAGCGCGTCGTCGACACCGTCAAGATCTTCGCCCAGGTCGTCCGTGAAATCCCCGCCCAACTCGTCCTGGTGGGTGACGGCCCGGACCGCTCCGCCGCCGAGTGGCTCGCCCACGATCTCGGCATCGCGTCCAAAGTCCACTTCATGGGCAAGCAGGAGCGCGTCAACGAGCTCCTCCCTCTCGCCGACCTCCTCCTAATGCCCAGCGAACTCGAGTCATTCGGTCTCGCTGCCCTTGAAGCCATGGCCTGCAAAGTCCCTTCCATCGCCACACGCGTCGGCGGCGTCCCCGAGCTCATAGACGACGGTCTAAGCGGGCTCCTCTATGAGGTTGGCGAAGTCGATGCCATGTCCCAGGGCGCGCTCAGCCTGCTCAGAAACCCAGACCGCCTTGAAGCCATGCGTGACGCCGCACGCAAAACCGCCCAAAAGCGCTTCTGCGCCTCCCTCGTCGTTCCCCAATATGTCCGCTATTACGAGTCAGTCCTGAACAGCCACTAATCATGAATTATGAAATTAAGGATCCGCCAAGCGGATCCGACCCTTATTACACTGGTCCCTATCCCCCGTCCACCATCCACTGTTCCGCGAACCCCAACTCCCGCCAAAACCCTTCCACCAGCGCCACCGTCTCCGCCGAAGTCCGCACCGTCTTCCGCAGCAGAATCTCGGCGCTCAACCCGGCCGCCAAGCTCGAAGCCTCCGCCACAATCGCCACGCACTTGTCAGGTCTGTAGGTACAAAGCGCCAGGTCGGCAATCGACATCCGCGTCGTCGGGGTCGCAAGCACCGTCCGCGGCGGAGCCATCCTGTCCAGCAGCCAGAAGATCTCCAGCTTCGACTCCAGCTCATCCGGCACGCAGTCAATCGCCAGGTCGGCGTCCCGCACCGCGTCCTCAATCGTGGACACAAACTGCACGCCCGATCCGGCATGTGCGCCCGCCGCCTCCGGCCCGAGTTCCGCCCGCAGAGCCTCCTGCGCATGATGCAGATTCGTCGGCATCACATCTTCCAGCAGCACGCGGAACCCCGCCCGCGCAGCGCTCAACGCCAGCCAGCGCCCCAGCGGCCCGGCTCCAATAATGGCGACTGTGGTCAAAGGATTGTCTTACTTAGCGGCCAATGCGTGTGCCACGTCCTCTGCGTTTGGCTTGGCCTCCAGCAGGTGCTTCGCAACCCGAGCCCGCTCGTCGTCGGTAAGCGTAGGAATCGTCGCAAGCACCCGGCGCAGCGTC
>PLKU01000474.1 GCA_003140705.1 Acidobacteriaceae bacterium
ACTACATGAACTCCCAGCTCATTCGCATGGAGGCCGAAACCAACGGTTACGAAGAGGGCATTGCCCTCGACGTAAACGGACTGGTCAGCGAAGGTTCCGGCGAGAATGTTTTTGTTGTGCGCAACGGCGTGCTCTACACCCCGCCGCTGGCCAACTCCGCACTCTCCGGCATCACCCGCGACAGCGTGCTTACCATTGCACGCCACCTGGGCCTGGCCGTCACGGAACAGGCGCTTCCCCGTGAGCTCCTGTATATCGCCGACGAAGTCTTCTTCACCGGCACGGCCGCTGAAGTTTCCCCCATCCGCTCCATCGACCGCGTAGTCATTGGCGACGGCAAGCCCGGCGAGATCACCAAGAGCATCGCTGACGAATTCTTTGGAATCGCCAATGGCCTCAAGCCAGACCGCTTTGGTTGGCTCACACCAGTAAAGGTCATCGCCAATGAGCCAGTAACTGTCTGATCTCCTTGCGATCTCAACTCCGGCTGTGCCTTGGGGCGGCTTCAAAAAGCCGCCCTTTATTCTTGCGATTGAGTCGAGCAGGTGTAAGCTGACGCGCATTGCGTTCCGCGCGCCCGGTTCCCCGAGCGAGTATCATTGAAACAAACCGCATCAATTCTCGCTGCTCGAAACTGACAACAGTCAAAAGGAAGTTTGCCGCACGTGAAACCGGACATGAGAGTTTCGTTGGCCGGCCTTGACTTGGTGAACCCAGTCGTCGCTGCCAGCGGAACCTTTGGCTACGGCATTGAGTTTGAAGAGATTGTCTCCCTTGAGCGAATCGGCGGATTCGTCACCAAAGGCATTTCTATTGAACCCATGGCCGGCCACACCGCTCCCAGGATTATCCAGACAGCAGCGGGAATGTTGAACGCCATTGGACTCCAGAATGTCGGCGTCGAAGACTACCTGACCCGCAAGCTGCCCCCTCTCGGTCGCTATCCCCTCTGCAAGGTCATCGTCAATGTATTCGGATACACCGTGGGCGAATATGTCGGCGTCATTGAGCGGCTCAACCAGGCCGAGGGCATTGCGGCATATGAGCTGAATGTATCCTGCCCCAATGTACACGCAGGCGGCATGGCCTTCGGTTCCGATCCGGGATCGCTCGAATACCTGGTGAGCCGGGCAAAAGCGGTGTCAAGAAGACCACTGATCGTCAAGCTCTCGCCGAATGTCACATCCGTCGCCAACATGGCCAAGATCGCCGCGAACGCCGGCGCCGACGCTCTCAGCCTGACCAACACGTTTCTCGCCATGTCCATCGACGTGGAAACTCGCCAGCCGCGATTGAGCAACGTCACGGGTGGGCTCTCCGGCCCAGCTATCAAACCAATTGCTTTGCGCATGGTCTACGAGACGGCTCGCGCGGTCACCATTCCAATCCTGGGAATGGGAGGCATCGTCACCCCTGAAGATGCTGTCGAATTCCTTCTGGCTGGCGCGACCGCGGTCCAGGTGGGAACCGCAAGCTACGCAGACCCTCGTGCGGTCGAGCGATTAGCTCGCGGGCTTGAGTCGTGGTGCCGCAGCCACCAGGTGGAGCGAGTCTCCAGCCTGACTCGCGCCCTGGAAGTTCCGCGGACCAGGACAATCCCAAAAGCCGCCGGGGATAGTTAACCCTTCCACTCAAATCATGGCCGGTGTAAGCAAATTTAGGCCATTGACCTCCGAGATATGCGCCACGCCGCGCAATGCCTGTAAACCCCGGATCACATCCTGCAGCGGTATTGGGGCCAGCTTCCCATCATCCAAAATGGCCTGTTTCAGCCGCTTGACACGTTTCCCCATGAGCTGAACTTCAAATCGCCCGGAATCAATGCGGGCTTTGGCCCCTGAGGAGAGTCGCTGTGGGGGAAGATCGCTTAATCAAAGCTTTCCTAAAGGCTCTAACTGAAGCTCTGTGATGTAGAACACAGCGACCTGTTATGCGAGGTGAGTATTTTCGCTCTCATCCGGTGATGTAACCCACATTGGATCCTCATGACCGTCCTGAGCAATGTGGGACTCAACATTGGAACCTGCACAGTGAGCGAGGTAGGCATGGGCATCTCCATTTGGCAATCAATGCAGCAGAAGGGCTACAGCCGCAGAGATTTTCTTCAACTCTGCGCTACGGCCGCCACCGTGGCCGGGTTTGCGCAATCCGGCGTCGCACAAGTGGTTTCGGCGTTCGAGAAAAAAGAAAGACCAGCCGTTGTTTGGATGCACTTTCAGGAATGCACCTGCTGCAGCGAATCCTTTATCCGTGCTTCGCACCCCATCGTGGTTGATGCGCTGCTCGATGTCCTCGATTTGAATTACACCGAGACATTGATGGCAGCATCGGGATTCCAGGCGGAAAAGTGCCTGACAGACACCATCGAAAAGAACAGGGGCAAGTACATTGTGCTGGTCGAGGGATCGGTTCCCACCGGCGCAGATGGCGTTTATTGCATGATCGGCGGCAAAACCGCTGAATCCATTCTGCAGACAGTCGCCAAGGATGCGGCTGCCATTGTCGCATGGGGCAGTTGCGCATCAAACGGTTGCGTTCAGGCAGCCAAGCCGAATCCAACCGGCGCCACTCCGATTCACAAGCTTGTCGACAAGCCAGTCATCAACGTTCCAGGATGCCCGCCGATCGCCGACGTCATGATGGGCGTTGTCACCCACCTTCTGGTCCTCGGCCAGGTCCCCGCACTCGACAGTCAGGGCCGTCCCAAGGAATTCTACGGTCGCCGCGTTCACGATACCTGCTACCGCCGGCCCAACTACGACGCTGGGTTGTTTGTAGAGTCCTTTGACGATGAGAACGCGCGTAAAGGGTATTGCTTGTATAAGATGGGCTGTCGTGGCCCAGTCACTTACAACGCCTGTTCGGTGGTGAAGTGGAACGAGGGAACCAGCTACCCAATTCAATCGGGCCATGGTTGCATCGGTTGCAGTGAAGAGGGATTCTGGGACAACGGCCCGTTCTACCAGCATCTTGCATCGTTCCCCGGTTTCGGCATCGAGAGCACAGCCGATACGGTGGGCACTGTGGTTGGAGTGGCCACGCTGGCCGGAGTCGCGGCGCACGCGGTAGTGACCAATATACGCAAACGGCCAGTGATTGCAGAAGTGCACACTGAAGACCAAAAGGAGTCGTGAGCCTATGGCACGCGTAGTCGTCGATCCAGTAACTCGCATTGAAGGCCATCTGCGCATTGAGGCAGTTGTCGAAAACGGCGTCATCACTGACGCGTTCAGTGCCGGCACCATGGTACGCGGCCTTGAAAAAATTCTCATCGGCCGCGATCCCCGCGACGCATGGGCCATTACCGAGCGCGTCTGCGGCGTTTGTACCACGGTGCATGCCCTGACCAGCGTCCGTGCAGTCGAAAGCGCACTCGGAATCACCGTCCCTCCCACCGCCGAACTCATCCGCAACATCATGATGGCGACGCAATATGTGCAGGACCACGTAATTCACTTCTATCATCTCCATGCGCTTGACTGGGTCGACATCGTCAATGCACTGAAGGCCGATCCGAAGAAGGCAGCAGAAATTGCGCAATCATTCTCAAAGTGGGACAAGAACACACCTGCATATTTTTCCGAAGTTCAAGACAAGATCAAGGTGTTTGCCGCGAATGGCCTGGGCATTTTCGCCAACGGCTATTGGGGCCATCCAGCCTACAAACTGCCGCCCGAGGTGAACCTGATCGCTGTGGCTCACTACCTTGACGCTCTGCAGTGGCAGAAGGAAATCGTCAAGATCCACACAGTCTTCGGTGGCAAGAACCCGCATCCAAATTATTTGGTCGGCGGCGTTCCCTGCTCCATCAACATGAATGAAGTGGCTGCCATCAACTCCGAGCGGCTCAACCTGGTTGCCAAGCTAATCAGCCAGGCAGATGAATTCGTCAACGAAGTTTATATCCCTGATTTGCTTGCCGTTGCTTCTTTCTATAAGGACTGGTCCAAGTGGGGCGGCGGATTAACGAATTACCTTAGCTATGGCGAGTTCCCCACCAAAGGTTACGCGCAGCCGGAGTCGTTTAAGTATCCCCGTGGTGTAGTGCTCAATCGCGACCTCAGCACTGTGCATCCGGTCAATGCCACTGATTCCCAGGAGATCAAGGAATACATTGCAAGTTCCTGGTATAGCTACGAAGGCGGAGACGGCGTCGGAATTCACCCCTGGGCTGGTGAAACCAAGCTCAACTACACAGGACCTAAACCGCCGTTCGAAACTCTTGAAGGCTTCCAAAAGTATTCGTTCCTGAAAACACCACGCTGGAAAGAAAACGCGATGGAAGTGGGGCCGCTTGCCAGGCTGCTTGTCGCCTTCGCCTCTGGTCGCACTGACGTGCAGGATTTAGTCAAGGACACTCTCGGCAAGCTGAATGTACCCGTTGCCGCGCTTTTCTCCACGCTCGGCCGCACCGCGGCTCGCGGTCTTGATGCCGCTCTCGCCATGATCTGGCTCAAGGAATTCTATGGCCAGTTAATGGACCGAGTGAAGATCAACGAAGTCTCCACCTTCAACGGAGAATTCTGGGAACCAAAGAGTTGGCCTGCTGAAGCCGAGGGCGTCGGCCTGACCGAAGCTCCGCGCGGCGCGCTCGCACATTGGATCAAGATCAAGAAAGGCGCAATTGATAACTACCAGCTGGTTGTACCAACCACCTGGAACGGTTCCCCTCGTGATGCCAAGCAGCAGCGTTCGTCCTTTGAATCGGCACTGATTGGCACTCCTGTGGCTAACCTTGAACAGCCGGTCGAAATCATTCGCACCATCCATTCCTTTGACCCGTGCCTGGCCTGCGCCGTTCACCTTTACGATCCGCAGGGTCGGCACCTTCACCAGGTCTCCTTCGAGTGATGCCCATGAGTGCTCCCGTAATTGGCGCAAGTAGTGGTTTGCCGGCAATTCCCAAGCATCCGGTAGAGTACGTGCGAATCTACGTCTGGGAACTCCCGGTGCGCGTCTACCACTGGATCAACGCGGTGGCCCTGGTGGCGCTTTGCATCACCGGCTATCTCATCGGAGCGCCCTCAAGCCCGTTCTATGCCTCTGAGTCCTACCAACAGTATTGGTTCGGCTGGGTGCGTTTCATTCACTTCCTCTGTGCATTCGTCTATGTCTTCAACTTCCTGGCGCGTCTCTACTGGGGCTTCGTCGGAAACAGGTACTCCAGCTGGCACGCCTTTTTCCCGTTCACAAAGGCCCAGCAAACTGAAATTGTCGACGTGATTAAAGCCGACGTGCTCGAGACTAAACTGCACGGTCCCATCTCCACCGGACACAACGCATTGGCCGGTCTGATCTACTTCTTCACATTTTTGGCGTTTGTGTTTCAGACTATTACCGGGTTCGCGCTGTACTCCAGCATGAGCAATTCATGGCTGCCTCGGATGTTCACCTGGATTGTTCCGCTGATGGGCGGCGAGTTTGGCGTGCGCTTCTGGCATCACACGTTTATGTGGTTCTTTGTCACCTTTATCATCATTCACATCTATCTCGCCTTCTATCACGACTACATCGAGGGCCGCGGTACGGTATCCTCGATTATTGGCGGATGGAAGTTTGAACGGGAGAAGAGTGACAAAAAGTCTTGAGAGTCAAGAGAAGACGCTGGTCCTGGGACTCGGCAATGTCCTGATGGGCGACGAAGGAATCGGCGTCTATGTAGTGAGGGCTATCGAGGAACATCCGCTCCCTCCCGGCGTAGAGTGCCTCGACGGCGGTACGGGCGGCTTTACGCTACTGGAGCCGCTCGAACAAGCGGGCCGAATCCTAATCATCGACGCCGCAAACGACGGTAATCCGGTTGGCACTGTTACACGCACCACACCCCGTTTCACGCGCGATTACCCGCCCACACTCACTGCACACGATATCGGCATGAAAGATCTCTTGGATATGTTCTACATCCAGGGCGGCACACACGAAATCATACTTTACGCCATCACGATCGACCCTAAACAACCCATCCGAATGAGCCTCTCTGCAGACGGAACGAAAGCCGCCGCGGAGGCTCTGGAACGGATTTTAGCGGAACTCGAAGCCGACTCGCCACTGGCTTGATAAGCCAGGTTCAAAGAAGGTGTTGAACTCTCGTGAGGCGCGAGTGCTCAGGCCGACTTCGGAGTTTATCGTAACTATGTAATTGGGGAGCCGAGGGCACGCAGATGCCATCTCCGCAACCGGCATAGAAATGCGAGGCGATCTCTGCCATTCAGGGCTGCGTGGTTGGCGCCGGATCGACGTTCAGGCCCGCATTCGCGTCCCGTCCACCGGTAACGCTCTTGTGATGTCGCACATCCGCGCCTTGAACCCAGAAAACTACATCCTCAGCAATGTTCGTCGCATGGTCGGCTACGCGCTCGAGACTACGGCAAATCATCAGCGCATTCAGAGCTTGCGGAGCAAGATGACTCTCCTCTTCCATCACCTTGATCAGTGCCTTATAGGCCGCGCGGTTCATCGCATCCACAGCGTCGTCCATCGTCAGCACAGCCCGTGCCATTTCGGCATCGCCCTCAATGAACGACTGTAGGCACTTGCGCACCATGTCCGCGGCCATCGATGCCATTCTGGGAATGTCCACCGGAAGGTCGACCACAGCCATCTGCTCAATGTGGCGCACTCGTTCGCTGATGCTTTTGGCGGCATCGCCAACCCGCTCAAGATCTGCATTGATCTTGATTACGCTCAGAATAAAGCGAAGGTCAACCGCCATCGGCTGTTCCATCGCCAACAGGTCGAGCGCCGCCTGGTCAATTTCCCGCTCTAACCGGTTGATGGCAATCTCGCTGCGGCTCACCAGATCGCAAATTGAGAGATCGCGCACACGGTAGGCCTCAATGGCACGCTGAATGGCTTGCTCAGCCAAACCTGCCATCACCAGCAATTGTTCCTTCAAGTCGTCGAGACTTTGTTGAAAGCGTATGCGCGTCATCCGAACCTGCCTGTTATGTAATCTTCCGTGCGTTTGTCGCTTGGGTTGGTGAAGATCTTGTGCGTCGAGTCGAATTCCACCATCCTTCCATTCAGGAAGAAGCCCGTCTTTTCGGCTACGCGGGCCGCCTGCTGCATGTTGTGCGT
>PLKU01000410.1:0-9241 GCA_003140705.1 Acidobacteriaceae bacterium
GGCGAGCGGCGTGTTGGGGTCGGGACCCGCGATGGTGCTCAGCGAGAGTGCGAGGTCGGCGACTGAGCGGCCAAGGCATCCGTTGGTGCTGAGGGTGGACCATCCAAACCCTGCCTTGGGATTGGGGACGCGGCCGATGGAGGGGCGAAAACCGACAACGTTGCAGAACGCAGCAGGATTGCGCAGCGACCCTCCGGCATCGGATCCGGTGGCTACGGGGACCATGCCGCAGGCCAGCGCGACGGCTGCGCCGCCGGAGGNNTTGCGGGTTGCGCCGAAGACGGTGTTAAAGGTCTGCGAGCCGGCGCCGAATTCGGGAGTATTCGTCTTGCCGACGATGATTGCACCGGCGAGCCGCATACGTTCGACGGCGATGTTGTCTTCGGTGGGGACGTTGTCCTTGAAGAGCGGCGAGCCGAAGGTGGTGCGGATGCCGCGGGTTTCGATGAGGTCCTTGTGCGCGACGGGCAGGCCGTGCAGCGGGCCTAACATTTCGCCGCGCGCCTGCATCTCGTCGGCACGTGTGGCAGCTTCGCTGGCCATTTCTGCGACAAGGGTGACGATAGCGTTGACTTTCGGATTGACGCGGTCGATCTGCTTGAGGTGTTCGTCAAGCGCTTCGCGTGCGGAGAGCTTCTTCGCACGAATGAGTTGGGCCATCTCGACTGCACTTGTGAAACAAAGCGGTGAGGCTACGGATTCGGCTTTAAGAGAGGCAACGGGGAAGAGAGAAGCGGCGGCAATCCCTGTCAGGACTTCGCGGCGAGTCGGCTTGTCTGGGATCATGTGGACGACTCTATCATCTGAGTGCGGAACGGTAAGAGTCAGACCTCGAAGATCGCATTCATCCAAACCAGGTGAGATGACGAAGTGAGGGAAAACCGTGTATGGCAACTTCACCAGGTCTTGGTACCACGATCTCCTGTTCACCCGGCAATGAGTGAGAAACCGCTAAGCCGCGAATCGAGCGCCTGCTTCGCGGTTTCTGAGGCTACCGGCGAGTCACCGGCTCTCCAGCTTTTGACCGCTCAAATGTTGAAAACTTGGCTTCGCACTTGTTGAGAGCAAAAGGCTTCGCTTTTTAGCGCACTATCCCCCCATCCACCCACCATGATTCCGGAATTGAATAGCGAATGCGCGGTGCGATTCCACTAGGCCCTGCCCTCGAAATGCGTACTGGGCTGCTTGCAGCACCTGTAGGAGGCCAAAATGGCATTTCTGCTCTTGCGGCAGCCGTACGGAGGGCTCGAATTATGAAGATTACAATTTGTGGTGAATCGGATGATGAGTCCGATCGCTGAATTGACTCAGGGGGCTAAGAATGCGGATGACGAGATTTGTCCTCAGCTGTATCGGTGTTGGGTTTGGCTCTTTGGTTGCCATGGGGCAGTCGAAGCCGGCGCACGGTCCTTTCACGGCGAAAGACTGGGCGAGTCTGCACAGTGCACACGCAGTCGCGGTGAGCTCGACCAGAGCAATCCTGTATGGCGTGGCTTATGGAACGGAGAAGGGCTCGACACATGACGAGTGGTGGCTGATGGGTGCGGATGGAAGCAACTCGAAGAAATTGGAGGTGCCGGAGGGGTTCCACCCGATGGGGTTCACGCGCGATGGGCAGGGGCTCTACGGTGGATGGAAGGTGAATGAGCATCAACAGTTCGCCATCTTTGGGTTGAAGGATGCCAAGCTCGCGGCGGCGCCTTCGACGGTTGTCGTGTTGCCGCGTGGNNCCGCGCTGGGCGCCGGATGGGAAGCGGTTTGCGATGAGCGCCGATCCGCGCGAGCCCGACCCGATGGACCAAACACGACATGTGCAGGAACCGGGGCAAACGAGCCTCTACGTTGTGAATGCGGATGGGACAGGCGGAGCTTGGTGGTGCACGGACCTAAAGTACGTCTCCGGAACCTTAACGGTGGGCGGCGGCGCGGGTGCGGCAGCATGGAGTACTGACTCGAATTCGCTTGCAGTGTTGTCACAGGTGCCGCGGATCGGACATCACGAGGTAGCCTCGGCGATTGATGTTTGCAACGCATCGGGCACCCGACATGTTGTGAACATTCCGAATGCGGTCAATGGAATTGCTTGGGCCAACAGCGGGCGAGAGATTGCGTTCCTTTCGACAAAGTCGATGGTGCTCACGCCGGAACACGTTTGGACGGTGCCGGCGGTGGGTGGAACGCCGGAGGATCGCACGCCGAACTTAAATGCGACCGCGGTGCAACTGGCAGGCGATGCGAAGGGACGCGTGTGGGTGGTGGTCAATCGTGGTGTCCAGAGCGAGGTGGATGAGTTTCGCGATGGCGCGTTGAAGACAGCGTATCGATGGCCGGATGGGATTGTGCGGGGCACGCCGGTGGAAAGCGAGTACTCCGGCCTGGACTCTGGCATGAGTGAACCGTTGGTGTTCACGATCGGTGACCCAACACACACGGTCAGTGTCGCCGTGGCCGATGGCGATCACCTCCGGCGAATCACGCATGAGGGTGACGATCAGCTGGCGGGCATTGAACTGGGACCCGTGCAGGTGGTGCAGTGGAAGAGCAAGGGCGGCATTGCTCTTGAAGGAATTGCAACGTTTCCCGCCGGATACATGAAAGGGAGGAAATATCCGTTTCTCGTGCTGCCGCATGGAGGGCCTGAAGCTAACGATGCGCTTGCTTTCGATCCGTTCTCGCGAATTGTAGCTGGACTCGGATACGTGGTGCTGCAGCCGGAGTATCGCGGCTCGACAGGATATGGCGCGGATTTCCTGGCGGCGATCTACCAGCACTTCGGCGACCGTGCCTACGAAGACGTAGACAGCGCGACGGATTTCGCAGTCCAGCAGGCGTGGGCGGATCCCGAGCATCTGGCAATCTTTGGATGGAGTGCCGGCGGGTTCATGACCTCGTGGACCGTGACGCAGACGAATCGGTACAAGGCGGCGATTGAAGGTGCAGGAATTACGGACTGGGGACCGTTCCTCTGGACTAGCGACATATCGCAGGTAGACTACGACGCACGGTGGTCAGATGAGGATCCGGAAGCTTTCAGTAAATTCTCGGCGGTGGACTCTGCTGGCAACGTGACGACGCCCCTGCTGATTCTGCACGGCGAGGCGGACCAGCGCGTGCCGACGTTTCAGGGGACGGAGTACTTCCAGATCCTGGCAGCGCGTGGCAAGACCGTGCGAATGGTGACTTATCCAGGTTCGCCGCATTTCCCCGTGCTGTGGGAGCAGCGGCTGGACGTAATGAAAGAACTTGCGGATTGGCTCGCGAAGTACAACAAGTAAGTCACGCAAGTGCAATGTGCGAACGCTCGTCTACTCCCGGTCGCTCGGAAATGACGCTCTGCCGGCTAGCCCGGTATTGGCCGTCAAATGTTGATAACATGGGCATTGCACCACTTGAGCGGTGAAGGAACGACCTGCCGATTGATCAACAAGCAATTCCTGAGTTGACGACCATTCAGGGGACGCCGGCAAAAAGGTAGTAGCGTGAGCCAGATCACGTCCCGGGGAAGAGTTGCCACGATTTGCTCAGATCCGGCCAACGGCGAAGTGGGAAGGCTACATCGTTTGGTCATTGCAGGTTCGAGACCTGGCTCCTAATCTCCGCCAGACACTCACCGACCAACAATTGCTTAGCGTGATTACACTAGATTTGCGTGCCCCAGATCTCTGTTTCGAGACCTGGGTCGCACACCTTACTCCGCTGACTCCGCGTATGATTGCGGGCAGGATTCTCGAATTGGAGATAGGCCGATGCAAGCAATCGTCTATCATCGTTACGGTTCTCCGGACGTACTCGAATTACAGGAAATCCCAAAACCCACTCCCGTTGAAGGCCAGGTCCTGATCCGGGTTCACGCCGCCTCGGTGAATCCGTATGACTGGCACTCTCTGCGCGGTACGCCATCGTTCATCCGCCTGTTCATCGGAATGCGCAGGCCGAAGTCTCCGCGGCTCGGCTCCGATGTTGCCGGAGTAGTTGAAGCGGTCGGCGACAAGGTCGCCCCATTCAAGCCCGGCGATGCCGTTTTCGGCGCGGCCAAAGGCTCCTTTGCGGAATATGCTTGCGCTGCCGCGTCGCAGCTTGCCGTGAAGCCGCAAGAGATTTCGTTCGAACAAGCCGCATGCTTGCCAATCGCGGGAATCACCGCACTGCAAGGCGTGCGCGACAAAGGAAAAGTTCAGACAGGCCAAACTGTTCTCATCAACGGTGCAGCGGGCGGCGTGGGAACCTTTGCCGTGCAGATTGCCAAATCGCTCGGCGCGCGCGTCACAGGGGTGTGCAGCACGAGAAATGTCGAGCTACTCCGGTCGATCGGAGCAGACGAAGTAATCGACTACACCCGGGAGGATTTTACCCGTTCAGCCCAGCACTACGATCTGCTCTTTGATCTCGTGGGCAATCGCTCGCTCACCGAGTACTTGCGCGCAGTCCAGCCGCGCGGCACATACATCTCGTGCGGCGGCGGGGGTCCAGACCGGAGCACCATGGATCTGCTCGCGGGATTGCTTCAGAATGCGGTTCGGTCGCGTTTTGTCAGCCAGACAATGCCGGGCCTGGTCGCCAAAATCAATCGCCAGGATTTGGCCATTCTCGCCGATCTAGTCCAAAGAGGAAAAGTGATTCCCGTTGTCGACCGCATCTACTCTTTAGCCGAAACTGTAGAAGCTGTTCGCCACGTCGAGTCCGGCCACGTTCGCGGCAAAGTCGTGATAGCCGTTGCCTAAGCGCCTTGGGTGCCCCTCCCAGTTTTGGAGACTCGGAAAGCAACATCGCTAGTTGCGGGCGGTTGACCTGCAAAGCAGACATTGGGCGGTCAAATGTTGAAAACTGGGCTCCTCATGAACAGAACACTCATGCTGCGATTGGTGCCAGTTCGAAGCCGAGTGTTTTGGCCTGTTTGCGCAGGCGCTTTTCTTGACGTTGGGCCTGCTTTTGGTCTTCGCGTTTGAAGACGCTCTCATCGTAAGCTTGGCGAGTCGTGAGCAGGTGGTAGACGATGCGGGCCAGTTTATGCGCCGTTGCGGTTACGGCCTGGGGTGCGGACAGTTCCCACCAGCAGAGAGACCGTCATGGCTGCGGGCATGCCTTTGCCGCTGACGTCGCCGACGATCACAAGTGCGCCGTCGTCCGCGATCGGAAGGATTTGAAAGAAATCGCCGCCCACCTGACCTGCCGGCTTGTATGCGCTTTGAATCATAAAACCGGGAATCGTTGGAAACTTCTCGGGAATCAGAACCTGCTGGACCGTACGGGCAGCCTCGAGCTCAGCTGCTACGCTGGCGCGTGCACGGGCAATACCTACGGTACGCAGGACGAGGAAGAGCAGTACGGCAGTGTAAAAGATGAAGTCGCCGAGTCGGTAGAAGTCAACCTGGTAGCTTCCGAGAGGAAGGGAAAAGATCAAGAAACGATAGAGCGGTGTGATATGCGCGAAATAAACCAAATCGCAGACGAACCTCCAGTAGTCGGCGACGCTGCCGAGGAGAATGGCAGGGAGAAGCACACCGGCGTCCTGATTACCGCGGATCCAACCTCTAACCAACAACACCGGCAAAACGATCTTCACGATGAGAACGGGTAGATAGAACCCCAAGATGTAGAAGTAGGGTGATCCGATTCCGAGGGAATAAATCGGAGGCGTGAAGAACGCGATAGAAGAAATGATTTCCAACGCCAGGAGCCAACGAACACGAGGCAAATGGAGCACCAAGCGTACAAATTCGATGAGTACAAAGTTTTCGACACAGAGGGTAGCCCACATGACAGTGTGGACGGCGAAGGAAGAACTGAAATTGAGCCAAACCAAAACAGCCATGTCAGCGCTGGCAGCCAGCAAGTAGATTGAGATTGCGAGGTATTCGAACTGAGTGCGCAAAGCAAGGTAAAGAGCGAAGGCAACAAGCCCTGCAACAAGGCCGAGGCCACAGAGCAGGAACGCCGGGCCTGCATTGTGGGCAGCGATAAAACTGGCAATGAGAGGAGCATCCTCCCGACTCAGCAGATGGACGCAGTCAGAGTTCAGTGGTGTGCTCGTGCCGCGGCCGTGGCCGCCACCACGGTTAAGGGCGAAACGAATCGCCAAAACGAGATTGCCCGACGTGGCAATCATTTTGTCTGGGACGGCATAGTAGATCAACCCCCATTGATGGGACTGCACCAAGCCAGTCATGTTGCCGTTGCCACCGATGAGGAGGCCATTGGCGTATACCTCGTAACTTCCGCTAACTCCCACAAGTCCCACCATCACGCTTTTTGTGCCGGGACGGAGATGGATGTGCATGCGATACCAGGCGTATGAAATGTCGTGGATGCCGTAATCAACTAACTCCTTGTCGGTAGAAACGGTTTGCCAGTTGCGGTCGTCGAAGGTTGGCGAGGCCCAGCTGGCGATGTCACCAGGTGCGAAGAGCCAGTTGGGAACGAGAGGGATGCGCTCGCCGAAGCCGGAAGCATCGAAGTTGCGCGGATCGGAAACGGCGGGTTGGGCCGCCGCAATCGTACCGCACGCGGAGGCAACGAGATACCACACAAAAACCGAAGAGAGAAGCCGACAGCGCCGCATCGACCCACTATAACTGAACGAACCTACGGGAGAACGTCCCTCGGTGGAAGACCCTCCTGCGGGAGCTCGAATCGAGCAACTCATCGCGGTGACCTAACCCCTGAATTCGACCGGTCTTGGAATGAAAGTGGGGCGACGAGGTCGATCGGATCCATTTCAATTGGCGATAACTGGGCTTAGCACTTTTTGAGGTCGGCCAACGTGAGAATGCGCCCCTTATCGCATGCGAATTCGTGGGCGCCACGCTAGGCGATCGCTGTCCCGCCAGCACCCGGGAAGATTCACTTATCGGGTGCTGGGCAACTGAGGTAATGCAAGCAGCCAGCGCCAAGGAATTAAATGGCTGCAGGCGATTGCCGGGTGCAGGCTGGGCCTACTAAGGCGTGTTCACCTGCACTTGCAGAATCCGTGAATCAAACCTTCTCAAATGCGGAGATGATCGATGCCGTGAAGAGCTTCGGCATCCAGCCAAAGCGGACCAACTTCCGAAGCCCTTGGCAGAACGGTGTTGCAAAGAGCTGGGTCGGCAACTGCCGCCGGGATCTGCTCGACCATGTGATCGTTCTCAACGAACGGCATCTGAAACGCCTGATGAACGAATACGTCCGTTATTACCACGAGGACCGTACACACCTCGCACTGGGGAAGGGAACGCCTGCGGGCCGTGATGCAGAGGAGAATTCAGGCAGCGTCCCAAAGGTCGTATCGATGCCAAGGCTCGGCGGCCTGCATCACCGCTACGGCCTTGCCGCCTGAATTGCTACTAACATCTCGCCTCGAATTCGAAGTAGACAGCGGGAGAGGTGTGCCCGCAGGCCCTTCGCCACCCACTTGGCAGCGTCTTCATGACGAGCCAAGGTCTAGGCGCGTACCCTCCCCCGGCCGAAAACTCTTTCCAAAACCGCCTCCAAATCCGGAAAACGGGCCATCGTCATGTGCGGATGGAGTTTTGGCGAGGCTCAACTGTAGGAGAAAACTCTTCAAACAGTGAGCGATTCTGCACAGCACTGCCCAGACAAGTAAGTGAATCTGAAGGAAGGCTCTTCGGGGCACGAATTGAGCGTTTCTCCCCGGGCCGGCCTTGGCGCCGATCGATCCGTTTAGGGCAGAATGCAGCATTCCATTAGAGCTGCGCATCCTAAAGGAAGTCGATGTATTATCGCGACGGTTTTAGAAACCCGGCAGCACAGGCTATGGTACACACTTCCCTATTACCGGCTGTGAGATCTTCTGCTCGACCGTGGAACAAAGCACGAGGGTGGATGCTTGTTGCGGGTGTTGCGTTTGTCGTTTTGCTAGTGGCGGGCTTCTATTTNNAACCGGCTTCTACCTTATCGATGCACACTGGCCCTATCGGTATCGCAACATCAAGCCTATGCTCGAGGACGTTCTCGCCAGCCAGGTCACGATCTCCCACTATCACCGCACATACTTTCCCAACCCTGGCTTCGTCGCCACTGGCCTGACCCTGCGCCGGAAGTCTGCGCCTTATCTTCCGCCGCTTGGTTCGGTGGAGACGATGGTGGTGCAAGGGAGTTGGATTGACCTGCTTATGCTGCGGCAGCGGGTGCATTTGGTGGATATTACGGGTTTGCACATCATTGTGCCGGCGATCGGAAGCCGCGAGAATCACGTGGATTTTCCGCCGGGCAGCAGTTCAGATTTTGACGGACCAACGACAAGGATCGATCGGATGGTGGTCCACAGCAGTCTGTTGGACANNCGTCATGCGCGCGGACGGGAACCGCCTCTCGTTTCCGATCGCGCAGCTAGAGTTGCACAATCTGCATCAGGGCGACGCAATGACGTATGCGGTCGATATGCGGAACGCCGAGCCGACTGGACGCATTCAAGCCCACGGTGGCTTCGGGCCGATTAATCCGAAGAATATGAGCTCGACGCCAGTGTCTGGCGACTTCACTTTCTCCTCTGTCGATCTGCATGACGTCGGAAACATTAGCGGAACTCTCGATTCCTCGGGGCACTTCAAGGGAGTGTTCNNGAGGCGGATGCCAGTACCAAAACTCCTGACTTCGCAGTGGAGAAGGGGAAGCCGACGCCGGTGTTGGGGACGATTCAATGCACCATTGACGGCACCAACGGCGACTTGAAGATTTACAGCATCGAGATAAAGATCGGGGCGACGACGATTCATACGGAGGGGGAGAGAGCGGGGTCGCCTAAGATTACGAATCTGGATTTTGCAGTGACGCGCGGGCGTGCGGAGGACGTGTTGCGGCCGTTCATTCATGAGGATGTGCCGATTGTGGGGCCGGTGTGGCTGAAGAGCCATGCGTATGTGGGACCGCCAGGAGATNNNNTTTCGGCGTTCAGCCTGCGGGCACAGAGCAACAAACCGGCCGGCTCGGATGAGGGCTCGGGCGATAAGACCTCAGGTTCGACTACCGATGCGCTCTCATCACTCAGGGGTACGGCAAGGATTCGGGACGGCATTGCTTCTTCACAACGGCTCACGTTTCAGGTGGCCGGAGCCGAGGCGGATTTAAGGGGCACGTTCAACTTTCACAATAAGGATGTTCGCCTGGTCGGGAATCTGAAGATGGATACCGACATTTCGCACACCGCGACGGGGTTCAAGTCGGGGCTGCTGAAGCCGCTAGCTCCCTTTTTCAAAAAGAAGAATGGGGGCGCCGTGGTGCCGATCGCTGTCACTGGCGGCCC
>PLKU01000410.1:9267-10198 GCA_003140705.1 Acidobacteriaceae bacterium
ACTTGAGCGCAGCTACACCCAAAGCCTTCCTGTCATCGCTCGGACCCAAAACCTTGTCAGTGCTGTATTGCTCTACACCGAGAACTCTCTTGCCAGCGAGCACCTACCCCTTCGAGTTCTGGTCGGTTGATCGCCTAAAAGGGCAATGGACGGTCAAATGTTGAAAACTGGACTTTGCGCGTTTTGAGTTCCGGCAGCGGTACCCACCCCTCATTTTGCGAGCGATAATGGAGTTGGTATATGGTTGTTCCAAGAAACAGAATAACCCGGTCTGTGATTGGAGGCCACATGAGCGAATGGGGCGCTGGATTCCTTGTCCTGTTATTCAGTTTTGGTACATGCACTCTAAATGGACAGAATCCTGCTCCTGATTTGCCGGGCAATTGTGAAAGTCACCGCTTCAATCGCTAAGAAACAAGTTCGTCACAAGAAGGGAGCAACTCGGAATGCACAGTTTTCGGTCTACTCTAGTGTCGATTTCCACGTTCTTGGTATTGATGGTAGTGCCAAAAGCATTCGCAGGCTCCATCATTTACACATATACGGGCAACGATTTCACCACAGTTCAAGGAGATACAAGCTTCGGCCCAGGATTCGGTCCACTAATCACGACATCGGACTTTATCACCGCATCGTTCACCTTCTCAGCGCCTCTAGCAGACGACCTAAGTGGAACTGACGAAGAATTCGCTGTTCAAAGTTGGATCATTTCTGATCAATTGACAACCTACTCTGGTGGCAATTCCTCCTCGGAAAACCCTCTCGCAGAACTGCTGTTATCAACAAACAGTTCGGGTCAGATCGCAGGTTGGTCATTCCAAGGGCTGGCAGGAATCGGTGCAGGGAATACCTATGAGTTGGGTAGTAGCAACTCTGCGGACTATGCGACTTATATCTTCAACGGGAACTCATTATTGATCTCTGTATAAAG
>PLKU01000236.1 GCA_003140705.1 Acidobacteriaceae bacterium
CTGTTGAACATGCCCGGCGCACTACTAAACCCGCTTCGCGGGTAGCTGAAAGCGTAGTACGATTTGGCAGGACAATTGCAAAATGCGCATCATCGCCACGACCGCAGTCGCGACGCCTCAAAATAAGCCATCGTCGAAATCAGCTCGAAATTGCTGCACTGCAATGAATCTCCATAAAGCAATTGTCCTGCCAAATCCCCTCAAGGTTTAGCACAAATCGCCGTATCCACAATGCTCCGCTCCGGGAAGGGTGCTCCGAGCCAACTTCTGCCAGCGGAGCACTGTCGATACGGCACTAGAGATTTGGCATCAGTCCAGAAACTCTACTTGCGATATGGGCGTTATCGGTACCGATCAGATTGAATGGCGTCGATCTTGCATTTGCGAGTTGATGGCATTCACTTCAGGTAAGCAGGACATAGCCGAGTCACTTGGCGACCAGATCTTGAGACAGAGCTGTTTCCCTGCGAGTTAGCGAATTATATCTGCAAGACAACTCCCGCCTCTCGATATACCTCACCCATCCTGCCCGCACCGAGGAGGCCGAGTATTTCGTACCCGTCTAGCTCCGAGCCCCGGCGGTCATGCTATTCCAAAGCGCTTCAAAGCGGGTGTCGCTTCGCCAGGCGGACCACTTCGGGTCAGTTGCGATCGAAATGAGAAATGGCGAGCGGGCCTGATAGGCTCGATCGAGCCACGCGTAGGTGTTTTCGCGATCCTTCAGGCCGAGGTAGACCACCGCCACCAGATATGGATCGACATACAAATGCTTTGATTCTTCCTGAAGCTCCTTCAGAATCTCCATGGCAGCGTGGCGATCTCCCGACGACGCTTCGGTGAATCCAATTTCCGCCGTGATGATGGTAGGTTCAAACCCGTTCAGCTTCTTAAAGCGTCTCAGATCTTCGAGGGCCTCTTTATAGCGCCCTTCGCTTGCAAGCGACCTCCCCATTCCCCAATAACCAAGCACGGAACGAGGATCCAGACTCAGAGCCTGCTGGTAGTAGCGGATGGAATCGTCATAACGGCCGGAGTAATATTTCACGCAGCCGAGTTCGGCGATCAGCATGCCTGAATGCGGATCGAACTCAAGCATGCCCTCCAGGTCCTCTTCGGCGTGACGATAGCGTCCGTTGATCGACAGCAGATGAGCCGTGCAGGCGAGTTGCCAGATCGCGTTGTCCCTGGTGTCGGCTTCTTCCAATTCGCTTTGTGCCAAAGAAAGATTCCAATCGTAGAGCAGATCGATAAGACCGAGGATGCCGTGGGCGTGGTGCATCGATGGATCGAGTGCAAGCGCGCGCTGAGCATATTGGCGCGCAAGCGGCATGTGGTCACGCGGCGCTTCGTAGTAGATTCCCAGCTCCAAGTGAGCTTCGGCCATCGACGAATACGCAAACGCAAAGGAGGGGTCGAGCCGTACGGCTTCTTCAAAGTTATGAATGGCGTCGTGCATATTCGCGGGGTCATCGCGCATACGTGCCGCAGCTTCGCCGCGCAGAAAATACTGATACGCAGCGGGACTCGATGTTAGAGGTCTCTGCGCCCCCGCTGCCTGGGCGGTGTCGAGCGAAATGCCAAGACCCTTCACGGAATCTCGAACGATTTCGGCCTGGATCGGGCGAAGATCCGCCTCGTCAGGAATGTATTGGTTGCTGCGCAGGACGGTGCCATTCTTCGCGTCGCTCAACTCCGCGTTCAACACCAACCGCCCATCGGCACTGCGCTCCAGCGCTCCAGTCAGCAGGTAGCCGACGCCAAGCTCGCTGGCGGCATTCTGTTTGTTCACACGGTCTGCCGCCGCGCGCGAAATCACCCTTAGGCCTGGGATTTGCGAAAACTGGCGGATCAGGGTTTCCGTAATGCCTTCGGTGAGGTAGTTGTTGGCGTTAGCTCCGGTCTGGTTGGAGAAGGGAAGCACCGCCAGAACTTTTTGAGGGTTTCCGGCAGCCATGGCGGGGGGCGTTCGCTTCTTCCACAATGCGATGCCGCCCACCGACGCGATCATCACGATTGCGGCCAGCGCCAATGGGGCCAGTTTGCGCCAGCGAGGCTTGTCAACTTGCGTGGGAGTTTCGTCTGCAACCGACGCTGGGTCTACCTGTGGAACAGCAGAAACCGCAGTGACGCTACGCTCTGTAAACGTCGCGCGATACCCTCCCTTGGGCACGTCGATGACCACCGGATCGTTGCGTCCCTCATCGGCGTAGTAGTCGCGCAGCCGGGTCCGCAAACGGCCGGCTTCGACGCGTACCGTCGCATCGATCGCAGGGTCATACGAGGCATCCCGGGCAAACACCTCAACTGCGATTGCATATTCCTTGAGAGGGTCGGCGCCGTCTCTTAAAGATCCTTCAACGACATAGCGTAAGAATCGCTGGCTGCGATTCGAATTCAAGAATGGCTTCGAAGCGATGATCCGCTCAAGTTGGGAGCGTATCTCCTGCAGCGTCGGTGGGTCACACGACTTCATCGCGGGTTCCCGGAACCTCTAAGAACACCAGTTAAAGGGGGAGAATTGACGTAAGTTACATGGTGAAACTTCTTATATTGTCGCACCTTTCCTAATCTTTGCAAAGTGAGCAGCCCCCCAGGCGGCTGCTTCAACGTATGAGACTTCCATTCACTGCACCTTGCCGGTTTAACCGGCATACGGAGGAACTATGACATCGCTCAAGCAACATCCGCTAGTGAAATGTGTGGCCCTGGCATTTGTCTGGGCCTCGGTTCTGTTGATCCCGAAACTTGTTTCGGCTGAGGATTGGCAAGTGCAAGTCGGCGCCCAGAGCCACGACAAGGGGCGGCAGGTCATCGCTTTCCTGCCGAATGAGGTGTGGATTCATGCCGGCGACTCCATTGCTTTCACGGTCGCAAGCGACGAACCTCACACGGTTACGTTTCTGACGCCAAACCAGGTGCGACTGCCTTTTTCGGTTGGCTGTCCAGGCACAACGCCGAGCGGCAGCGCTGAAGATGGGTCGAGCTGCGTGAACAGTGGCACGCTAACGAATGGGCAAGGCTACTCGGTAACGTTTCCGACGGCCGGAGACTACAAGCTCGTCTGCCTGTACCACCAGAATCACACCGCGATGATTCACGTTCTTGATCTCTCGGCGCGCCTTCCTCACGACCAGGAGTTTTACAAAGATGAAGCCGCGGAAATGCAAAAGGAAATGCTGTCTTCCGCCGACCACATGATGGATCACGACATGGACAGTTCAGCCGATGGGGTGACCGCGGGAACCGGCGCGATCGTCGCGACAGGCGGCGGTTCCGATACGTTGTCAGTGGTGCGTTTCATGCACCCGGACAAGATCGTGCATGTTGGAGATACGGTGGAGTGGACAAACGACGATCCGATAACACCGCATACGATCACCTTCGGGGCTGAGCCGGCCAACCCCATCCCACCTTCTGCGAACGTGACTGTAGATCCGGATGGGGCGCTGCACGCTACCGTGAGTTCGCAAGCGGACAACGTGCACTCGGGCTTCATCGCCGCAGCTCCGCAGGACCAGATCGGGCTACCGCAACCGCTGCCGGGCATAACGCGCTTTCGCGTGACATTCACAAAACCGGGCACTTTTGCGTACAAATGCGTGCTGCATGACAACCTGGGAATGCTCGGCAAAGTGATCGTTTTGCCATGAGCAGATGAAGACCCCAACCGGATGGCAAAGCATCACGATGTGAGAAGGGAGCGCGGGGGTGCGAGAAGTGTAGGCGGAATGCAGGAATCGAGATCCCGCGGAAACAGCCAGGCGCATCGAAGGTGTCGCCACGGGTCTCGTCGTACCGACGGCCATGACCTTTGGCCCGGATGGGAAACTTTACGTGTCGAACTTCGGCGCGGTCCCTCCGGGCGCCGGCCAGATCGTACGCATCGACATCCCATAGACCGCAATGCGCAGTTCGATTTGTAATTGCTTCTCTTTTAAGTTCTCTACGAGGCGTCGTTTTGTGAAATCCGAAAGAGCGGCGCCTCTCTTCCCGCAATCGCAGGCCTTTTCTGAGCAATCGTAAGATTGCATGCCCATTTCCGTGCACTGCAGTGGCATTTCGATCATTCCGCCACTACTACCTCGGCAACAACTCGGCATGAGCCAGATTCGTCCGGAAACATCCGTACCGAGATGTCGGCAAGGGCTCACAGATCTTCCTGGGTATCAACATCAACTGACGCTATCAGGCCAAAGCACGATTTCATGACCGATGCTGAGCTCAATTAGGAGTTCTGGACCCGGTAGGGACGCTCATC
>PLKU01000441.1 GCA_003140705.1 Acidobacteriaceae bacterium
GCGCCGCAATCCGCGAGCCCATGGTCCCAGCACCCAGAACCGCGGCACGCCGTACCAGGAATGGAAGAGCAGCGGAGTTGACAGCAGCGGTTGCAGCCGAGAGGTTGGTGCTCATTCGAGCTCTCCCTGCGCGCGTCGAGGAAAGAATCCACTCACCGCGCGGAATCCATCGCAGCATACGGAAGTACGCCTTGCGGGGTCAAGGCTCACCCACGCGAACATATGCGGGCATCAGAACTTTTTCCTCAGATATTCAAACACCACATACCCGATCAACGCCGAGATCATGGCGATTACGAAGTTCGTTCCCGTGAACATATCGTTGACAGCGAACGCCAGGCTTTTGCCGTGGCCGTTCGACGCAGTGAATTCTCCCATCAATAAATTTGAATAAAAAAGAAAGATGATGAACGCAATCTCAATCACCGCCCGCAAAAACGGCTTGAGATGTCCCCGATCTTTCGAGCTCCGCTCCATGGAATTTCAATACTACCAAGCAGCGATCAACGATGCCCGCAATTCGCTCCTTTCTGTCGTCCTAGCAATTCTCCATTTCCTCAAAGTCTCGCTCGTTCTTATTCGCATCTCTCAAACTGCGCATATACGAAAGCCGCACACCTGCGTCTAAAGCGGAGCCAGGGATGGTCTGACCCGAACCATTTCCGTCAAGTCGACGCGGACCTCAGTCAGCGGCGACCCAAAATGGGATACAACGGGAATCGCTTTCTTGGTTCCGCTCCAAACGCTGCTGGCTCTCCGAACCCTGTCCCGCCAAATCCAAATGTGACCAGGCGTTATCCTGTGCACGCCAAGGCGCGGAAAACGCTGGCGAATGGCCGCAATGGAGCCTTTGGTGGAGTCTTGGTTATGGCCCCGGTTTGACTCCCTCAGTTGAGCGAAATAGCTTTGAAGAGAACATGAGGCGCGATTGGCCGCCTCTTGAACAAGGAGATTGGATGCAAAGTAGGACTTTTCCCTGGTTTTCCAAAGGTTTTCTGACACTGATCGTCACCGCGATGGCCTTCGCCGCCGCGCAGTTCGCTGATTCTCAGGACCTGAAGAGTTTCGAGCAGAAAATCACCACCAAGGTGCTGCCCAACGGGCTGACCATCCTCATCTGTGAGCGGCACGACGCGCCGGTCTTCAGCTACACGACCTTCGTCGATGCTGGAGACGTGAACGACCCCTCGGGCGAAAGTGGCCTCGCCCACATGTTCGAGCACTTGGCATTCAAGGGGACCAGCCAGATCGGCACTACGGACTATGCCGCAGAGAAGGTCGCGCTCGCCAAGGTCGAAGCCGCCAACGACGCTTTCGAAGCCGAATACCTGAAGCCCGTAGGCCGCGACTCGCAAAAGCTGGTCGAGCTGAAAAAGGCCTTCAAAGACGCCGAGGCCGAGGCCCACAAATACGTGATCCCCAACCAGTTCACTGAGATTGCCGATCGAAACGGCGAAGAGGGCCTGAACGCTGAAACCGGCCTCGACTCGACCGTCTTCTATTGGTCGATGCCTGAAAACCGGCTCGAATTGTGGGCGTACCTTGAAAGCAGCCGCCTCGCTGACACAGTTCCTCGCGAGTTTTACAAGGAACGCGACGTAGTGATCGAAGAGCGGCGCATGCGTACTGACTCAAACCCGGAAGGCCGCCTTCTGGAGCAGTTCCTGGCCACTGCCTACGTGGCTCACAACTATGGCCGCAGTGGCATCGGCTGGCCCAGCGAGGTGAGCCAGATTACTGCCACCGAAGCCATGGAGTTCCACAAGAAGTACTACGTGGGATCGAACATCGTCGTCGCCGTCGTGGGCGACTTGAATGCCTCCGAAGCCATGCCGATGCTGGAGAAGTATTTCAGCCGTATTCCCGCCGGGCCCAAGCCGGAAGAGATGACCACCGTCGAGCCTAAACAATTTGCCGAGAAAACCGTGGTCATCAAAGATCCCAGCCAACCGCTCTATGTCGAGGGTTATCATCGCCCCGACTATCGCGACCCGGATGATGCCGTGTATGACGCGATCAGCGACATCCTCTCCAACGGGCGCGTCTCGCGGCTGTATCGCAGCCTGGTCCGCGACCAGCAGATTGCTGCCGGCGCCGAAGGCGAGAGCCCTTATCCCGGAGACAAGTATCCCAGCTTGTTCATCTTTCTTGCTGCCCCGCTTCCAGGGCACACGCCGCAACAAATGCGCGACGCCATTCACAAAGAGATTGAGAAGGTCAAGAACACAGATGTGAGCGACGAAGAGCTGGCGATGTATAAGACCCGCACCCGCGCCGACCTGCTCCGCGGCCTCGCCGACAATCAGGGTTTGGCCAACACNNCAAGGCCGATATTCGCCGCGTCGCCAACAAGGTTTTCGTAGAGAGCAATCGCACCGAAGCATGGACTGAAACCGCCGCGCCCGCTGCACCAGCGCAGAATGACGGAGGTGCACAATGAGGAGCCTGGCTATCAAATCTCTCTCACGGAGCGCCTTCCTTATCGCCTTTTCTGGAGCTTTGGCTG
>PLKU01000085.1 GCA_003140705.1 Acidobacteriaceae bacterium
CACCAGCGCCGCCGCGCCGAGCGGCAAATTGATCCAGAAGATGAACGACCAGTGCAGATGATCGGTGAGCAATCCGCCGAGCACCGGGCCGAGGATGCTGGCGCTCATGAACACGACCGCGGTGTAGCTCTGCGCCATCGGACGCTCGCGCGGCGTGAGAAGGTCGGCAATGATGGTCTGCGCGATCGGCAACAGGCCGCCGCCGCCGATGCCCTGCAGCGCGCGCGAGAGAATCAGCACCCAGATCGTCGGCGCCAGCGCGCAGACCAGCGAGCCGACGATGAAAATTCCGATCGCCAGCAGCATGATGGTGCGGCGGCCGTGGATATCGGTGAGTTTGCCGAACAGCGGCGTCGCTGCTGTCGCGGCTGCCGACGACGCGCTGGCCATAGGGGTCCCATTGCTTCTGTAGCGCCGTCATCTGCTGCATGTGCTCGGGGGTGATGACGGTGCCGCCGGCCTCCCAGAAGAGGATGCTGGGGTTGTTGCGGAAGAAAATCATCGCATCGCGCATCACTTCGACGCGCTGATCCCACCGCCGCCCGGTGACGTCGCCCTCCTTGTCGCCGGCGGGGCAGACCTGGATGATGCCGAAACGGGTGAAGCTGTCCGCATCGACCTTCTGCGGCGAGATGTGCATCCAGCGTACGTAGTTGGCATGGGAATCTCGGATCAGCTTCGCGTTGTAATCGTGCATCCAGTCAGGATAGGCCTGCCCTGGGCCCTCCCATTCGTCGCTCGCGCGCTGCGCAAAGCCTTTCAGGTAGACGAACTTGTCATTGAGATAAACCCCGCCCGTGCCGGCCCCGCCCTTGAACTCGACTTTGCGAAATCCAGTTACGATCTTGTTGACATCGACTACTTTTCCGTCCACGCTGAGGACGGTATAGACGTTGTAGAGGTAAGGGTCTTCCGTGCTCCAGAAGCGCGCATTCTTCAAACCGCCGGTAGCTGTGAGAAGGGTTTTCTCGCCGTCAACCATGTCGACCGGATCGGCATCGAATCGGGATCGGATTTGACCGCCGTGATCGACGATCACCGCAGAGAGCCCGACCGTTGCTCTATCGCCCGATTCATTTCGGACTTCGGCCTCAACTGTTATGTCTGCAGACTTGCCAGTGATGTCGAAGTCGGTTGCGTGAATGTAAACGCCTGTGGTCTCAAGGCCGTAATAGAGCGGTAGTGTCTGGTGGATCTTGCCTGTGACGTGCAGCCAAACGTGGCGATTGATGCCACCGTGGTCGGGATTGAAGTCATTCGCATTCCATTCGAACTTGGTTCCGGTGGCGCGCTCAAGGTAATCCGTACGGTTGTCTACCTTCACGGCGAGGACGTTGTCCTCAGGCCCAAAATGTAATGCGTCGGTGATATCGATGCCGTAGGCAGTAATCCCGTTCTCATACAAGCCGACCTGTTTCCCGTTGAGGAAGATATCGCCGGCCTGGCGCATGCCCTCAAATTCAATGAAGATTTTGCGCTCGGAAAAGCCGACAGGAAGCTTGAAGTGCTTGCGGTACCAGGAAAGCCCCTTGTAGGTGCCCAGATCACCGCCACTGTGGGAGATGATCTTCCTGAACGAGTCCACATCGTTGAAACTGTGCGGTGTGCTGATGATTGTCCATTGAGAATCGTCGAAGGTGGGCACTTCAGCTTCGGCCACATCTTCGCGGATGAATCTCCAGCCAAGGTTGAAGTTGAGCCTGGTGCGTGGGGATCGAGGAGGCGTATAGCGGGCGGCCGGAACTCCTGCGAAGGCGGTGGTGGGAGTAGAGAGAAGGACCGGAAGCCCGGCCGCAGCAATCGCGGCCGTTCCTAAAAATTTGCGGCGGGAAACAGTGGTGTCAGACATCCTGATGTTCCTCACTACCTTGCGTGCGCTGCTCGAAGGGGCAAGCAACTCGTCCGGAAAATTGCTAGCCGATAAGATTCGTCTGGGAAACCATATACCGAATGGATCGTTAATGTAAAACTCTGATTGCGGCGCTCGAGTTCTATAAAAGCTGAGCGGAGCTGTGAGTTGGCTATGAATCAAACTCACGTCGATGCGATTTAGGAATCCGGGAAGATTGGTTAGAAAAACTGCGGAAACATGATGCAATTCGCGCTGCGCTACACTGGGAATTCTGCTCTATACATCCACGGGGAATACGAAATGACGACGGTCACCATGAAGGATATTGCGCAGGCGTTGGGCGTCTCGGTCATGACCGTGTCCAAGGTCATGCGTGATCGCCAGGACGTGGGTGCGGAAACGCGCAAGCGAGTCCTGTCAAAAGCAAAGGAGCTAAATTACAGGCCCAATTTGACGGCACGCAGCCTCGTGACGGGAGAGAGCCGACAGGTTGGAGTAATCGTTCCCACCCTGCTTCATCCGTTCTTTGCCGAGGTTCTGCAGGCACTTTCTTCAACCATGAAGCAGGACGGCTACGCGGTGATGATCTCCTCCTCGATGGAAGATCCAAAGGCTGAGGAAGCAGCGATTGAACAACTTTTGGGCCATCGTCTGGATGGCTTGATCATCGCGTCGTGCAGTTTCTCCCCGGCAAAGTTTCAACAGTTGCAGGAGCAGGGAACTCCGTTTGTTCTGATCGATCGCTTTTTCCNNTTTTTCCCGGAATTCCGGACAAATTTTGTTGGCGTCGACGATCGCGCGGTTGGCCGGATTGCGACGGAACATCTGATCGCGATGGGATGCAAGCGGATCGCGCATATCCGAGGACTGGAGTTCACCACGGGGGTTGGCCGCTTTGAAGGATACAAAACGGCGCTTGACGAGCACGGCATCAGGTTCGATCCGGATTTGGTGAGTCCCTACATGACTGCAGACGGATTGGATTGGCAGCAAAGCTTCGATGCCATGCGCAAGCTGCTGGAAGGAAAGCGTCCCGACGGAGTATTTTGCTACAACGACCCTATTGCGATCACTGCGATTGATGTGGCCCTGGAAGCAGGGCTACGGATTCCGAGGGACATTGCTTTTGTAGGTTGCGACAACCTTCATTATGGCGCCAGCCTCAGAGCCCCACTTTCCAGTATCGACCATCACAGCGGCCAGATTGGAGCTCGCGCTGCGAAGATGCTCTTAAAGATATTGAAAGATAAGGAATTCAGGAGAATCAGGCAGGTAGTGTTGGCGCCTTCGCTGGTGGTGAGGCTTTCCTCCCTTCACCGCAAGGGCCAATAATCAGTCGAAACCGTTTCTCCCACATGAGCGAAGCAACCCACTCACCTCAGCAGGATATCGGCTTGCAGCTTGGGTCGAGAGTTGGGAATTCCATGAAAACGCTACATTTGTGTATCTCAACGTTAACGTTACATTTTCCCCTTGACATGCCTCCAATCACAAGTCTACATTCCAATTCGAAAATAATTCAGATGTGGAATCGGTCCCCTTCCGGTCCACGCCCTTTCCTTTGGAGGCCTCACAGATGCTGCAAACGATGTGCCATCCCTATCGGTCCGTGGGTGTGCGTCTCGGCTTGGCCGCGACGCTCGTCGTTCTAACAAGCGCTTTCCCAGGCGCGTTGCAAGCCCAGACCGCGGGTGAAGGCACGATCACAGGTTTGGTCATGGACAGTACCGGCGCTGTAATCGGTGCCGCTACTGTTACGGCAACTAACGCTGCCACAAACATATCGACTGAGCGCACAACCTCGTCGGCTGGCCTATATACGATCGCGCCATTGCCAATTGGAACATATACGCTCACCGTCACCGCCAAGAACTTCAAGGTTCTCAAGCAGGAGAATCTCAAGGTCGATGCGCTGGAGCCGCTGGCCTTCAATGCGGTGTTGACTGTCGGGACCGCGAATGAAACCGTCACAGTGACTACCGCCCCGCCGGTGCTGGACACGGAAAGCTCCATTCTGGGCGGCATGATGGAAAACCAGGACTATTCGAATCTGCCGATCCTCATGTCCACAACTCAGCAGCGCGACCCCACTGCATTCGCAACGCTTGTTCCAGGAGCCCAGGGCGGCTCACGAACGCCGGTCATTGCCGGTCTCGCAAACTACTCCGGCTATCTCTACCTGGACGGCGTTCCCTCGGAGACGATCAATCAGCAGGGTGACAACCGCACCGTTGCGTTGAGCATGAGCCTTGAAGCCGTCGACCAGTTCCAGGTAACCACAAGCGTGCCGCCGGCAGAGTACATGGGGGCCGGCGCCTCAAACTACACCATGAAGTCGGGTGGTATCCAGTATCACGGCCAGGTTTCAGACTTTGTGCGCAACACGGTTTTGGATGCATGGCAGTATGCGCAGAAGCAGCTCCTGGTAAAGAATACGGCAGGGCAAAGTGTGCCGGCCGGAAAGAACATCGAACATGCAGACGAGTTCTCTGCATCGGTCGGCGGACGTGTTCCCAAAACAGGAAACAAGCTCTTCTTCTTCTTCGCCTATGACCGCTTCCACTCTCGCCTAAACGATATCCCTGGGCAAACCACCATTCCCTCCGCCTTGATGGAACAGGGCGACTTCACCGAGCTGCTTGGCAATCCGGGTTCGGGGCAATCCGGAACCGGGTCCAACAATGCTCCATTCCTGTTTGATCCCCTCAGCAACAGTTGCACTGGCGGCGTTTGCACTCGTCAACCATTCATGGGACTGAAGAATGGCGTACCGACCTACAACGTGATCCCCCCAGGAAGAATCTCTCCCATCACGCAGAAGATGGAGTCGTTCATGCCGAACTATCCGGGTTCACCCAATGCGAACCTAGCCGGCAACGTGAATTCGAACGTCATTAACAACAACTATCTCGGCACACAGATCGGCGGCCGCGACAGCCATCTCTACGACTGGCGGGTTGACTACGACTTAAGCCCCAAGAACCGAATCTCTGCCGTGGGAGCGATGGGGCAATTCGTCTATGCAAACAACTTTGGAACGCCCTATCTACCCCTTCCCTATGCGGTCGGCGACTATGCGACTATTGTTCCCAAGCAATACAATGTCGAGGATGCGTACACGATCACTGACCATTTAACCAATCAGTTCAAGATTGGATATACGCGGTTCTACATGCCCATTACCAACCCGACGCAGGGTGTTTCGCAATACGAAATAGGCTCATTTGGCGTTACAAACCTACCTGCTGGGCAGGCAGGCCAGGAGTTTCCTGGCGCTTCATTCTCAACTTCCAAGGTCAGCACCGTCACTCCTGCCACGTGGACGACTGACAGCAACTCGGCCTCAACCCAGCTGACGATTCCGAATAATTATGCTCTGGTCGACAATGTGCAGTGGCTCAAGGGCAAGCATCAATTCACCTTCGGCATCACGTACCAGTTTGAAGGGCTCAACAATGCGAACCCGGCCACTTTTACAGGCGTGCTTCCTTTGACTTATGACCAATACGCAACGGCGAATTACGTTGCCAATTCCTCCACGATCGATCAGAGCCTGACTGGCTATGGATACGCCAGCTTTCTGTTAGGCGCAGTAGGCGCAACCTCCGGCGGGACCACGGGAACAACGTTGCCCCTGCAGAATGTAGCCACTATCTACAGCCGTATCAAGGCAATCGCTCCGTTTGCCGAGGACACGTTCAAACTGACGCCCAAGATCACGCTCGATTTCGGACTGCGCTGGGACTACCTCCCGCCGCTGCATGAAAAGTTTGACCACTTCAGCTTCCTGAATCCGATGGCAACGAATTCGGCGACAGGGTCGCTTGGCGCATTGGAGTTCGATGGGAATTACGGGGGAGCAGCGGCCAGTTGCGGTTGCACAACGCCCGTCCAGACGTATATGAAAAATTTCGGGCCAAGAGCGGGCATCACTTTCGCATATAACTCAAAGACGGTGATCCGGGTTGCCTCAGGCGTGGTCTACTCACAGGGCGGCGGAACCGGCGGTGGCCGTGTAGCCGGCAATGGCGGGTCTAACGGCGCAGGCCAGGCGCTCGGTTTCAACACAAACGCAGTTGCACCCGGCGACACTCTATCCGGTCCAAACGCGGGTCCATCGTTCTGGTTGAATGGCACAAACACCTCACTGATGGGTCCCGGCTTTGTTTATCCTGCCGCACCAACGCCCGGCCCTGCGAGCACAATCCTGAATACAGGCAATTACCTGAATGCCAGCGGAGCCTTTGTAACCCCGTCTTCGATGGGGTATGAAGACCCTTATGCGTCAGGCCGCGCGCCAGAATTCACGTTTTGGAATTTTGGCTTTGAGCGGTCTGTCACTAAAGACATGACGCTCCAGGTGAATTATGTCGGAGATGAAGCTCACCATATTTGGGATGGCAGCTCGCAGAATGAACGTGGCTACTGGAACAATCAGTTGGATCCCAAGTACCTGGTTGCTCTGGGTCCGGTAAACGGAGTGAGCGCGTCAGGGAAAACAGTCTCGCTCTTGACTGCACCCGCGACATCGGCAAACGTCGCGACAATGAATGCGGCGATGGGCGGGCTACCGAATCCTTCTTACTTTATAGCTGCGGCAAATGCATTTCCTAACCAATCCACAGTCACCATTGCGCAGATGCTGACGGCCTTCCCTCAGTACAACAGCGTAGTGGACACCTTTGGCGGACCGTTTACTGAGAATTTCTCTTACAACGCGCTCCAAATTCAATTGAGCCAGCGGATGAGCCATGGTCTCTCGTTCAACATCAACTATACGTATTCAAAGAACATCGGAGACGATGGCACATTCCGCAGCGGATATCCGATACCTGCGGCGGCAATAGACGGCCACGGACAATCCTGGAAGGCCGACAGGATCGATCGATCTTGGACAACCATCTCCATTCCCAACATCGTGAATGCCTATAGCGTTTATCAGCTTCCATTCGGCAGGGGCCACATTGGCAGCAATTCATGGCTGGTGCGGAACCTCGCGGGCGGGTGGCAGATTTCAGACGTCTACACCTACAGTAACGGCGGACCGTTTACGCCCACGTGGAGTACAAGTGGCAACTGCGCCAACGCAGCGCCGAATGCAGGCCAATGTATGCCGTCTCTAAACCCGAACTTTACAGGCTCTGCTCGCCAAAATGGTAGTTACGGCAAAGGCCCCAACGGCTTCGTATTTGCCAATGCGAGCAACATCCAATATGTCAACCCAGCTGCTTTTCAAGCACCAGCGGACATTTCCGGCACTTCTGCGACTCACCAGTACCTGATTGGGAATTCACCGCGTACCAGACCGTATAACATCATGAATCCGGGCAACCAAAACCTCAACGCTTCCGTGCGCCGGTCGTTTCCGATTTATCACGAGATGGCCTTCGTCTTCCAAGCGGATTGCACGAATGCCTGGAACAAAATGGTTTTTGGAAGCCCCAATGCAGGTTGGAGCGCCGGTTCCACCACATTCGGACAGGTCGGAGCTCCTGGCACGGCGCCACGTGATTTCCAGCTCTCCGCGCATCTCAACTTCTAACCGGACGGTGCTGCATAGCCGAATGGCGGAGCCGCCAAAACAGGCGACATCGTTCTCGGGTTGCGTTTTCTCGATCCGCGGGCAAGCGTGGCGCATGAGCGCTAGATTCGCGCTCAGAGTCCTCTGGTCGCGCAAGTAGTGCGTTCATTGCACATGCGACCGTAGCGATCGCACGGTTTGAATAGGCGAAGAAACTGGCCGCTGTGATCGGCAGTATCCGGCCCGAGATTGATGGATTTGTATCTTGAATTCCTTGTATGTGGTGTCGCCTTTGGTGATGGCTCGGCGTGGTGAAACTCGATTTCTCCCCCCAACGGTGGGAAGGAGGCAGACAATGGACAGGGTAGCGGGAGTTGTGGAAGTATGGCGAACGGATAGCACTCATGAAGTCGTAATCAGCCATCCTGCTTTCGCGTCGGGCTCGAACGAGNNGTTTTCTCACCGCGGAGTGCGCGGCATTTGGCCCATTTGCTCATCGAGTACGCAGCTGATGCCGAGGCGGAGGCCGCCGGCGGAGAAACAAGCGGAGAATTGACCGGCGACTGAACTAAGACATTCAAGAAAAGAGAGAGCATCTTATGTCGATCGCCCGGCGCCAACTACTCATCGGTCTAGCCTCTGTCATTGGCTGCAGATCCATTCATCTGAAAGGCCTTGCGCAATCGGCAGCGTCGTCTGTTGTGACGCCGGACTTCGGGCCAGTTCCGGCTCCTTCCACTCAGGCGGCAAAAGCCCTCTTCAACGAAATCGGTGCCACCAGCTGGACTGAACTCAACCATCGCCTAAACATCGTAAACCTCGATATCCAGTTGCACGGTTTGCGCCATATACCCGGGATTGAAGGCACCTTCCTGACCGGCTACCCCTATAACGAGTTCTACGATTGGGACCNNATTGGGACCTCTACTTCGAGAATCTTTACCTCTCCTATTATGGTGTTTGGCCTTATTGTTTCACCAACCTCAAGGAGTTTCTCAATCGTGAACAGCCGGATGGATATGTCAATCGTAGCCTGATCAAGCAGCGTGATCGCCAGGATTTTAAGCCCTTTCTTGCGCAATTGGTTGTCCTCGGCGCCAAGCAGAATCACGACGACTACGAGTGGCTGCGTGGAAACTACTATGACCGCCTGGTTAAGTACATCGATAAGTGGTTTTCTTACGACGCTGACCACAATGGTTTGCCAGTCTGGAATTCCGCGGACGCTGCCGGGACTGACAACCAGTGGTCACGCGGCGGAGCCCTCAGCTCCTTTCAAACAGAGGGCGTGGACCTCGCTTCCTATCTGATTCGCGAACTCCGAGCCATGTCAGTGATCGCCAAGCATTTGAACAGAATTGCAGACAGCACAGGCTTCAATCATCATGCAGACCAAGTCGCAAAGCTCATCAACTCGACATTTTGGGATGAGAAGCAAGGCATGTACTTCGATCGAAATGAGAAGACAGGCGAGCGCATCTATGTCAAATCAGCCACAAACTTTATGCCTCTCTTTGCCGGAGCCGCCACGCCTAAGCGCGCGAAGCGCATGATCCATGATCATCTGCTCAATCCTGAGGAGTTTTGGCTCAGCTATCCGGTGGCGAGCTACGCGAAAACCGAACCCGATTACTATCAGGGCTCGCACCACGAATGCAATTGGCGCGGTCCTTCATGGGCGCCTACAAACTATATGATCTTTCAGGGTTTGAGAACCTACGGCTATAAGACTGAGGCTCATGAGTTAGCCACACGCCTCTTCAACATGGCACTACTCAAGAATCCCGTTCTTCGCGAATATTACAACGCGGAGACTGGGGAGGGCCTTGGCCAGACTCGCTTCTGGGGGTTTACCGCCCTGTACTATGGTATGCTCCTGGAATCCATTCTTGAATATGACCCATCGACATTGCAGAAGCCGGCCGAACCCATCGTCACCAAAGAACTGGGCATTGCATTCCAGATCTAACATTGAGCAAAGCAGATATGCGATAAGGGAGAATGGGTCTTTAGATCAATACAGGGCTCATCGCCGCCCCCAAGGAAGTTATATTGGAGATCATGTTGTTTCTTAACTCTTAGCCAACCGAGCGCGATATCAGTTGGCGATATCTGGGCATGATCGGCATAGGGGCGGCAGTCACCTGCCGACCCCTGCCACACCACTGTGCGAACGGGTCCGTACAAGGCGGTTCGAGAAGTTACGCCGTCACTCACCGACCAACGAAGGAAGGCCAAGCGATTTGAAATAGGCATTTGAAAGCCCCACAGAGAGGGCAGAGAGGATGAAAATCCCGATCTGATTCGAAGAATTCGATAGACGGTTGAGCAAATCGAATAGGGAGATTGCCATAATGTTCTTCTGAGCGTCTTCAAACGATTTCACATCAGCCCAGAAGTTGACGACCAGGGGGTTGAACCGATCATCGCGGCTCTCAAGGACACTCCTTCCGAGATGGGCGGGTACTCCCTGCCAGAGCTTGCACCATGAGCCACCGTTTCTGAGGGTGACGATGAAGTTTGGATCCGTTGCGGGCTCTAAGATGTGTGTGGATAGGGAAAAGCAAGTTATTGTGTACCTCCGTGGGCACAATTTCGGGTGCGGTTAGTTGGTGCTGGTTTTCAAGTTTGGATGTCACTTTGTCGAGGGAATCTGGCTGGGCATTAGAACACTAATGCGAGATCTTCAGCCTGAGATGAAATCAGCAACCGGCCGCTGGCGAGGAGTGAACTGCGGACGTCTTTGTGCCCGGTTTGTGCCTAAGGGGTGTCGCTTCTGGCGATTTGAGCGATTTTGGCGATTCTAGAATCAGCAACTTACATGTTCTGAGTACCGGGGGTAAGGTTCGCCCCCCCTCCCGGCACCAATAAAACAAAAGACTTATGAAATATAAGCACTCTTGACCGAGTGGCAATTCTTGCGAGCCCGGCATTTTCGGCACCTCACGGCAAGGCAGCTCTGTTTCACGCTCCGTTAAGCATACGCACAAAGCCGGCTTCATAGCGGTCCGGGGACTCCCACGTGCCAGACTCACCCGACCTGAAGATTGCGTCGATTACAGACATATTCGCGATTGCATCTTCAATCGAAACAGGGACTTCAGTGTTGTCCAAAATGGCCTTGGAAAAGGCATCCCCTTGCAATGTGTATTGGTCGCACGGCGGAAAACTTTCTATGGCGATGCCGCTTCCAGAGAGATCGCCCGTGCTGTCGATAAAGATCCGGGTGGCGCGGTCGAAGGGCGCGTTCACGGGGATTTCGATTTCGATGCGGCCTCGCGTGCCCAGGAAGTGGATGCGCTGGTACGGAATCAATTGTGTACTGCAGGTGAAGATTGACTGGCCACCTGGGAAATCGAGAATGGCCGATGTGAGCCGATCCGTATGCATCTGCGGGTCGCGATCGATGAGAGCGACCACGCGCGTGGGTTCCTGCGCGAACGCGCAACGCGAAGCATGAATGAGATAGCAGCCGATGTCCATGAGTCCGCCGCCGCCGATATCAGCACGGTTGCGAATGTTGTCTGGGTTGACATTGAAATAGCTGAAAAAGCCGGTGATGGAGCGAAGTTCCCCGATGCGCCCTTCGTCAAGCAGTTGCCTGAGACGAAGCCATTGCGCAGAACTGCGAATCATGAAAGCTTCGCCAATTTTGACTCCGGTGCGGGAACGAACGGCCAGAAGAGTCTTAGCTTCTGTGGCTGACATGCTGATGGGCTTTTCGCAGAGAACGTGCTTGCCGGCTTCAGCCGCTTTGATCGTCCAGGGGACGTGGAGGTGATTGGGCAGAGGATTGTAGATGGCGTCGATGTTCGGGTCTGCGAGCAGCTCTTCGTATGATCCGTAAGCCACCGGAATGCCAAGCGCGGCGGCGGCTTCTTCTGCCTTGGCCAAATCGCGAGATGCTATGGCAACGACGGTGCAGTGTTGGCACCGCTGCATGGCTGGAAGAACTTTTCTCAACCCAATCGCAGCAGTGCTTAGAACTCCCCAGCGGATTTTTCGTGAGATCGGGGACTTGAGCTTTTCAGCTGGCGCAACGGTCGGCTGGGCGTTTTCTTCTGTAGGGCTCATCAAGGTCTCCCAAGAGTGATTCTACGTCCACAAGTAGCGCGAGCCATGTCGAACTGTCTGCGCGCCACTCCGAAATTCAAATACCAGCAGGTGTCGGCTTTAAAGCGCCTTGATTGCTTCGGACTGCGGATCGGCCGTGGTGCGGGGCGTGATAGTATAGATTGTGGTCCGCTCAATGCGGTCGCCTATGTTCATTGTCACGAGTGGGCCGTTGGTTTCAAGCTCTACATAATTCATCGGATCGGGGTTGGTGTAGACCTGGGTCACACAACCACCATCGGGAAACTCTCCCGTCCCTTGTTCTGCATCGATGCGGACAACGCAGCTTCGGCCAACCCAAATCATGCTTGTTCCATCCGTACCGATTTTCACGACTTCGCGGTGATGCCGTGCGAGGGAAAGCAGGCCACCCTTGATCATCAGGTCTGCGGGCTCAGCACCCATCAACCGGACGTATCCATTTGCGAATTTCGATTCCGCGGGAAGCAGAATCGCTATGCGCTCTGGCTCACGCATCTCGGTGATCGTCCAAACCCCAACCTTGACAGGGCTCCCGGCAAGCTTGTCGAACTCAGTTCGAACGCGCATGACCGGTTGGCCAGGCACCAGTTCCACTTTTCGCACGATCTGGATGCCAAAGGCCGGATCGATGGATGAAGTCAACACGATGCCCCCTTCCGCTTCAATTGCTTCCATCGGTTGGCGGTCGAACGCGACAGGAGGAGGCCAATACCGGCCTTGCTGCAGGGTCCAGGACGCCTGGGGGGCGGGCCAGCACTTATCTCCGCCAAAATTGAGCCACTGGTCCACGAGGGAGTGGTGGGCAGCCTTCGGGTGCAACTGGCCGTCCAGCGTCCGGTTTTCCCAGAAGACACCTTCCGAATCACCCGACAGGCGCAGCTGCATCACGCGCGCAATTGAGGGAACGATCACAGCCTCAACATGGCCATTCTGAATCAGGAGGCAATCGGGCCATCCATGCCAGCCGATGCGTGTGATAGACGCAGGTGATCCCTCGTGGAAGCTTGAATCAGGGGCGGCCGATATTTCGGGGCGGCTTACCAAGGTGTTGGTTCCTTCTCGTACCACAGAAATCGCTGAATTGATTCAATTCCTTTGCCTGGCGATTTGCATCATTGGGCGGGTCGCGCCAACTAGTCACCATCGGCAGCGGCCTTGTCTGTTTCAATCTCGCGTTCAGTCAAATGATCGAACCATGTGAACTTGAGAATGGCCGATGTTGCAAGAATCACCGCGAGTGCAATGCCGGCGCGATCGAACTCCTGGATCACGATGTAAAGAGGCAAAGCCACCAGGGCAATCTGCCACACGATGCCGACCGCGATATTGAACATGTCGCGGAAGAAGTCCTTGTTGCGTTTGAATCCGGGGTCTTCAGCCAGCACCTTCTTGAGGATCGGTCCCCAGAAGCCCCAGGGCCGGACGCGGCGATAGAAGTCCATCAGCACTTCATCCGACTCCGGCTTGGTGAGCAGCGTGCCCAGAAGGCAGCCGATCAAGGAGATGGCCAACACCACCGGAAAGATGATGACTACTTCCATATTGATGGAATAGGTGGCCAGCAATTGCTGCACAAACGGCACCAGTGGAACGATCTTGGGCATGACAATGGCGGAGGCTATGCCTGTGACCATGCCCCAGAAGTAGCCGTAACCGGTAAAGCGCCACCAGTACCACTTGAGAACGTTGGATGCCGTGTAGCCTCCCCACAATCCGGAGACGATCCACACCACAACCGAGTTCACCGAATCGACGTTCCATCCGATCAGCACGCCAACCACCACCACGGCAAGGGATGCCAGGTAGCTGAGACGGACGTAGGTCTTAGCCGATGCATTTGGATTGATGAAGCGCTTGTAAATATCGTTGACGAAGTAGGGCGGGGCCGCATTCACCGTAGCCGCGAAGTTCGACATGAATGCCGCGAGCAAGCCGGCAATCAAAAAGCCCAGCAGGCCCACCGGCACAAAGCTTTGCAGCGCATAGGGCAGCACCAACTCAAAGTCCATGTGTGTGCCCATGTCACGAAGCTGAGGACTATAGAAGGCTGCAGCCAGCACGGTGAGACCGATGACCAGAAAGTAGCGCGGAGGGGTAAGAACGATGTTGACCCACGCGCTCATCATCGAGGCTTCGCGCGGATTCTTCGCGGAAAGGACGCGCTGCATATCGTAGTTGGGCGCGGGTCCTGCTCCTGAGATCGGTATGCCTTTAAAAAGAAGCATGACGACAAAGAAACCGAATAGCCCGTATCCATCCTGCGCGATCTTGGTGGAGGCCGCCGGAAGCAGCGTTGACCAATCCAAGTTCAAATTCCAGCCAAAGAAGATGTTGTCCCAGCCGGCCGGCACCACACGGTGCAGCATCTCCGGTGCAACCTTGCGCATCGCGATAATGCCCACTGAAAATGAGGCGATGGAAAGAATAAAGAACTGGACAACCTCGGTGATCACCACGCTGATCATGCCGCCTTTGATCACATAGATTGCAGTTATCGCGATGAGGATGAGCGCGTACTCATTGGCGGTCAGATTCCAGGGCAGGAACGTCTGCGCGAACTTGCCGATGCCCTTGAATGCGTACGTGAAGAATCCGATGATGCTGAGGAATGCATAGATCACAACAATCAGGTGCGAGAGCTGTGCGCCCCGTCCGGTGCCAAAACGCGTCTTGATCCACTCCGCGCCCGTCATCACCTTGGAACGACGCAGCCATGCGGAGAGATAGACCATCAGAAATATCTGGTTGAACGTGGGCCAAAGCCAGGGAATCCACACACTCTTCAAGCCGTAGACAAACATCCAGGAGACCAGCAGCATGGTGCCGCTGATGTCGAACATGCCCGATGCGTTCGAAATACCCAGCATGTACCAGGGCATCGCATTCCCGCCGAGAAAGTAGCTCTGCATGCTCTGCGAAGCGCGATGCGAAACCCAGTAGCCGATGACTACCGTGCTCAGCAGGTAGGCCACGATAATCACGATGTCAATGACGTGAAGATGCATTTGGTGCCCTCAATCTTTGTGGAAGGTGCCTTCCTAAAAGCACGCTTCCCCAACTCTCTATCTCAGTTCACCGGCCAGAAGGAACACCAGCGATGCTTGCCAGTTGATCGCAATCTCATTGCTTGCATACGAGGCCAATTGATCGGCATAGACCTTGCCCGGAGGCAAATCCTTGGGTAGCGCCGCAAGCACCGCGTCTTGGCGGCCCGCATTCGGCCCGCCGGAAAGCAGCCCCGGCCAAGGTCCCGGCTGCTTGCCTGATCCGCTCGGCCGGTGATGCGGATGCTGAACTGAATTCTGGCCAACCTGCGTCACCCATGAGAGCGAAAACGTGTTCCTGCCCAGCAGGTAGTGCAGATTGTCGCGCGCCGCGTCCAAAAAGCTGGCGTCCGGCGAAAACACGTTTGCGATGAGCAGATACAGGCCATAACTCGCCGCAATGCCATTCGAGCCCCACACGTAGTCCTTCGACTGCATGCTGATCCGGTAGGGATTCGCAATCGTGCGATCAACCACAGCACGCGCCGCGACAATCGTTCGCTGGCGGATTGCCGCAATCGTTGTGGCATCGGACCCTTTGCGACGGGAAAGCGCATAGGTCCAAAGAGCCATAGGCGCCAATTGGTTCCAGTTCTCAGCCGGAGGCGAGTCGAGAGTGGGGAGAAACTCCGCATAGTTCTTCAGGAAAAAGTCATTGAACGCGGACTCGCCGGTGGTGCGACCAAGTTCAGCCGCAGCCCAAAGCCGTTCGTCCTTGCAGTTGGCATCCCCATATTCACCTGTGTTGACACCTGGCGGATTCTTGAACGTGACATTGGGATATTTCTCCGTCCAGGCCCATGCGCGACGAGAGGCATCGAGCGCCCGCGCGGCAAACTTCGCGTCATAACGCTTGAAGACACGTGCGGCTATTGCGCCTGCTGCTGCGAGATCGGCAGTCGCGCAGGTGCTCTTGTAGGGCGCGGCCCCGGTTCCCATTACTTCGCTCGGCAAGGTGTCATCTTCTGGGGAGACGAAGCCGGAAAAGTTTTCGCTTGTTTGCTTATGCCAGACTCCGCCATCGTCGTCCTGCATCTTCAACATCCATTCGAGATTCCAGCGAGCCTCGTTGAGAATGTCCGGCGTGCCGTTGCCTGTCTCCGGAATCTTGAGCGAAATCTTCCTTAACTTCGATCCGTAGATCTCCCATGCCCACAACAAAGTCCCGGTGCTGATTCCGGAATTGACCATATATCGGCCATAGTCCCCCGCATCATGCCATCCACCAATATTGTCCCGTGGTCCTTTAGCCCCCGAGGAGGAGTGAAACTTGCCATGCAGATGGCAGGCCGGGTGCGAATAACCAGGAAACTCCGGCCCCAAGTCGACCGCGGTGCCGCAACGTTGGCCATAGAATCCGCGCATCGCCAAATAGTAAGTGCGCTCAAACACATTCTTGGCCACAGTAAAGTTCCAGCTGCGGCCCGCACCGGGAATCTCAAGATAGTAGCTGCCCGCCTTGTGAAAGCTTGAGAAGTCCGCTGCCTGCACCTGGTCGCCGGTAAGGGAGTCAGCCTGCGCTTGTGCCAGCTTGCCTTGAAAGACCACAATGCCATCGTTGGCACGACGAACTTGAAAAGTCTCAGCCGGAGTACTAACCAGGGCGACCTTGGGACCGTCGAGGGGATAACCTACCTGGTCGACTTTGATTGCCGCATTCGCGCTATCGGCTCCATGAGCCAGCGAAGCAGGAAATAGAAGAAGACCCGCAATGACCACAGAAGCTGAAAGCTTTTGGACGAACGGTGCGTGGATAAAAGCCAGGAACAGGGAACTTGGCATGTGTGGACTTTCGCTTCGCGCTACCAACTTCGGTCAGTCAAAAAAACGGGCAAGTTTCTCAGATTGACGAGAATCCCAGCAACGGTTCCAGTTCCGTAGGGAGTTTTGCCTGATTTAGCCTGCGCAGATACTTTTGCACATTCGCGGCGCTTCGCGCAAANNAATTATTTCTCCAAACCCCAAAGTACCCTGAAGTGTCCTAGAAAATCGTTTGATTAGCTCTCCAGCGGGAGGCTATACTTGGGGCGTCTCTGATTCCCAGGAGTACTAAGCATGAAGTTCGGCTATTTTGATGACTTAAATCGCGAGTATGTGATTACACAACCAGACACACCCTTGCCGTGGATCAATTATTTGGGTTGCCAGGCTTACTTCGGGATCATCTCCAACACAGCAGGTGGCTACTCGTTCTATCGCGATGCCCGCCTTCGCCGCATTAGCCGATACCGGTATAACAATGTGCCACTGGACTTCGGTGGGCGATATATATATCTGCGCGATGACGAATCAAAGGGATTCTGGTCTCCCTCCTGGAAACCAACCTGCAACAACCTGCAGGACTATTCGTGCCGTCACGGCATGGGCTATACGGTGATTGGTTCGACCTTCGGCGGCATTGAGGCACACACGCGCTATTTTGTTCCACTCGACGAAAACCTTGAAATTTGGCAGTTGACCGTTACAAACCACCGCGAGACACACGCGGCGATTTCAGCGTTTGCGAATATCGAGTTCTGCCTGTGGGATGCTCAGGACGACGCCACCAACTTCCAGAGGAACTTCAACATCGGACAAGTTGAAGTGGAAGATGGCGTGATCTATCACAAGACGGAATATCGCGAGCGACGCAATCACTTTGCCTACTTTGCCTGCTCTGAGCCTGGAGCGGGATTCGATACGCAGCGAGAGGCATTCCTGGGCCGCAACCGAGGATGGGAAAATCCCGCGACGGTTGAAGTGGGTCAACTGACCAACTCGATTGCCCATGGCTGGTCGCCCATTGGCGCCCATCAGGTTAAGCTCAATCTGGAGCCCGGAGAGACGCGGCAGGTCGTGTTTGTGCTTGGCTACCATGAGAATCCCGTTGCCGAAAAATTCGATCCTCCCGGTTCGCAGACGATCAACAAGAAGCAGGTCAGGCCAGTGATCGCGAAATACCTCAGCGCCAGTGAGGCTGACGCAGCATTCGAGCGGCTTCGCCTTTACTGGGATAGTGTGTTGAGCGTTTTCCAGGTGAGCACGCCCGACATTCATACCGATCGCATGGTCAACATATGGAACGCCTACCAGTGCATGGCAACATTCAACATGTCGCGATCTGCCTCGTCCTATGAGTCAGGCATTGGGCGAGGACTCGGTTTCCGAGACTCAAACCAGGATCTGCTCGGCTTCGTGCACATGGTGCCATCGCGGGCGCGGGAACGCATCCTGGATCTGGCTTCGACTCAACTCCCAACCGGCGGCGCGTACCACCAGTATCAGCCGCTCACCAAGCGAGGAAACAATGACATCGGTGGCGGCTTTAATGACGACCCGCACTGGCTCATCATCGGTGTCTCCGCGTATTTGAAGGAGACGGGCGACTGGAGCATTCTGGACGAACCGGTTCCCTACGATAATGAGCCGGGCTCTGAGGCGCCCCTCTACAACCACCTGCAACGGAGCTTCAACTACACATTGGACCGGCTTGGCCCGCACGGGTTGCCCTTGATTGGTCGCGCCGACTGGAACGACTGCCTCAACTTGAATTGCTTCTCTGATACGCCGGGCCAGAGCTTCCAGACCACAACCAACAAGGAAGGCAAGGTCGCAGAGTCGGTCTTCATCGCTGGACTGTTCGTCCATGCCGGACGCGAGCTTGCCGCGATTGCTCAACGGCGCGGCCTTGACAATGAAACTGCCTCCTATCTCGACCAAGCAGCGAAGATGGAGGAGGTCATCCGCCAACATGGGTGGGACGGCGAGTGGTTTCTGCGCGCATACGACAACTTTGGCGCCAAGATCGGCTCAAAGGAATGCGAGGAAGGTAAGATCTTCATCGAAACTCAGGGATTCTGCACGCTGGCTGGGATTGGCCTCGAAGATGGCACAGCAATGAAAGCCCTCGACGCAACCCGCGAGCACCTTGCCACCAAGCATGGCATCGTTGTGCAGCAGCCAGCCTACTCGCAGTACTACCTGAATCTAGGCGAAATTTCCTCTTACCCGCCTGGCTATAAGGAGAACGCGGGCATCTTTTGCCACGTCAACCCGTGGGTGATGATCGGCGAGACACGCCTGGGACGTGGCGATGCGGCACACGACTACTACACCCGAATCAATCCATCGGCACGCGAAGAGATCGGCGACTTGCATCGCTGCGAGCCATACGTTTACGCGCAGATGATCGCGGGCAAGGATGCGCCCACGTTTGGCGAGGCCAAAAACTCCTGGCTCACGGGCACGGCAGCGTGGAACTACTACGCCATCGTGCAGTGGATACTGGGCGTGCGGACTGCCCTGGACGGCCTTGAAATTGCACCTGTGATTCCCAAGAACTGGCCCGGGTTTACAGCCACGCGCACCTTTCGCGGTGTGGTCTACACAATCTCGATCGAGCGCAAGGGCGACGGCAATCAGATTGCGCTCACCGTGGATGGCGTGGCAATCGAGGGCAATATTGTCGTTCCGCCCACCGATGGACGAAAAGAAGTTTCGATCAAGGGTATTCTGAGTTAGGAGATGCACCTTGTACGTCGCGAGTGAAAAGCGGTACGACACGATGCAATACCGCCGCTGCGGGCGAAGTGGCGTGCGCCTGCCTGCCATTTCCCTGGGGCTATGGCACAATTTCGGAGGAGTGGACACCTTTGAGAATGGCCGCGCGATGGTGCGGCGGGCTTTCGATCTGGGTATCACGCACTTCGATCTTGCCAACAACTATGGGCCACCGCCGGGAAGCGCAGAAAGCAACTTCGGGGAGATCCTGCGTCTCGACCTCAAGCCCCATCGCGACGAACTGATCATCAGCAGCAAGGCCGGTTACGATATGTGGCCCGGACCGTACGGCGATTGGGGGTCACGCAAGTATCTCCTCGCAAGCCTGGACCAGAGCCTCAGACGCATCGGCCTTGAGTACGTTGACATTTTTTACTCGCATCGGCCCGACCCAGACACTCCAGTGGAAGAAACCATGGGTGCGCTTGATCAGGCAGTCCGTTCCGGCAAGGCCCTCTATGCAGGCATCTCCAATTACGATGCGAAGCAAACTGCGGCGGCCGCGAAGATTCTGCGCCAGCTCGGCACGCCGTGCCTGATTCATCAGCCCAAGTACTCAATGTTTTCCCGCTGGGTTGAAGATGGATTGCTCGATGTGCTGGGCGATGATGGGATTGGCGGAATTGCCTTTTGCCCGTTGGCACAGGGGCTTCTGACAGACCGGTACCTGCAAGGCATTCCCAGCGACTCGCGCGCATCGAAGCCTCATGGATTCCTCAAGAAGAAAGACATCGACGAGCATCGTCTCGGGCAGGTACACGCGCTGAATAAACTGGCCAGTGTGCGCGGACAATCGCTGGCACAGATGTCACTTGCATGGCTTCTCCGCGACGACCGAATGACTTCAGCGCTGATTGGAGCGAGCCGGGTAGAACAAATCGAGCAGAATGTGGCGGCGATCGCAAACCTCAAGTTTTCCGAAGACGAGTTGGCTGCAATCGACTCTATTCTGAGGCCACCTGAAGAAATTGCGCAATTTGGACGCCCTCTCGGTAGCTGAGGTTGCATCCCGCACCTTCGCGAAAATCTGGAGAATCGCTCTCTCCAGACTGCTCAGATACTTTTCAGATTGGAGAGCTCGCTGTGGAGGACTTACGACAGAGCGCAGAATCTGAGCTGATCTCCGACATACTACCCTTCTGGCTCAAGTACGCGGTCGACAATGATTTCGGCGGCTTTCGCGGCCAGATTACAAATGACTTGACGATTGATCCGCAGGCAGCCAAAGGGCTTATCCTGAACGCGCGGATTCTGTGGACGTTCGCAAAAGCGTTCAACGTCTATCGCGATCCAGCATATCTCGCAACAGCCGAGCGCGCCTTTCAATATATCTCTCGCTTCTTCTGGGACGACGAATTTGGCGGAGTCTACTGGATGGTGGATTACTTAGGCAATCCTCTCGACACAAAGAAGCGCATCTATGGGCAGGCGTTCACCGTCTACGCGCTGGCCGAGTACGCTCATGCCAGCGGCGACGTGGAAGCAGTTGCCAAAGCCATGCAGCTGGTAGAGCGAATCGAGTCTGCAGGTCATGACAATTTACACCGCGGATATTTTGAGACCTTTGAATGCGACTGGACGCCAGCTTTGGACCAGCGCCTGAGCGACGTGGACATGGACGAGAAGAAGTCCATGAATACTCATTTGCACTTGCTGGAAGCATATGCCACGCTACTGCGTCAGCAAGAGGACGCGACCGTTCGCCTCCGGCTTAGAGAATTGATCGAGATATTCCTGCAGTACATCATCGATCCGGCGACACAGCATTTCATTCTTTTCTTTGACGAGGCGTGGCAGCCGCGATCTCAAATAATCTCGTTCGGGCACGACATTGAGGGGAGCTGGCTGCTCTGTGAAGCCGCTGAGGCGCTTGGCGATCCGGAGGTGCTCAAGCGCGTGCGCGACGTCGCGGTGAAAATGGCGCAGGCAGTCTATGAACAAGGCCTGGATGCGGACGGTGGGCTGCTGTACGAGGCCGACCAACATGGGATCATCGATTTTGACAAACATTGGTGGCCACAAGCTGAGGCCGTGGTCGGCTTCCTCAATGCCAACGAACTCTCGGGTGGAATTCACTTCATGAATGCGGCCAAACGCAGCTGGGCATTCATTCAGGACCACATGATCGATTCAATACATGGGGAATGGTTTTGGCTGGTTTCGCAAACAGGGATACCCGACGCGGCCCGGGACAAAGTGGGGCCGTGGAAGTGCCCATATCACAACAGCCGTACTTGCTTTGAAGTGATGGAGCGGCTGGACCGCAAGAAGGTTTGCATCGTTGGCAGTTCGCCAGCCGAGGATGGAAAGACCGGAGTGAGGGAATGAAACAGGCAGCATTTAGAAAAGGCGTTCTGGCATTGTTGAAGGAGCAGAAGAGACTGCTGACGCGACGTAATCGAAAGTCGCCCGACGGCAACGGAATCTTTGAACGGTACAAGTTTCCAGTCTTGACCGCTGCTCATGCACCTATTTCATGGCGCTATGACCTGAATCAGGAGACGAATCCTTTCCTAATGGAACGAACCGGGGTTAATGCTGTCTTCAATGCGGGCGCGATCCTGCACAAGGGCAAGTTTCTGGTGGTAGCGCGGGTTGAAGGGGCGGATCGCAAGTCGTTTTTCGCCGTGGCTGAAAGCCGAAATGGAACGGAGAACTTTCGCTTCTGGGATTATCCGATTCTGATGCCGGAGGCCGGAGACCCGGATACCAATGTCTATGACATGAGGCTGGTGAAGCACGAGGATGGCTGGATCTACGGCCTGTTTTGCACGGAATGCAAAGACCCGAAGACGCCGGAGTGGGACACGTCTTCCGCCATTGCGCAATGCGGCATCGCCCGCACGAAAGACCTGAAGACGTGGATAAGGTTGGCAGACCTGAAGTCGAAGTCTCCTCAGCAGCGGAATGTTGTGCTGCATCCTGAATTTGTAGATGGGAAGTACGCTTTCTATACTCGCCCGCAGGACGACTTTATCCAGGCCGGCAAGGGCGGCGGCATCGGCTGGGGGCTGGCGGCCAGCATCGAGAGAGCCGTAATCGACAAGGAAATCATCCTCGACAACCGTGAATACCACACCATACAGGAGGTCAAGAACGGCCTGGGACCCGCTCCCATCAAAACGCCCCAGGGCTGGCTGCACCTGGCGCATGGCGTGCGCAACACCGCTGCCGGCCTGCGCTACGTGCTCTACCTTTTCCTTTGCGAACTCAAGCGGCCCTGGGTTGTGACGCACAAGCCAGCAGGGTACTTGATCGCGCCTCAAGGCGATGAGCGCGTGGGCGATGTTGGCAACGTTGTTTTCAGCAATGGCTGGATTGAACGAAAACATGGAGGCGTCTTTATCTACTACGCCTCATCGGACACGCGACTGCATGTGGCCACGAGCTCGGTGCGGCGGCTTCTGGACTATGTCCTGCACACACCAGCCGATCCCCTGCGCAGTCACGCCTGCGTGGAGCAACGCTTCGCATTGATTCATGCGAACCTAGCCGCGTTGGAAGCTCTGAAATTGTCGGAAGGCAAGCGGCGGTCTGCCAGCAAGTCTGGCCAGTCCACGAAGTCAAAGGAGAAGTAGCGCTCAATTCTTGGGTGGGAATTCCGCGAGCCTATTTCTGCTTCTGGTCCTGCGAAGCTGGTTGGGATGAGGGCTTGGTCTCGCTTTGCGAATCATTCTGAGCAGCGAGTCGCGCCGCCTTCTCAGCTTTCTTGCGCTTGTGGTGGCGCACGATGTCAGGCCAGAACTCGATCACCTCAGCGCCAATGATTCCCTGGGCGGAAACCGTCAGCCCATTCTCGAGAGTCTCCCCAACAGTGCGTTGAGAGGCTGGATAGTATGTATCGGAAATTGCCGCGCCGATGAAGTTGCCCAGAAGGTTCGCGTAATTCGGCCCCCAAGTACCCTTGTCGCGCCTGCACCATCCCGTACTGGCCGCAGCCCACAGGGCACGGTTGACGAACTTGCCCGAACCCTTCTGGTAATAGCGTGGATCTTCGCGGAACAGGGAAGTCAACACTGCATTGCCAAAAAAATTGCCGATGAAGGCATCGGAGTAGCCGGCACCAAATCGTCTTGCATAGCCTTGGACGCCCTGTCCCCACTCCGGGTAGCTGTCTTCGGCCATGCCAAGGCCGGCAACGAAAGCTGCAAGTCCGAAAGGCCAAGGGTCAGTTTCGCTCTTGAAAAAAAGCTGGAACTTTTGCGTCTTGGTGAGAGGCAGCGCGTCCATGTTTCTGGTGGTGTTAAAGGTGGCCATCACTCCCAGGACCCGCTGATGTTCTTCTGCCTTCAACTGCTCATCGGCCTTTTCACGTGTGCTCTTTTCGGCGGCGTCCTTGTCAGCTGGTGCCTGGGAACTCGAGCTGCCCTGTGACGCCCCGGACTGGGCTGCGGGGGCCTGCGCTGGAGTTGGAGTAGGGGCTGGCTGTTGGGCGCTTTGGCTTGGATCAGCGGGCGTCTGTTCGCTGGGAGGACCCGCCGTGCCTTGCGGCTGGGGCGCGTCTGGAAGGTTGGATGCGGCCATCACAACCAAACCCGCACCCGTGTCCTGCGAAAATGCAAGCGTGGGCAACGCTAAAATGCCAATGCCTGTAAAGAATATTGCGGAGATAAAAGATAAAGCTGAGCGCATCCATTCACCAGGTGTAGAGTGGGCGCTCACCTGGGTGGTTCGCCTGAAAAAGGCAAACTAGACCTGGGGGATGGCCAGACTCTAGGATAAATCACCCTTGCAGAAGGCCTTCATTCAAGGCCGGCTGCGGGGGCGAACATTCTTTGTCGACAAGAGGTGCTTTGTTGTTAGACGCAAATCCACGCCACGCAGTCACATAGAAATCAGTTTGGACGGAGTTAGCAGATATGCGGTCAATCAGCGACAGGCGTTTCATTGGATTGTTGGGGTGATGCGGGTGTAGATTCCTGGAACGGCTAGTCAAAATCCGTGAGCCCCGCGCGAGGAGAGAGAATCTATTGGCAATCCAGTCGTGCATCGCGAAATCGTCGGCGAGAATATTCGGCTACTTTCGGATTTCTACCGGAGCGTCTCCGACTGGAGGCTCGACGAGATCTGGAGCAGCATCGCCGGTCAGTACCGGTTTGGGAGTTTGGAGGTGGAATGGGCGCGATGGGGCAGCCAGGCCACATGTGACTTTTTATGTTGAAGTTGCAGGTATCAAAGCGGCGCTCGCCCTGAACGAAAGCAGAGATGGAGAAAAGGCTCTTGATCCGCATCCCGGGGCTATCGGGGCAATCTTAACCGGGCTCGCCGGCCCCGAGGGAAATCTGATTGGGCTGGTGGGGCAGCCAATGAAGCAGTGAAACAAGGTCGAATGCTTCAACTCCGCGAAGTTGCTCAGAAAACGAGCTCTTGCTGTCGATTACTTGGCCCCGAGATCACTGTGTGCTGTAATGATCGGGAGATGAGCACGACCGACTGGTTACCGTTAATCGATCTCCTACGGGGCGCGGGGCTGGAGTTCGAAAAGGGATTGAGCGATTTTGAGATTGAGGATTTGGAGTCTAGATTCGATTTTCGATTTCCNNGATTTCCGCCAGATCTTCGTGCACTCTTGAAGGCAGCTGTCCCATTCTGGAACTCTCCGCGTTGGCATTCGGGCAGTGATTTGGATATTCGGCAGTGGTTTGACGGACCACTCGAAGGAATCCTGTTAGATGTAGAGCATAACGAGTTTTGGCTTCCAGAATGGGGCAAACGGCCAGAGGACCTTCCCGACGCATTGGAAATTGCTTCCTTGAGGATCAAGGAGGCGCCGAAGCTCATACCAATAATCTTTAACCGTTATATCCCTGAGCTTCCACTGCAAGCTGGAAATCCCGTCTTCTCGGTTCATCAAGCAGACATCATCTATTATGGGTTCGATTTGGAGGACTATCTCCGCCACGAGTTTAATTTGCCCCGCAAAGAGTGGCCGGCACAGATTCGTCCAATAGAGTTCTGGGACCCCAATCGATTTCAAGAGCTGCGTTGGGAATAGGGGTCTTCGATCATCGCAATACCACGCTCGATGGCTGAAGCCCACTCAATCTGCGGCTATTCGGCATGGCTGAAGCCATGCCCTGACACGAGACCAGACCGAATAACTCGCCTTCGCAGAGGTGCCGAAGCTACGCGTTATACCTCCCCACAGCATTTCAAGCCGCGAAGTCGATGAATCCACGCTGCGGGTCCGTGGAGATCAGCTTTACGGTTAATTTGTCGCCGACGTCCAAACCCTTGCCGCCTTGGACAAGCATTCCATCGACGTGCGGATCGAGAGTGCGGACAAAGGTGCCGTATTTGTTAACACCAGTGACAATGGCTGGAAAACTCTGACCAATGCGGGAGTGCAGCACCACGGCTGCGATGCGCTTCTGCATGTCCCGTTCGACCTTGCGTGCGGCGTCTTCCATCAAGGTGCAGCGAATGGCGATGGCATTCAGGTCATCCTGGGAGTAGGGCATGGCCGCATTGGCGAGGTGCGCCTTCATGATCCGCTGGGTTACAACGTCGGGAAAGCGGCGATTTGGGGCTGTCGAGTGGGTGTAATCCTGAACCGCCAGTCCAAAGTGGCCCGGCGATGGCTCGTTCGGCTTGACCAAAACATACTCGCCCGGACCCATCAGCTTGATAATCGTGAGAGACAGATCGGGAAAGTGGTCGGGATCTTTCTGCTTTTGAGCAAGAAGAAAGTCGTTGAGTGCCTTCGAGTCGGGTTGCTCGGGGAGTGTTGTACCAAGGCCGGAAGCAACTTCGACAATCCGGTCCCAGCGCTTAGGAACTCGAACAATGCGGCGGATCGAGGCAACTCCGGAATCTTCAAACGTGCGGGCGACAACACCATTGGCCGCCACCATGAATTCTTCAATCAGAGAGGTCGCGCGATTCCTCTGCTGGCGGACAATGTCGACGGGCTGATCCGCATGCATCTCGGGGCGGGTTTCAATGGTCTCAAGATCGAGTGCACCATGCTGGAACCGGCCGCCAACCATGCGCTGTGCTGCTGAGTCCTGGAGCTTGAGCTGCGCGGCAAGGTCGGCGCTTGCGGCCACCTTGGCGGGAGCAGGGCCAGTGCCCTCAAGCCACGCACCCACGGCGTTGTAAGCCAATTGCGCACGGTTACGGACAACTGCGGCATAGACCTTGCCGTCGGATGCGGTGCCGGAAGCATCCACCGAGAACTCGATCACATGGGCGACGCGGTCCTCATTCTCATTGAGCGACGTAATGCCCTCGGAGAGTTCGGCGGGGATCATTGGAAAAACCTTGACGCCCGTATAGACAGACGTCGTCTCGCTCCGGGCATGGGTATCTATTACCGTTCCCAGTTTGACCCGCGCATCAACGTCGGCCACGCCGACAAGCACGCGAATTCGGCCGTCGGACAACTGCTCTGCCCACTCAATCTGATCAAGATCCTTGGACGTGTCGTTGTCGATGGAGGACCAGAGCAGGCTGCTCAGGTTCTGTATACCAGGGATCGACGGGGTCTCAGGATGGGCCTCGATCGCCGCTAACTGCGTATCGGTCCCTGCCGGGAAATCCGGCTGAAAACCGTGCTCGATCATGGAAGCGTGGGCTGCTGCAACAAGATTGAAGTGCTGAGGTTGACTGGAATGCATGAAGATTCAGCTCCTTGAACATGAAGAGCAAGCCTACCATGCCGGAGCCGCAAGGCGTTGTTACGATTGAGACACCGACGGGATCCGTGGCTCCCCATCGTTTCCAGAAGCCGGAACCCCGGCGACAAGTCTCTGTTGGCGGGGCGGGATTGCCAAAGATGCTCTTATTGAATGCCGAGGTCGGCAAGAACCTTGGGCTTGGCTTCGTCGACGGCAAGCAAGTTGTGGCAGGCGGAGCAGTCCTGAGTGATGCTTTTTCCGTCCTTTGCTNNAGCGTAGACTTTGAGGTCAAAACATCTGGGTTCTGTGTGCGATAGAAGGCCGTAAGCTGTTGCGGAATCTTCGTGGTCGCATCGGCTTCACTCGCATAGTTAGCCTTCAGCAGCTCCAGACCCTCCTTGTGGATCCAGGGCAGATCCGGACTGACGGCGCCTTCGTCCATCGCGCGGTTGAGGGCGTCTTCCGCGGTGAGGAAGGTGTGCGCGGCACGGTTGTGGCAGTCAATGCAATCCATCACGCGGCGTTCGCCCTGGGGCACGTTTGCCCCTAATGCAGTTGCAGCATACACGGTTTCGGAGCCATCGGCGTTTTGGCGTTGCACCCAGGGAATGGCGGTCCGAGTTGGATCGGTTGCGATGTATTCAATGTGGCCGAGATGCACGCCGTGGATCCCGGTCAGATGTGAAAAGGAATCCTGACCACCTAGATGCAGCAGCACAACGGTCTGTGTTTCTGTGTTGGTCTGGTCGTCGGCGAATGTGGATTTGACCAGGAGTTTTTCTCCCACAAACTTGGCCGGGGTGTGGCAGCCCTCGCAGATATACCTTGCAGGGCGAAGACTTTTTACCGGCGACGCGATGGGTGTGGGATAGCGATCGAAACTGACTTCGAGAAGCTGTTTTGTACCGTTTACCTTGGCAGAAAAGAATGCAGCTGCGCCCGAACCAATGTGACATTCCGTGCACGCCACGTGAGAGTGTGCGGAGATTTTGTAGGCCGTATACTCCGGATGCATGACGTGGCAGGACTGGCCGCAAAACTGGGGCGAATCCATGTAAGACGCACCGCGGTACGTGGCGATGGAAACCACCAGAAGGTTGGCGATCGTAGCCACCAATACAATGTCCAGCCCGTGCCGAAAAATCCGGTCGTTGAGATCGATCTTTGGAAAATGGGCTGGAATCTGGCCGGCGATTTGGAGCTTCCTGCGGCGGACAAATACGCCCACCGGGATCAGGAGCAACCCGCCAACAAACAAAGCCGGCAAAAGAAGGAAGAAGATGATGCCCAGGTAGGGGTTTTCGTTGGGCAGGCCGAGGATCTCGACGATCCAATAGGCGATCATCGTTACGCCGGATGCGCTGGTAATAGCACCGCCCGCGAGACTGATCGGGTTGTTGCCGAAGAAGAGCGCAGGCCGTATCCAGCTCTCACGGAATTTTTGAAACAGTGGCACTTTGTCCCCCAAACTCAAGATGGCCCGCCGGTTGGGGCGGGCCTGGTTGAGCCGTCCGATTCGATTGTACTGTTTACTTCAAACCGCGGTAGAAAGCAACTACGTCCTTGATCTGCGCGTCAGTAAGGCCGGCGATGGGCTTCATCTTGCCTTTGCCAGCCTTCACGGCGGCAGCCATCTGGTCCGCGGTCAGCTTTTTGATATCAGGATCGGTGGATGCTTTGATCCCCATGGCCTTTGCCATCCCCGCACTGGGGGTGCCGGTGGCGCCGTGGCACATTTGACACTTGGCTTTGTAGGTCGCTTCGCCGCTCGCTTGGGCAAAGCACGCGGCGCTGGCCACAGAAATAACCACGGCAAGCACCAACTGAGAGCGTAAAGTCTTCTTCATTGTCGAACTCCTTGGTTTTTTGGCGGCCGGAAGCGTGGGAGCCGCCCCTGCCGAATGGATTCTTTCACAAACCTGAGCCCGACGACGAATCCGGGCCCCAGGCGCTTCAAAGCGATGTCTCTTGTTTCCTGACGCCGGCAAGTAACTTGCTCATGCCACTCCGAAAAAGCTTTCGATGCGTGCTGTCTTTCCTTACCCGTTCAACGTGCTTGGGTGGTGCACTTGCTTGAATCACGGGGCGGACCGGCAAAGATCATGAATCCGGTCCGTTCCCACAATCTTGAGAAGAACGGCTGTCTCGGTTAGAACTGGTAATGCACTGCCAGTGTCACGTTATTTGCATGAAAGTTCCGAGGTGCAGTCAGGCCGGAAGGTGATTCGGTCAGTCCGGTCTGTGCGGATAAAGAGGTGCAAGGAACAATCGCCGATGTCAGAGACGTTGAAAAACTGCAGTTTTGCGGGCCGGAAGGACCGCCCTCTCCGTAGCCGTAGAAGTTGTAGTCTGCCTTCCAAGTCAATTTGGAAGTAGCCGCCCACGCAAGACTCAAGAAAGGCGACTGGTACGAAGATACGAGCGAGCCGTTCACGTCGCGCGCATCATTGAAGAACCGGCTGCCGTTCACCGAACTGATGCGATAGCCGATATCCGAGTGAATTGATTTGACGGGGGACATGGTGAGTGCCACCGATCCGTACTGCGTAGGAGCGTCCATGAAATCGCGCCCGAACCAGTCCGCAAGCTGGGTCGTCGAACCCCTGCCGTACACACCGGGGCATACGTTTGGCGCACCGCTGCTTGTGACCGTGGCGGTGCCAGGATACGCGCCTGCGGTGGTCGAGGCGTTCTGGTTGCCGTTGTCAAAGCAGATGTTGGTCGCCGCATAGACATCGGTGTAGGCATAGCTGAAGTCCAGCCCATAGTGTTCATTTGGCGACAACACGCCGCTCACGCTCGCAATCCTGGTGTGATCGACATGATCGAGCGGGCCCTCGTACGGCAGGCTGTTGGGGGTTGGCGGAGTTGCTGAGGCTCCGAGGGCTGCCTCGTATGCGACGCTGGCCTGGTTGTTGTTGGTGTTGTTATGGCGTTCCAGGTCATTAAAGGCGCCCGAGATGGTGGCCCACGGCTTCGGTCTGTATCTCGCGTGCACCCTGTAGTGCCACAGCTGCCGCGGTGACACCGGCGTGAGGGCGTTGTCGGCATAGGCCATTTCCACAGAACCGTTCAGATCGAGGTTTTCGGTAGGGCGCACGGCGGCGGTAAGCACTCCTGCGTTTTCGTGAATGGTCACACTCCCACCAACCGAAGCGCCCAGGGGTAATGGGGTGTTGTGGGGGTCGCCCTCTGCGACGGCGTGATCCTGGTAACGGTAGGTGAGCGAGAGCGTTGTGCGCGGCGAAACGTCCCATGTGCCGGTCAGATTATTTGTTACATACAATTGGCCCGTATAACCTGCTGAGGACTGTCCAATGTTCGAACTACCTTCAAACGTGGCGGCCCCTGCGGCCGCGTTCGTGGTAGTGAGTGGGCCCTGATAGGTAATTGTCTCATTTGGATTGGTGGGCGTGGCCACAGTCGTTCCGCTGATCATCACCGTCGTTCCGGGTTGGTGCATCGTAGAAAAGTTGATCTGGTCGCCCAGGCTGAAATTACTCGTTGCCTGCCAGGTAGCGCCCAAATCGGCGGCAAGAACCTCGCGGGTCGCTTGCGCTTTCCCAATATAGGTCAGCGAGCGCGTCGCCCCATTCAATCCCTGATAGCTGTCGTAGTAGTTGGGCAGGTTCATGTTGGCGCTGGTATACCGAACATCTCCGTTGATCGACAGGTTCTTGACGCTCGCGCTCTGCAAGCGAAGCACCTCGGTCGGGAAGATGGCGCGCGTCGGCTGGGAGCGCAGATAACTGGTAACCACAGCGCAGGCGGGGTTGATTACCGGCAAGCCACCTGGCATGTTGGGCGCCGAGAAGATGGTGTAGACGGCCGGATTGCTTCCGCTGGCAGGGGTGTATGCGCTGCCCATGCTGGCCGTGTTGCAGGCGCCGATGCCGTAAGGCGCCAAGCTGTCATAGTCGTTGATGGCAACCGGGGTTCCGTCGGCCTCTTGTGCGATCAGGGAATTCGCAGCCAATGTGAAGTATGAGTCACCCTTGTAGTGCGTGATCTGCTCTTCATAGGTGACCATCGTGCCCCGCACCGGCTTCCAGTCGACTGCCCCCGTGATGTCATCGGTATTGTTGCGCTGATACTCTTCCAGCACGGCGTTATACTTGGCGAACTGATATCCGCTTGGGCTGTGGCTCGGCCCCTCCATCAGGTTCTTGGCGTACGAAATCCGATAGGTCACCTTCGATAGCGGCAGCAGGACGATGTTTATGTCGGTCATGCGCCGCATGGTGTTAAACATGAAAGGCGATTGAAGTGTCTGCGGCCATGCGAATGAACCGGTACGCGCGTTGGAAGGACCGATTGGAATCGACTGTCCCCCGGGGATATTCGGATTGCCGAGCAGGTCGTAATCAAAATATCTGCGGTCGCGGCGGAACAGCGCGTTGAACTCGTAGAGCTTGCCCTTTTCAGCGCTCATTCTGGCAAAGCTGACCGGGTCGCCTCCGAAGCCGCCACCTACAGCACTGAGCGAGTCGACCAGGGTNNGATGCGGCCGCCGAGATCGACGCTCTCGTGGATCGTATATCCGCTGGGCACAGTCATCCGTGCATCTGGCGCCGGCAATGGGTTGGCGGGCGTCGGATTTTGCGCGACTGCGACGCCTGCCGCCATCAGTAAAATCGCGACTCCAATGCTCCCAGCGCACCGCTGGATCATTGCGAGAGAGAGCTGTTGGTTGGACAGCCGAGAAAACCAGCCTATCGTGTTCATATGAAGCCTCACTTGAAGAAAAACCAATTAGTCCTGAAATCGAATTCTTGATTCCTCGTGCAAATTCGCTACGGGAACCAGGCCGCGCGATCCGCCGTGGCTGGAGGGCGCGGTCCGGATCCATGACTGCTACCGGAGAAACGCCGCATTCATGTTTGAACCGTGAATCATCGTGTGGCAGTCCGTGCAGGGTGTCAGCTCTGACGAACCCGCGTTCATGCCGTGCACGGTGCCTGCGGCGACCGGGCTGTGGCACTGGTTGCAAAGGAGGTTGATATTCGGCATGTTCAACATCCGCGCATTCTGTGAGCCGTGTGGTGTGTGGCAACCCATGCATCCCTCACCTTTGACCGGCGTGTGTTCGTAGACAAACGGACCGCGCTTCTCGGTGTGGCACTTGGTGCAGATGAGGTTCGAATCGTTCCTTGACCTGAGGTTGCTCTTCTCAAACGTGCCGTGCACATCGTGGCAGTCGCTGCACTTGACCAGGCCTTCATTCACTTTGTGGTGGGTCGGCATATCAAACTGCGGCTTCTCGTCGGTGTGACACTGGAAGCAGAGCTTGGGCTGAGGAGCCGTGAGCAGCTTTTCTTCCTTGCTGTTATGGATGTCGTGGCAACTGGTGCAGCCGACGGCGGCCTTGGCGTGCGGGGAGCGCTCAAAGTCAGGATGCGCGCTCGAGTGGCACTTCAGGCAGGTGGCATCGATCTCTTTGGCCGAGGCCTTGGCAGGGTTGAAGATTTTGGTTACGTCCCCGCCGCCTTCAACGTGAGCGCCGCCCGGACCGTGGCAACCTTCGCAATTCGCACCCGCCACGCCGTGCTGGTCCACAAGCTTTGTGTGCGGATTGCCCTCGAATTTCTTGGCTACTTCTTCGTGGCAGGTCGCACAAACATCACCGCCCACATAGGCGCTGGGTGCAGCGTCCTTTGCCTGCGAAGTGGCCGCCTTGGGGGCCTGAGCTCCAAGTGAGGTGGCGCACATTATGCTCGCGCCAAGCATCAACATCAAACAAACTCGCAGCCCCAGCAACTTCCCCGGTGCCGCACCAATCAGCATTCGCGTTACAGGCCCTACTTTATGCATGAAAAATACCGCCTTGTGTGATCTCATCGCTACTTCCGAAAACCGTTGTACCAATCTCGGACTGCAGAAAACGGCTCATTCCCTTGAAAAACCTTTCATCGAAAAGCCGAAAACTGGTTACCGTTTTGCGGAAGTTGCTCTTTGTGCGGAGCATCACTTCATGGGCTGCATCCTACGTTTTTTCCCTGTCGTAAACGGTGACGATCATCACATGCGATGGAGGGGTTGAATTACGGTTCGAATTTCCTGTCCCGAGGTGACGTGGAAATGCCTCTAGGAACTTGTTGAAATTCACCGCATCGCTTCGTCTTTCCTTGTGATTTGCGCGTCTTTCCAGTTGAATTCTGCTTGAAATGAGGTCTTGGCCAGTGTTTATAGGGTCTTTCGGGCCTCAAGGAGGCACCCCGAGGCCCACATCCGTTGATCAGGTACACTGCTTGCTGAGCCTTGCTGGTGGTTGAGCCATCAATCTTGGCAGCCGGATCAGGTTGTGCGCTGCACAACTGAAGACGAATAGCCAATCCACCTTCTCCAGCCCTCTTAACTTGACCTGGCGCAGCGGGCCAGTTTGCTTCAGCCATCCGAATCCCTTCTCGATGAGCCATCGCCGGCTCAGGCTGATCGCATAGCCGGGCTGTCGCGTTGTTCTGCGGTCCAGGTTGCTGCTACGGCCCTTGTCGTTCTTCGTAACATGCGGCGTCACATTCAACTCCCGCGCCGTACTGACGAAATCCTTCGTGTCGTACGCCTTGTCGGCCCCCACCGTGACACGCCGCGAACGGCCCTTTTGCTTTTGCTGGAGCATCAGCAGCGCGGCGTCGCGTTCGGCATATCCACCGGCGTGCGTCACCATCGCCGCGGCGATCAGGCCGTTGCGGTTCTCCACCAGCGCGTGGCCCAGATAGCTCAACTTCGACTCCTTGCCGTAGCTCTTCTTGTACAGCCGCGCATCGGCATCGGTGGTGGACTCATGAGTCTTGTTGGAGCGCTTCTGGCCGTGAAAATCCGTCCCGTCGCCGTCATCCGAGCCATCCTTCGCGCGAAAACTCTTCTGCGAGGCCCACGCCTGAATCAGTGTCCCGTCCACCGTGAAGTGCTCGTCGCTCATAAACCTCTTGGCCTGCTTGTTCACTTCCGCAAAGAACTGTTGCGCCAAATCGCTGCTCAACAACCGGTCGCGGTTCTTGGAGAACACCGCGTGGTTCCAAACCGCATCGTCCATGCCCAGGCCAACAAACCAGCGGAACAGCAGGTTGTAGTCGATCTGCTCCACCAGAAGCCGCTCCGAGCGCACCGAATAGAAGACCTGCAACAGAAGTGCCCGAAGAATGTACTCGGGCGCAATCGAAGGCCTACCAGAGTCCGCATACAAAGCATCGAAATCCAGGCTCAGCGTCCCCAGAACCGTATCCGTCAACTTGCGAACCGCTCGCAACGGATGATCCGCCGGAACCCGCTGCTCCAACGAAACATAGCTGAACATCCCATCCTGAACTCGCTCATCTCCACGCATGCCTGTTAGATGAACAACTTCAGAGCTCCGTCGCTGAATGGTCCCTATTTCAACAAGTTCCTAAGCTCCACGTTTGGGCCCCAAACATGAAACCCGTCAACGATGCGCCCGATTATCCGCGAATCGGGGAAACTTGCGGGGAATCAAGACTATTCCGACTGCAGAAGACCAAAGATGAAATTCCTAGGCTGTACAAAACTGAACACCCATTACCCACGAACGACCGGATCAACAGCCAACTCCAGACAGGCGTTCTCGGGATGCAGAAAATCTTGAGGGTCCCGATTCAGTCAGGGGGAGCCAGATGGTAAAGGTGGGGCAGGTAGCGCAGCTTGAAACTGGCAGCAAAAGGGACTCAGGTTTGGCACCGAGTCCGAGTCCGAACCCAGGAACAGCCAATGCCCTGCATAGACGTGAGGCCCATCACATCAATTGAGCTACCTTTCCGGCAAACTTTGGGTGGAACAAGAGCCTCTTTTCCGGAAGGCGCGGGCCATTTTCATCTTAACTGCAGCTCCTGCAATGACATAAGGGTGAGCGTCAGCAAAGGTGCATGCGCCTGAGCAGCGTCAGAAGGGCAAGATCATGACAGACGCACAGTTTACCGTTGAAAACCACGGACGCCACAAGCACCAAACCCGGCAGAGTCCGGTTGGTTGCGCGTCCTGTGCCAATCGACGTCCAGGTTGGTTCTGCTCCCTCGGCAGCGCCGTCCTTGCCGACCTTGAATTGGCCACCAGCACTATTTCCCTTCCCGCGCAGGCTTCGCTCTTCACGCAGGGTGAAGACGCCCGGTGCCTCTATCTGATTTGCGGTGGATACCTAAAGCTGACAGCTGGCCGCTTCGAAGATCGTCAGATGATCGTCCGCGTGGCAGGCCCAGGCTCAATGCTGGGCCTGTATGCGGTTCTCTCACACGGAGTATACGAAGTCTCAGCCGAGTCCTTGACCCCCGCCCAACTGCGCCCGGTCGAGCGCGAGAGGTTCATCAATTTCCTCCGCAACCACAAGGAAGCGCAGATGCGCGCGGTGCAGTGCATTTGCCAGGAGTACCGCTTTGCCCTTCAAGATGCGTGCCGCATCGCGCTGGCCGAGACCGTTGCCGCACGGCTGGGAAAGCTGCTGCTTGAACTTGCTCATCAGATCGGCGAACACCTGGACGACGGTGAGTTCCGCTTCCCGTTGTTGCTCACCCACGAGGAAATGGCTTCGATGACCTGCACAACGCGCGAAACCGTCACCCGGACTCTCGGCCAGTTCCGAAAGGACGGCTGGGTCTCAATTGAGGACTCCCTGGTCACGCTACACCAGCCGGAACACCTGCAAGCGCTGGTTTAAGAATCGGTTGCGCGTTTCCCGCTCGCGTCTGGGCCTCTCCCCAAGTCCAAGAGCTATGATTGAAGTATCGCGATCACTTTGAAGTGGGAGTTCATGGTGCGAATAACCCGATCCTTGTCCTGTTTTTCTGTTTTCCTTCTCTTCTTCTGCGCAGCATTTGGCCAGAGCCCCGCAGTGGCCCCGGCGCCGGCCAAGCCCAATGTAACTTCTGCTCAGAGCCCGGAGACTCTGGAGTTCCAAAAGATTGAGGACTCCTGGGCGGATGCAATCAACATGCGCGATCAATATGCGCTTGAATTAGTGCTGTCCCCCCTATTCGTAGATGTTTCCGCTACAGGTGACATTACGACCCGGAACCAGCAAGTGGCTTCAGTGATTACCGGCGAAGACAAGACCGTCCATATGGAGCAACGAGTCATCACCGTGCGCATGCTGGGGGACATTGCCGTTGCCAATGGGACATATACCCTTCATCACAAGGTGAATTCGGCAGAGATGAACGAGAAGGGCGTGTTCACGCATGTATTTGAGCGGGCGCACGGGGGTTGGCTTTGCATCAACTCGCAGCGCACCGTACTGCGGGAGGATTCGAACGCCAAGCCCAGGAAGCAATCCAATGCCGAGCTTCCCTTCCACATTCCAGGTTTCAGCAGGAGCGAAAAAGCACCTCAGTAAAACAGGCACTTCGATCGCCGCCTTGCTGCTCGCTTGACGGGCTCGTTCATCGTTCCCTGGGCCGGCAACGTTAGCGGGGACTAGAATTACTTGAACCTGTCATGACGGCCCATTCGACTGCATCTTCCCCTGTCCCTGCAGCCATGCAAACCTCAGGACCCGCTCCAGACGCGACCAAAGCGGTATTCCGGGTCTTGCTTGCAGTCAGCGTCTGCCATCTCATCAACGACATGGTGCAGTCGCTGCTGCCGTCGATTTATCCCATTCTGAAAAACTCGTTTCGCCTGGATTTCGGCCAGATCGGTCTTCTCTCGCTCACCTATCAGGTCGTAGCCAGCCTGCTTCAGCCGTTGATCGGGTTGTACACCGACCGCCGGCCCATGCCTTACGCTTTGGCAATTGGCATGTGCTTTACCCTGCTTGGCATTGCGATACTCGCCACGGCGCCAACGTTCGGCCTGCTGCTTGTTGCCGCGGCTGTGGTGGGAACCGGTTCGGCCATCTTTCATCCAGAGTCTTCACGCATCGCTCGCATTGCTTCCGGCGGCCAGCATGGCTTTGCGCAATCTGTGTTCCAGGTCGGCGGCAACACAGGCAGCGCAATTGGACCGTTGTTGGCCGCCTTTATCGTTCTTCCCCAGGGCCAACTCGGGGTGGCGTGGTTTTCAGTTGCCGCGAGTATCGGTATCTTCATCCTGTACCGAGTGGGCCGATGGCGGTCGCACCACTTGTCGCGCGCAACGGCCAGCCACGTGCACAGGGACATTCGCCAGACTTTGCCGCGCCGCAAAATCATTGCTGCGATTGCGGTTCTGGCAGCGCTCATATTCTCAAAGTACTTTTATCTGGCCAGCCTCTCAAGCTACTACACCTTCTACCTGATCAGCAGGTTTCACGTCTCGGTGCGGAGTTCGCAGCTACACTTGTTCATCTTTCTGGGTGCGGCCGCGGCCGGGACATTCTTTGGCGGGCCCATTGGCGACCGCATCGGTCCCAAATATGTGATTTGGGGTTCCATCCTTGGCGTGCTGCCCTTCACGCTGTTGCTCCCTGATGCCAATCTCTTCTGGACCGGCGTTCTCTCCGCCATCATCGGGTTCGTCATTGCCTCGGCATTTTCCGCGATTCTTGTTTATGCACAGGAACTCATGCCGGGTCGCGTCGGGTTGGTTTCAGGAATCTTCTTTGGATTGGCCTTCGGCATGGGAGGTATAGGCGCAGCAGTGCTCGGCCATATCGCCGATCTCACCAGCATCGCTTTTGTCTATCGCCTGTGCTCATGGCTGCCAGCGATCGGGCTGCTCACCGGATTGCTTCCGAATCTGGACAAGCCTCGCATTGCCCCACTTGTTAGCTAGCCACTCGTCTTGCGGCCTGAAGCCGGATGGACACATGCACAAGGCTGAGCGCAGCCGGGGTAACGCCGGGAAGGCGGCTCGCTTGGCCAATAGTGATTGGGCGGACGCGCTCAAGGATCTCGCGCATCTCGCGCGACAGACCGCTGATGGCGCTGTATTCGATCCAATCGGGAATTGTGACGGATTCAGCTGCCTTCAGCTTTTCAATCGACTTCTTCTGCTGTTCCAGGTACCCGGCAAACTTGATTTCAGTCTCGACGGCGCGCGCCTCGTTTCGCAGAACAGCGGGAAGCGTTGTCGGCCCGTTAGGAATCTGTCCTGAGTCTAAACAAAGCGCGGCCGAGTATTCTGCGAGCAAGGGCTCTTTTGCGACGGCTTCGCGCATTGCGCCTAGAACAGGCTCAATCGTCACCTCGGGACGCTTCAGCAGTTGCGCCCATGTGAGTCCTGCTGTTGCCGTAAGCGCACCAAAGCCGCCAGCGGCCAAACTCTCCATATTCACTTTTCCTGCGGACAAGAGACGTTCCAATACCCCCATGCGAGCCTGCTTCTGCTCATATTCTGCCCAGGCCTGGTCACCGATCAATCCCAGGCCGCGACCGTAAGGCGTGAGGCGGCGGTCGGCGTTGTCGATGCGCAAGTGCAGGCGGAACTCGGCTCGAGAAGTGAACATGCGGTAAGGCTCGTTCGTGCCCTTTGATATCAGGTCGTCGATGAGAATCCCGGTGTAGCCTTCTGTCCTGTCCATGGTGAACGGCGGCAACCCCTTCAGCCACAGTGCGGCGTTGATACCAGCCATGATGCCCTGGCAGGCGGCTTCTTCATATCCACTTGTCCCGTTGATTTGACCGGCCAGGTAAAGACCCTCCATCTTCTTGACCTTGAGGCATCGGTCCAGTTCTGTGGCATCGACGCTGTCGTATTCAATGGCGTATCCGGGACGCAGCATCTCAGCATCTTCGAGGCCTGGGATGGAACAAACAATCTGCCACTGCACTTCCATCGGCAGCGATGTGGACATGCCGTTGACATAGACCTCGTGCGTGTTGAGCCCTTCGGGTTCAAGGAAGAACTGGTGCTGGGTCTTGTCAGGAAACTTGACGATCTTGTCTTCGATTGACGGGCAATAGCGCGGCCCGATGCCCTCGATCTGGCCGGAGTACATGGCGGAACGGCCCACATTTTCGCGGATGATGCGAAGCGTTTCAGGAGTGGTGAAGGCGATGTGGCAGCTTATCTGTGGCTGGACAATTTTCTTTGTTCGAAAACTGAACGGCGTAGGGTCAGCATCACCGGGCTGCTCGTCGAAAGCGTCCCAGCGAATGGTCCGACCGTCGAGCCTGGGTGGCGTACCAGTTTTCAGCCGACAGGTCCTGAGGCCCAGGGCGCGTAACGCCTCGCCCAGCAAAACTGACGCAGGCTCGCCGCTGCGACCGGCGGGATAGCGTTCTTCGCCGCAATGGATGAGGCCATTCAGAAAAGTGCCTGTCGTAATGATGGTGGCGCCCGCAAGCAAGCGACGGCCATCACGAAGTTTGAGCCCCAACACGCGTCGGCGAGGTCGCATGGGCCGTGGAATTTCGTTGGATTCTTCAAAAACTGGCGCGAGTTCAGGCGCACTCTCTTCAATCACCAGGTCGACCACTTCTGCCTGGCGAATATGCAAACCGGCCTGGGCCTCAAGTACCTCGCGCATCTTTACGCGATAGAGCTGCTTGTCGCACTGGGCACGCGGACTCCACACAGCGGGGCCGCGCGAAGTATTCAGCAGACGAAACTGAATTCCGACCGCATCCGCCACCTCGCCCATTACGCCGCCGAGAGCGTCGACTTCCCGCACCAGGTGGCCCTTCGCCACTCCACCGATCGCAGGATTGCAGCTCATCTGCGCGATGAGGTCCATGTTCATGGTGATCAGAGCGGTCTTGAGGCCCATGCGCGCCGCGGCCATCGCGGCCTCGCATCCCGCGTGTCCGGCGCCAACCACAACAACATCATATTTTTCAGTGAAGGCCATCGAGTTCCCTGAGAGCTGCTACAAGCCTATTCTACGGATTTGTGAAGTGCGGTGCTCAGCGTCGTTGAGCCAGCTCGCCAGAATGGGTCAAATTGGCCTGCGACTAGGCCCACGCCAAGCGGACCCTTCGCCAGGAATAGGCCACCAGCACAAGAACGATGGCGGCTATCAGATACCGGGCCGGAGTACTCGACTCGGGCGTGGTCCCCATGTAGTCAAGATTGCGAATATGATGCAGCGGGCCGATGTACCACCAGGCGGTGTAGAGAGCCTCGAAGAACTTGCGCGACCCACTGGCAACGCCAAGCGAAAGCGCCAAGGCGGGGATGAAGAGTGCGCCGGTTGCCCAAGCAGCCAGGCCGGTGAAGTCGGCGCCAATGATCAGGTGCAAGGCAAGACCGCCACCGGTGAGTGCGGCCAACAGAACGCCAGCTGTAAAGGTGGCCAGAAGCTGGCGCGGAACGGCGTGCGGAGCCGAGAAGATAACTGACCCCGTAGAGAATTGCGTTTCGCGCGTTCCCATCTGCGACCAGACCAGCACCGGCCACAGCCAGGCAACAACAATCACACCAGAGCGCGCAGCACCAAGCGGCGAGGCCAGGCACGCGATGAAGAGGCCCGAAGCGCCCAAATACCACCACCAGGCATGGCCTCGCAGTAACAAGCGAAGCTCGGCTACCACGAGAGCGAAGAAACAAGTCTGCACNNTCGATCCGGTTGGCAGAAAAGCTGCGAAATGAACGGCGACTTTCGGCACCAGCGTACCAACCCCGTCCGCCACGGCGGTTTGCGCGAACGCAATCTCGGCACGCTTGCGCTTCTTTGCAAGTCTTCGCGTATTCGGTGCGAACCAGCTTTCACGCGCAGGATCGAAACGGTCAAAGAAGAGAGCTGCAAGCGACGCAAGAAGAATGGCGATTCCCAACATCATGACGCGGCTCAGCACTAGAGCTGGATTCCACCGGATGCCCGTCCAGAGAAAAGTCTTTGTCGGCTCCGGGTTCAGGCCGCCCAGGGTAAGTGAGACACCGCCAGGGTAGTGGGGATCGATGCGGCGCACCTCGTCCTGCATTTGCCCCATTGCGGAGGCCATCCCGGTGAAATCGGCGAAAGCGTGTGTCGTGTTTCCATGTCCACTATTGACCATGGTGGCCACGCCCACGCTGATCAGCGTCGTCCATAGAAAGAAGTAAAGTACGTTGCCCACGCCTCCACGAAGGATAGGAATGCTTTCGAATAGAACAGCCAGCGATGCTGTCACGGCCACGGACGTCAATCCAAGAATCAGGATTGGAGCCAGGAGTGCGAATAGATCGAGGTGAGCATCTTCGCGGTGCACAAGCTGAATTGCAACGGCTGCCACGGCCAGCAGAAGCAGCATTGCCGCAAGCACGACAAAGTTGCTGAGAGCCTTGCTTAGAGCGTAAAAACCTTTGCTGATGGGCGTGGAGGCGAGTATCTGCCCCACACGGGTCTGCCGGTCACGCTGAATGGAATTCTTCACGAAGTAGAAGCCGGTAAGCGTGAGGAACATGGTTGCAACCAGCCCCATCACGGTGCCGAGCCACGCGGAGTTATCGATGCCTCGATAATTGCTGGCACGCAGGCTGATTTGCCCGGCAAAGACGGCATAACCCAGGTACACCGAAAAACCAAGGGTGAGCAGAAAGCTGTAACGCCGCACTCGCTCAAGAAAGTCGGCGCGCACCAGGTGATAAAGGGCCCGGGAGCGGCTCATGCCAGCGCTCCTGCGCGATGCTTGGAGAGACAATAAAGATAAGCATCCTCAAGATTGGGCATCACGGGTTGTGCGCCCGCGGGTGCTAAATCGCCCAATATACGCACGTGAACGCCATCGCTCCGGCGGGTGGTGCTGCTGATGAGAAACTTCCGCTTAGCGTCATTCAGTTCCGTGCTTGGAATCACCCACTCCCACACTTTGCGTTCTACCTGAACCAAGAGTGCCTCGGGTGTTGCGTGAGCCACCAAAGTACCTTTCGCGATGATGGCAATATCGGTCGCCGTGGCTTCGATGTCAGAGACGATGTGAGTGGAAAGAATGACGATGCGCTCACCGGAAAGATCGGAAAGCAGATTGCGAAAGCGAACTCGCTCTTCGGGATCAAGGCCGGCCGTCGGCTCGTCCACGATCAGCAGTTCGGGGTTGTTGAGCAGCGCCTGCGCAATGCCGACCCTTTGCTTCATACCTCCGGAGTAGCCCCCCAGCGGGCGTTTGCGAACTTCAGTCAGATTCACCAGCTCCAGCAGGTGCTCAATTCGCCGCGTCGCGGTTCTGCCATCGAGGCCCTTCACCGCAGCTAGGTACTCGAGAAACTCGACAGCGTTCAGATTGGGATAGACTCCAAAGTCCTGCGGCAGATAACCGAGCA
>PLKU01000492.1 GCA_003140705.1 Acidobacteriaceae bacterium
TCTATTCGATCGGCTACATGGCGCACGACAAGGCAGCCACCCGCTTCTACTGCTCCATGCTCATCTTCATCGCCGGGTTCGTCGGCCTTGTGTACAGCGCCAATCTCTTCCTCTTCTATCTCTGCTGGGAGTTGGTCGGTCTCTGCTCCTTCAGCCTGGTTGGCTTCTGGTACACGAATCCTGAAGCGGTCAGCGGCGCGCGCAAGGTCCTGTTGATGACCCACATCGCGGGCTACGGTTTGCTCGCTGCCATCCTGGTGGTCTACCACCGCACCGGCAGCACCCTCTGGACAGACCCCGCCGTCGCGCGCAGTTTCACAGGCGGCATCTTCTTCCTGATGCTCGCCGCGCTTGTTGCCAAGTCGGTACAGGTTCCACTGCATACATGGATTCCCGAAGCCATGGCCGCGCCCACTCCGGTCAGCGCGTTGCTGCACGCAGCCTGTTATGTCAAGGCGGGGGTGTATCTCGCCGCCCGCATGCACAGCTTTGGCGCGTGGCCGCAGGCCTGGGGATCAACGCTTGTCTGGATCGGCACCATCACCATGGCCGTCGGTGTCATGTACGCCATGGTGCAAACCGATTTGAAGCGCATGCTCGCCTTCTCCACCGTCAGCCAGATTGGCTACATGATGATGGGCCTGGGCATCGGCACACCTCTTGCCATCACCGCAGGCCTCCTGCACTGCCTCAATCACGGATTCTTCAAGGGCGGACTCTTCCTCACCGCCGGCGCGGTCCAGCACTCCACCGGCACGCGCGACATGAACCAACTGGGCGGACTGGCACAGCGCATGCCCCGGACGACGCTGTCTTGGTTGATCGGCGTCGGCAGCATGATGGGCATCCCGCTCATGAGCGGATTCGCCAGCAAGTGGATGCTCTACGCAGCAGCGTTGCAGGCCGGATGGGCCGTTCCCGCCATGGTCGCCTGGGTCGTCAGCCTCGGCACCGTCTTCCTCTGCGCCAAGGCAACCAGTGCAGTCTTCCTGGGTCCGACAACTGAAAAAACCAAAGATGCACACGAAGCCACACCCACCATGGTCTGGGGCATGGGCTTCATGGCCGCAGGCAGCCTGGTGCTGGGCGTCGCTCCGCAGTTGGCCGTCAACTACTTCCTCAACCCCATCCTCGGCGTGCTCGGACTTGGGGAGGGAGTACAGGTTACGTGGTTCGGCCTGTTTGCCAATGCAGGCAGCTTTTCCACAACCGGCGGCCTGGTACTGGCTCTTGTCTCGCTGGTTCTTGGCGGCCTGATCTACGCCATCGCCTACGTGGCCCGTCCTGCAACTGCCACCGGCGGCGCTGCACTGGCTGGTTCCGGGGTCCCCGCGGACAGTTCTCTGTCCGTGGGGTGGGGCGGAATCTTCACCGGCGGCGAGCCGCTCTCCGACCAGGGCCGCCTCACAGCCGGCGACTTCTCTGACATCTTCCTGCAAAACTGGAAGGAATTCTTCCGCTGGACCAACGTCGACCGCGCCTACCTGGCCGTGTGGGCCGGAATACAAACTGCCTCGCGCGCACTCGGCATCGCGGTCACTTGGATGGAGCGGAACTCGATTGCGCTGATCGTCGTGCTATCAGCTGCAGTATTCACACTAGTACGCTGGGCTGTACATGGCATTCAATCCAACCTGCCCCAGGCAGTGCCGCTGCTCGTTGAAGCTCATACGCCCGCTTTCCTCATTGCCGCCGTCGCCTTCGCTGCCATCGCACTATTTCTTGCTGCACTTTCAAAACCGGCCCTCACCCGGCTCCCGGTTTGGCCTTGCATGCTCATTGTCGGCTCGCTATCCGTCGCCGGCCTGATCGTCGCCAACCCCTGGCTGCGCCTTGGACTTCTGGAGTTTGCCGCGCTCCTGACCGTTTTGCGAGTCTGGCTGACCGCGCGCTCCTTGACTGCCAAACTCACTTACCTCGCGGTGGTGCTCATCTCAGCCGGTTCCATGCTGGCGAGTGAGCTGCTCTATAACGTCCAGAATCAAGCGTGGTCGCGCGCGTTCCTGCTCACCAGCATCATCGTTAAATTGGCCGCCGTGCCGCTGTTCTTCTGGCTGCTGAGTCTAGCCGATGAGCTACCCGCACTCGTCCTCGGCCTCATCATTTCCATCGTCGATATGGCCGCCTTCGCCGAGTTCGCCATTGGCGTGCAATTAATCCCAAGCGCCACCACGCCACCGTTGTTGCTCGGCGCTGCCGCCACTACGTCATTGGTCGCCGCTTTGCTGATGCTCACGCAGCGCAGCCTCAAGCGGTTGTTGGTTCTCTCCACAATCGAAGACGTCGGTTTCCTCCTGTTAGGCATCGCCTCCATCAGCATTGTGGGAATCAAGGGCGCGATGATCGCCGCCGCCACCCATGCCTTGGCAAAGGCCCTCCTCTTCATTTGCCTCAGCGCACCTGAGGCCGACGGAGTCCTCAACGCCGAGTCGACCGGCCTCATCACCCGCTACCCGGTCAGCGCCTTCGGCTTTCTCTTCGGCATGCTGGCCATGCTGGGCATTCCGCCGACACTCGGCTTCATCGGCCGCTGGAGGCTCTACGAGACCGCCGTGCAAATCGGCTGGCCGCTGGCCGCTGTTTTCATCCTCTCCTCCATCCTGGCTCTCATCGCCTACGTCCTGGCCCTTACGCGCATCTGGTGGGGTCCGTCCCACGCACCCAGCCCGCCCGCATCCACTTCGCCACGCAGTGAGCCGCTGGTCCTCCAGGCCGTCATCGTCACTCTTGTTGCCTTGCTGTTGGTTGGCGGCATATGGCCCAGCACCTTGCAACTGTTGCACTGGGGGCAGCTATGAATCTTTGGGATCGATTGATGTGCTACTCCCGGCGCCGCAGTCCCTGGCTCTTTCACATGAACGGAGGCAGTTGCAATGGCTGCGACATTGAACTTATCGCCAGCCTCACTCCGCGATACGACGCGGAGCAATTAGGCGTCCGCCTTGAGGGCAGCCCGCGCCATGCCGACATCCTATGCATCACCGGCCCGGTTACCCACAATGCGGTCAACGCCATCAAAACCGTCTACGGCCAGGTCTGCGGACCCAAAGCAGTCGTGGCCATCGGCTCCTACCCCGCCACAACCAACGTCTTCATCGACAGCCGCACCCTCGACGGGCCGCTCAACCTGCATCTCCCCGTCGATGTTTTTGTTCCCGGCTGTCCGCCGCGTCCCGACGCCATTATTCAAGGCGTGGCCAAGGCTGCCGCAATCCTGGCCGAAAGAGCCGCGAAGAAGTTGCCCGCTAACCCCGTCGTCATGCCACTTGTCGGACCACCATGCAATGGCGCCTGCTGCGCCCCAACCAATAAAGAAACCACCGAGGTGCAGTCATGAATCTGATCACCGCCCTCGCGCGTTTTCTCATCTTTCCCGGCCTGCTCTTCGCCATCCCCGCCGCCTGGTTCTTCCTTTGGGTCGAGCGTAAATCGGTGGCATTGATGCAGGGTCGCATTGGCCCGCCCTTCATGCAGCCCTTCTTTGATTTCATCAAGCTGCTTGGCAAAAGCACACCGCCGCGAAGCGGAGTTGGCGGCCTTCTGATGAAGCTCTGGCCGCTCATCGCTGTCGCTGCAGCCGCAAGCGCCGTTGGCCTGCTCCCGGTGTGGCCCTCTTCCGGTGGGTTTGAAGGCGACCTCATCCTCTTGCTCGCCCTGCTTGAACTCCCCTCCATGTGCATCATCGCCGCAGGCTTCTCTTCGCGCTCCATCTTTGGCGAAATCGGCTCCGCGCGTGAAGCCGCCCTCAGCGTCTCCTACAACGTGGTCTTCCTGCTGGCCATCGTCTCCATCGCCGCGTCCCAGCACACCTTTCGGCTTGAAGCCCTGGCGCAACTGCCCGCTTCGCCCATGCATTGGATTGGCTTGCTTGCGATTCTTGTCTGCCTGCCTGCCAAGCTCCACATCAATCCCTTCTCCCTGCCCAATGCAGAGCAGGAAATCTACTCCGGCCCCATGACCGAATACGCCGGTCCCGAGCTGGCCATGTGGGAGCTCTCGCACGGCCTGGAGTGGGTTGCCGCCACCGGCTTGGTCGCCACGCTCGCCGCCCCCCATCTCACGCTTTGGTGGGTCGCCGCAATCGTCTTCATCGCCCTCTCCTTCGCGGTTGTTCTTCTCTTATCCGCCGTCGCCGCCGCCACTGCGCGTCTCGCCATCGATACAACGGTGCGCTTTTACTGGCAATGCACGCTTATCTTCGCGGTCCTGGCCATTTCGTCCGCCATCTTCATGAGGCATCGATCATGAACATTGTTTCAATGCTCTGGAAGAACCTGTGGGGTGGCTCGCGAACCATGCTCTTCCCAGCGCGTCCCAAGGTGAGCGAGGGCTTCCGCGGCCTGGTGCGCTTCGACCCTGAACTCTGCACCGGCTGCGCAATCTGCCGCTTCCGCTGCACCGCCCGCGCCATTGAGTTTCGCGCCGGCAAAGGCGACTTCGTCTGGAGCTACGATCCCGGCCACTGCACCTTTTGCGGACGCTGCGTAGAAGGCTGCAAGGCCCATGCGCTCAGCCAGGACTCAGAAACGCCGCCCGTGTATCTGAATATCGGCGAGTTGAAGAACTCCTACACTGTCGCCCGCAAGACGACTGTCAAGGCTCCCGCGGCCCCCCCGCCAGCAGACCCCAAGCCGGCTGACTCATCCCCTGGAGGCACACAATGAACGCAGTTGCAATCATCCCCGAACAGAATCTCCTTCAAGCCATCCCCGAAAAGCTCGGCATCTCCGAGCGTTGGGTTGAAAAGGGTGGCGTGCATTGGCTCGCTTCCGACACGCTGCATGTGCGCGACCTCGCCGCCGTCATGAACAAGTGCCACGCCCGCTTCATCACCATCACCGCCTATCAGATGCCCGGTGACCAGGGGCTTCGCCTCGAATACCACTGGGACGTCAATGGCAACGTGCTCGGCTTCTCCTTCCAGCTTGCCGCCAACTCCATTGAGAGCATCTACGACCTCTGCGAGGCCGTTGACTGGATCGAGCGCGAGATTCATGAAGGCTTTGCAATCGACTTTACGGGCCGCGAATACGAACCCCTGCTTCTGCGCCAGGGAGACACGCCCGGTGTGAACCTGCGTGAGACTGGGACCCCCAACAAGACCGCCACTGGATTGTCGGCGCAGGAAGAGGTCAAAAAGTGACCTACAAAATCCCCATGGGCCCATACCACCCCGCATTGGAAGAGCCCTACAAGCTCGACATGATCTGCGAAGGCGAAACCGTCATCGATGCCAAGCTGCATATCGGCTTCAACTTCCGCGGCATCGAGCACCTGGCTGAATCGCGCAACTACATCCAGGTCATCGCGCTCATGGAGCGCGTCTGCGGCATCTGCTCCAACATCCACACCCTCACGCTTTGTCAGGCGATGGAGCAGTTGACCAATCAAACCCCTCCCCCGCGCGCCCAATACATCCGCGTCGTCGTCGCGGAGTTGGAGCGCCTCCATTCCCATGTGCTCTGGGCCGGCATCGCCGCCAAGCTCATGGGCTTCAAAACCATGTTCATGACCTGCTTTGAAATCCGCGAGAAAGTCATGGACGTGCTCCAGGCCATCTCCGGCAACCGCGTCAACTACTCCATGAACCGCATCGGTGGCGTCAATCGCGACATCGACGACCCGCTCGCTGTGCTCGCCATGATCGAGCAGCTTGAGCGCGAGATGGTTCGCACCGTCATTCCCATCTTTACCACCAGCACCACCGCGCGGTCGCGCTGCGCCGGCATCGGTGTGCTCACCAACCAGAGAGCAATCTCCTGCGGCACCGTAGGTCCCACGGCACGCGCCTCCGGCCTGCCCCAGGATCTCCGCCGCGCCGCTCCCTACGCGGCCTACTCCGAGATGGAGTTCGAAGTTCCCGTGCAACACGACGGCGACGTGCGCGCCCGTCTCCTGGTGCGTGCCCTCGAGATCATGGAAAGCTGCAAGATCCTTCGCCAGGCGCTCACCAAAATGCCCTCCGGGGACATCAACACCGGCGACGCCAAAATCGTCTTCTCCACCGGGACCGCAACAAGCCGTGTTGAGGCCCCGCGCGGCGAAGTCATGTACAGCGTCTCCTGGAAAGAGAACTCTCGCAACCCCAGCCGCGTGCACGTGCGCACGCCGACCTTTGCCAATATGCCCGCCATCCGCTGGATGGTGATGGGTGCCCGCCTCGCGGACACGCCGTTGATCCAGGCATCGATCGATCCCTGCTACTCCTGCACCGACCGCTAAGTCTAAAGGGAAGGCTCGTCCGCAATGGCTTAGTCTGGGAGAGGCAGTGGTGCCAGGATTCCCCTCATGATGAGTCTGAAGCAATTTTGCGCAGCATCGAGAGTTGCACTTGCAACTCTCATTTTTTGCGTCGCCGGCAGCTCCATCACAGCCCAGCAACTTGACGAAGCCACGGTAATCAAGGGAGTCGGCGCGGCCGTCAAGGCCCGCCTCGACAACGTGCTGGGCTATACGGTCACCGAGCACTACGCCGTCTACCGGAGCGGCGACGAAACTCATCCTGCGGCAGAAATGACCGTGAAAACCGTGTACCGCGAAGAAACAGGCAAGACCTATACCCCCATCTCACAAAGCGGCTCGGCCATCCTGCGGAGCCAGGTATTGGGTGCCATCCTTGAAAACGAAAGGCTTTTGAACCTGCCGGGCAATCGTGAAGCCGCCTGGATCACCTCGGCAAACTACCACATGCAACTCGCGCCTGGCGGCCACCAAATGATTGACCGGCGAGACTGTGTTGTCCTGACGCTGGTTCCCAAACACAGCAGCCCGCATCTCTTCACCGGAACACTGTGGGTGGATTCGAAAGACTTCTCTATCGTTCAGCTTCAGGGAGTCACATCAAAAAGCCCTTCGTTCATCACAGGTCCCACACAGGTCATGCGCCAGTACGCCCTCGTCAGCGGCTATGCGCAGGCGACCCATGCCAGGGCCGAGTCGGACAGCTTTCTCTTTGGCAAGACCATAGTAAAGATTGACTACTCTGACTATCAGGTCCAGCTTCGTCCGACCTCATAGACACCGCCGCACCTCGCCCGTCGACATTTCCCCTGCATCCTGGCCAGCAAGTTCCCTTCCTGAATTGAACCGAACCTAAGGCCATCTCATTGCGTGGGATAGGTTTCCACCTCGGTGACACCTGTCACGGACGACTGTTGGCCCGGCGGACAAGACTATGGACAGGGAACAGCATGGAAAGCGCAGACCGATTGCGACCTGGCTTGCTTCCCCCGGGAGGAAACCGTGCCAGCATTCACACCTCCGCCGCTGCCAAGCGACGACAAACGTTGGAAGATCGTGAACGGCACCATGCGCAAAAATGGTTTTGCCCGCCACGCACTCATTGAAACGCTCCATACCGTTCAGTCCTCATTTGGCTATCTGGACGACGACTCGATCCGTTTTGTAGCCCGTTCCCTGCGCGTGCCGCTGAGCCAGGCTTATGGCGTGGTCACCTTCTACCACTACTTCAGCCTCAAGCCTCCTGGAAAGCATACCGTCACCATCTGCGCCGGAACTGCCTGCTACATCAAGGGCGCAGACAAGCTGGTGGCTGCCGCCGAGAAGCGTCTTGGCATCCCTCAGGGCCAGACCACCAAGGACGGAAAAATCAGCCTCATGACCGCCCGCTGCGTCGGCGCCTGCAGCCGCGCCCCCGTGGTGTTGCGCGACGGCGAAGTCATGGGCGAAGTGAACAGCGAACAAGTGCTTGAGCAACTGGAAAGGTGGGCGGTGGAATGAACATCGAGGAGCTCGAACAGATAGCGGAGAGCGTCCGCCTTGAAAACGCGAAGTACGACTATGAAGTGAACGTCTGCATGGACCTCGCCTGCGCCAGCCAGGGCGCGGGACCCTTGCGCGATGAACTTGTCAAGGCCGCGGAGAAATCCGGCAAAAAAGTCCTTGTCCGTCGTACCGGATGCATGGGGCCTTGTTCCTCCGGCCCGTTGGTCCGTGTCGATCCTGAAGAAACTCTCTATCACCACGTGCATGCCAATCATGCTGAGGCCATTGTTGCAAGCCTGGGCGACGGCCCTGTTCCCGCTCTGCAGTGCGATCTGAATGAGCACTTCGACAAGCAGGTCCGGGTGGTCCTTGAGAACGCCGGCTACATCGATCCTGAAAAGATCGACGACTACATTGCCTGTGACGGTTACAAGGCGCTGTTGACCGCTCTCACTGAAATGAGCCCCAACACCGTAATTCAGCAGATCACTGACAGCGGCCTTCGCGGTCGCGGCGGCGGCGGATATCCGACTGGCCTGAAATGGGGAACGGTCGCCAAGGCCGGTGGCGATCTCAAATACGTCATCTGCAACGGCGACGAGGGCGACCCCGGCGCATTCATGGATCGCAGCGTCATGGAAGGCGATCCGCATCGCGTCATTGAAGGCATGGCCATCGCCGCCTATGCGGTCGGCGCAAGCAAGGGCTATATCTATGTCCGCGCTGAGTATCCTGTAGCCGTCGCAAGGCTGACTGCCGGTCTCCGCGATGCGCGACGCCGCGGCCTGCTGGGCAACGGCATCTGCGGCACCACATTTAACTTCGACATTGAGATTCGCCTCGGCGCCGGCGCCTTTGTCTGCGGCGAAGAGACTGCCCTCATCGCCTCCATCGAGGGCAAACGCGGTACCCCCAAGCCCCGTCCTCCCTATCCGGCAGTAAGCGGTCTTTGGGGCAAGCCAACGTTGATCAACAACGTTGAGACTTACGCCAACATTGCTCCCATCATCCGCAAGGGTGGCAAATGGTTTGCCAATATGGGATCGGAGAGAAGCAAAGGCACCAAGGTCTTCGCGCTCACAGGGAAAATCACCAACACAGGCCTGGTTGAAGTGCCCATGGGCATCAAGCTGCGTGAAATCATTGAAGTCATCGGCGGCGGCGTACCCGGCGGGCACACCTTCAAGGCAGTGCAGACCGGCGGACCTTCCGGCGGCTGCATTCCCGCCGAGATGTTCGATACCCCGGTGGATTACGAGACGCTGGCGCAGCTCGGCTCCATCATGGGCTCCGGCGGCATGATCGTCATGGACGACACCTCCTGCATGGTCAATGTGGCTCGCTTCTTTATCGAGTTCTGCATGACCGAGTCCTGTGGCAAATGCATACCGTGCCGTGCGGGCACAGCCCAGATGTTCACGCTGCTCACCCGCATTTGCAACGGCGGCGGGACCTTGGACGACCTGGAACTGCTTGAGGATCTGTGCGCCACGGTCAAAGAAGCCAGCCTCTGCGGCCTGGGCCAGACCGCGCCAAATCCTGTGCTCAGCACGCTCAAGTATTTCCGTAATGAGTACATCGAGCACATCGTCCACAAGCGCTGTCCGGCCGGCGTCTGCAACATCGAAGCCGCCGTGCCTGAAGTCCAGGCGGAGGTGTTGGCATGAGCGAACCTGTTGGCGTCAAAACTCTGCAAATCAACGGAGAGGAAGTCAGTGCCCGCTCCGGCCAGACCATCCTTGAGGTCGCGCGGGAACACGACATCGACATTCCCACGCTCTGCCATCTTGAGGGCCTGAGCGATGTCGGCGCATGCCGGCTGTGCCTGGTTGAGATCAAAGGAAGCAACAAACTGTTGCCCGCCTGCGTGACCACCGTGTTTGAAGGCATGGAGGTGAGCACTCATACTGAGCGGCTCCAGAAGCACCGTCACATGATCCTCGAGTTGCTCTTCGCTGAGCGCAATCACGTCTGTTCCGTCTGCGTGGCCAACGGGCACTGCGAACTTCAGTCGTTGGCGCAGGATCAGGGCTTGACCCATATCAGTCTGCCCTATCGCAACCCTGAGCTCACTGTTGACGCCTCGCTCGAACGCTTCACCGTCGACCACAATCGCTGCATCCTCTGCACCCGTTGCGTACGTGTCTGCGCAGAGATTGAAGGCGCGCATGTGTGGGACGTGATGGGTCGCGGCATCAATTCGACCGTCATCACCGATCTCAACGATCCCTGGGGAAGCTCCAGTTGCACCCGCTGCGGCAAATGCGTGCAAGTTTGTCCCACCGGAGCTCTTTTCGACAAGAGCAAGGTCGGCTCCGACCACCCCAAGTACCCCGATTTTCTGCCCTACCTGAACCTCATGAGGGAAGCGCGATGAGCAAATTGAAACTGGCTACGGTCTGGTTGGATGGATGTTCCGGCTGTCACATGTCGTTCCTTGACATGGACGAGCGGCTCATCGAGTTGGCCGATATCGTCGACGTTGTCTACAGTCCGATCGTAGATACCAAGGAATTCCCCGACATGGTCGACATTGCCCTCGTAGAGGGAGCCGTCGCCTCGGTCGACGACGAGAAGAAGATCAGGAAGATTCGCGCCCATTCCAAACTTCTCATCGCCATGGGTGACTGCGCCGTCGCCGGCAATGTTCCGTCGATGCGCAATCCCATCGGCCCTCAAGCGATTCTGAACCGCGCATACATTGAGAATGCAGACGTGCAGCCGCAGATTCCCTGCGTTGTTGTGCCTGAGCTGCTGCGCATCGTCCGCCCCATCCACGAGTTCGTCAAGGTCGACGTTTTCCTGCCCGGCTGCCCGCCTTCGGCCGACACGTTTCACGCAGCGCTTACCGCGCTGGTAACCGGTGAACCGCTGGACATTCCAGCCCTCACCCGTTTTGGAGCCTAAGCTAATTGGAGCCGAAGTCATGACCCAGACAATTACCATCGATCCCGTTACCCGCCTCGAAGGCCACGGCAAGATCACCATTCAACTCGACAACCAGGGCCAGGTTGAGGACGCGCACTTCCACGTCACCCAGGTACGCGGCTTCGAGCGGTTCTCTCAAGGCCGGCCGTTTTACGAGATGCCCAGCCTCATGGCGCGCATCTGCGGCATCTGCCCGGTCTCGCATCTCATCGCCTCGGCCAAGGCCTGCGAGGCCATCATGTCGGTGCGCATCCCGCACACCGCTGCGCAGCTGCGCCGCATGTTGAACCTGGCGCAGATGGTCCAGTCTCACGCCCTGAGCTTCTTCTATCTTGCCTCTCCTGACCTGTTGCTGGGCATGGAGTCCGACCCCGCGGCACGCCATGTATTCGGCGTCGTCGCCGCGAAGCCGGAGCTGGGCCTCGCCGGCATTGGCCTGCGCCGCTTTGGCCAGCACATCATCGAACTCCTCGGCAACAAGCGCATCCACCCCGGTTGGGTTGTCCCCGGCGGCGTCACCGAACCGCTGGACCCCGCCAAACGCGATGAGATCCTGGCCTCGATACCTGAAGCCTTCGCGAATATCCGGCTCGCGCTCGCTGCCTACAAGCAGATCGCCGACCGCTTCAAGCCGGAGATCGAGATCTTTGCGAATTTCCCGTCCAACTACATGAGCCTGATCAACGAAGACGAGTCGATCGAGTTCACCGACGGCGCGCTGCGCATGATCGATCCCCAGGGCGCAGTCCTCGACGACGGCATCACCGCCAGCCGCTTCAGCGAAGTCATCGGCGAAGCAGTCGAGCCCTACAGCTACACCAAGTTCGCCTACTACAAGCCTCTTGGCTACCCCGCGGGCAGCTATCGCGTCGGCCCGTTGGCACGCCTCAACATCGTCAAGTCCATGGGCACCGCGCTGGCAGAAAAAGAGCTTGCCGAGTTCAAGCAGCTCGCCGCCGGACCCGTGCAGAGCTCCTTCCACTACCATCACGCCCGGCTTATCGAAATCCTGTACGGCATCGAAAAGATCGAGCAGATCCTCACTGACCCGCTCATCCTCGACAAGCACGTCCGCGCAAGCGCCGGCGTCAACCGGCTCGAAGGCGCAGGCCAGGCCGAAGCCCCGCGCGGCACCCTCATGCACCACTACAGGGTCGACGAGAACGGCCTCATCACCTGGGCCAATCTTGTCATCGCCACCGGCCAGAACAACAACGCTATGAACAAAGGCGTTCTGCAGGCCGCCAGGGAATACGTCAAAGACGGCAAATTCACTGAAGGAACCCTCAACCGCGTCGAAGCCGTGATTCGCACCTTTGACCCGTGCCTCAGTTGCTCAACGCATGCCTTTGGTCAAATGCCCCTGGTTCTCTCACTGCTCTCCGCCGATGGCGCAGTCGTCGATCAGGTCGTTCGCTAACTGTACGATGAATTCATGACACAGAACACCGTCCGCTGCCTCATCCTCGCCTGCGGCAACACCCTCCGCTCGGATGATGGCGTCGGTCCGTGGCTTGCCGATTGGGCAGAGCAGAAATTCGGCTGGGATCCTGCTGTTCGCGTTCTGAACTGCCAGCAATGGACCCCTGAGCTAGCCGAAGAGGTTGCCCGCTCCCGGTCCGTCCTCTTCATCGATTGCTCAGTCGAGTCGCGCGCCGGAACAGTCCAGCTGACAACCGCCCACCCCGCACCTCCCAGGAAAGGACTCGCTACCCATCACCTGGGCGCGTCGGAACTGCTTGCACTTTCCCGCGAACTCTACGGCTCCCTGCCCAAAAATGCCCTGCAGCTCACCATTAGCGCCGGCTCAATCGAGCAGGGCGAAGTCTTCAGCGACCCCGTCATCGACGCCCTTCCCAAGGCCTGCCGCCTGGTCGAAGAGACAGTCCTGTTTTTCCTCAACGAACCCCATCCCCAGGAATCAACGTAGCGCGGCGACTCTCTTCCCACTTCAAATGGGAGCGCCCCGCCCCTTCAACAGGGAACATTTCCGTTCCTCTCGGTGTCTACTCCATGCAGGTGAACCATGCTTGAGTTACGCCGTGTCGCCAAACATTTCTCCGGAATCCCCGCGGTGGATGACGTGAGCTTTTCCGCGCGGCCCGGTGAGGTCACCGGCTACCTTGGACCCAACGGTTCCGGCAAGTCGACGCTGGTCAATTGCATCTGCGNNCATGGGCTACGTCCCGGAGGAGCCGTATCTCTACAATCATCTCTCCGCCGTCGAGTACCTGACCATGGTTGCGCAACTGCGCGGGCTTCCGGGCAGGCAGTCATCCGAATGCATCGATGGGCTGCTCCGCCTGCTGGCGCTCCACGACGACCGCCACGCATCCATCTCCGGTTACTCAAAGGGCATGCGCCAGAAGGTTCTCATCGCAGCTGCTCTCATGCACAATCCCGATCTCATTCTGCTCGATGAGCCCTTTTCCGGACTCGATGTCGGCACCGCGATGGTCCTGCGCAGTCTCATTCAAGAATTGGCCGCCCGCGGCAAGGTGGTTCTTTTCAGCTCGCATGAGCTCGATACCGTCGAACGCGTCTGCGCACACGTCGTGATTCTCCACCGCGGGAAAATTGTCGCCGACGACTCAATTGAACGCCTGCGTTCCTTGATGGCGCTGCCCACGCTCGAAGCGATCTTTTCCCAGCTCGCTGTCGAGCAGGACACTGAGTCGACGGCGCGCCAGTTGGCGGATCTCATCCATGCATAAGGCAATCCGCACGCTGATCGCAAAATTGCCGCTTGACTTCCGCGTTCTTTGCCGCCAGTTNNCCTCTCAATTCAAGCCGATGTCATCGGGTTTCTCGGCCAGTTTGCCGGCGTGCTCATCATCATCAGCTTTGTTTTTGTCATGATGCTGGTTTACCCAATCCTCTTCATGGATGATGCACGCACGTTGGCCTTTCTCCGGGAAATGACCTGGCCAATGGAGCAGCTTCTCATTACCACGACGTTCCTGGTGACCGGACTAATTGCAGTAGTCAGTTGGGATGCAACCTTTCCTGACCGGCGCGACATCATGGTGCTCGCGCCCCTTCCCATAAAGCCGCGCACCATCCTCTTTGCCAAGGTGTCTGCCGCAGCCACGGTGCTCAGCCTTGCTGTCCTCGCCTTGAACCTGCCCACCTGCCTGGTATTTTCATCGCTTCTCGGATCTCTGCACGGCTCCGCCTGGGGTGTCGCCCGATTCTTCTTCGCGTATTGCTTCACGATGATCGCCGCAAGCGGAATCCTTTATTGCGCGGTGCTCACCATACAGGGTGTGACGACCCTGCTGCTCTCCCGAAGAGCCTTTCTGCGCCTCTCTGCAATTTTGCAGTTGGCTGCGTTTGGTCTGTTCATCAGCGTGTACTTTCTCGAACCGTCAACCCCTACGGTTGCCGCAATGACCCGGTCTGACAACGAGTGGTTTGTTGCCTGTTCACCACCGTACTGGCTGCTCGCAATGATGAATCAGTTGAACGGCACGCTGCCGCCGGAGTTGAATTGGCTCGCCATGCGCGCATGGATCGGCCTTGGCGTCTCCGCCTCAGGAGCCGCTCTGTCGCTCCTGCTTTGCTACCTGCGGACAATGAAGCAAACTGTTGAGGAGCCGGACCTTGTCCCGGGAGCGGGCGGCCTGCATTGGACGCCGCGCATGGGCAGCTTGCTTCAAACAGCGTTGGTCCTCTTTTCGCTGCGATCTCTTACGCGAAGCCGGCAGCATCGTGTCACCTTTGCATTCTTTTTCTCCATTGTCCTGGCCATCGCGCTGTCCATCCTGCGCGGGGAAATGCCGCTCGGTAGGCCCATCCCAGTTTCGATGGATTTTCTAGTCCCGACATTCGTGATGATGGGTTTTGCGACCCTTGGACTGCGCAGCGTTGTCGCGTTGCCCATCTCGCTCACTGCCAACTGGGTTTTGCGCACTACCCAGCTTTGCCCACCTGAGAAATACATCGCCGCGAGCCGGCTCACCATGTTCCTATTGGCCATCGTCCCGGTGTGGCTGATCTCGGCAGCACTGGCCGTCCCCCTCGTGCCTCCCAGCCTGGTGTTTGGGCATTTGCTCGTGCTTGCGTTGTTTGGATCGGTGCTGGTCGAGCTTTGCCTTTTGGGCTTCTACAAGGTTCCGTTTACCTGCTCGTACTTGCCCGGAAAACTGAATGTTCATGTGGTGTTTTGGGGGATGCTTGTTGTCTACATGACCGTCGTCGTTTCAATCGCAGAATTTGAGAACCATGCCTTGAGGAACCCGCCTGAATTCTCCGTGCTCGTGATCCTTCTTGTCATAGTCGGTGCGATGCTCTGGGCATTCAATCGTCATCGCGCCAAGTCCGCGGTTCTCTACTTTGAAGAACTTCCGGATGTACAGATTACAACTCTGGGCCTCATTTCTGTCCCCTCACCACGCATCGGGCAATAGGTATACGGTTGTCAAAGAACGTTGGGTATTGCGGCAGCTCACAGACAGCAATCGGAAGCCACACTTGGGTGTGGCCGCCGATTACCTTCACTCGAGTGATAGATACTCTTTTAAAAAGCCGCCACAGTCTGGCGCAGGCTATACGAGCTGAGCGTCTTGATGTAGTTCCCGCGATCGAACGGCGACGTGTCCGGCACAGATCGCCGGCTCAGGCAACCTCGTGTCTCCCACAGCGACGCGTATTCGCGCTTCTCCAGCCAGTACCGTACATCCGCCAACACTCTGCCGATATGCTCGATGCCGTGAATGTGCAGCGCTGACGCCATCATCGTAACGCCCGCCCCGGCCATGATTCCTTTCAGCACATCTTCTGCCGAGTGAACGCCACCGGAAATAGCGAGATCGATGTTGATATTGCCGTAAAGAATCGCCGCCCAGTGCAGGCGCGACAGCAGCTCTGACGGCGTCGAGAAGTGCAGCGTGGGCCGCACCTCAAGCGTCTCGATGTCAAAATCCGGCTGGTAGAAGCGATTAAAAATCACCACGCCCTTTGCGCCCACAGCCTCAAGCCGGGCGGTCAGGTGCGGCAAGCTGGTGAACGACCGCGAAAGCTTCACAGCCACTGGGACTTTCACCGCTTCGGTCACCGCGGCCACAAGGTCCAGAAGCTGAAGCTCAAGTTCGCCCGAGGTCTGGCTGCGGCTTGTTGCCAGCGCGTAGGTGTTCAGCTCGATCGCGTCGGCCCCGGCCAGCTCCATGTCCTTGGCGAAGCGAACCCAGCCACCGGTTGTCGCTCCGTTCAGGCTGGCCATGATCGGAATCGAAACCGCTGCCTTGGCGCGCCGCAGGTGTTCGAGATAAACCTCCTGCGTCATCCGGTAATCGTCAAGATCAGGCAAATAGCCAAGCGATTCCGCAAACGATTCGGTCCCCCGCGAAAGGTCCTCATCCAGCGCTTTCGACTCAAGCTCCAGCTGTTCCTCAAAAAGCGAAGTCAGCACGATCGCCGAGGCGCCTGCGTCTTCCATGCGGCGAACGTTGTCAATCGACTCCGAAAGCGGCGTCGACGACACCACAATGGGGCCACTCAGCTTCAGGCCAAGATACTGCGTTGAAAAATCAATCATTCGGTGCCTCCGTCAACTACGGCTACCAGTTTTTCTTCAGCCTTTTCTTCAGGCGCGATGTGCGGAGTCTCGCCGCGGCCCGCCATGGCAGCTCGCCCAGAGTAGACGCGCCATTGGCGCTCCACGTCGTCTTGCGCCTCCGCGAGCAGCTTTGCCGCCAGTTCGGGATTGCTGCGCGCCAGCATGGTGTAGCGTGCTTCGCGGTAGCTGTACTCCTTGAGCCGGATCGACGGCGCCTTCGAGTCAAG
>PLKU01000289.1 GCA_003140705.1 Acidobacteriaceae bacterium
CGCATCGACCACCAGATGCTCAACGAACTTGAGCCGTTTACCGTCCTCAACCCTTCCGCTGAGAACATCGCCAAATACTTCTACGATCAGACCAACGAGGAACTCGCCGGCATGACCCATGGCCGCGTCCGCGTCAAGGACTGCACGATCTGGGAGACCGACACAACCACGGCCACCTACTACGAGTAGGCGCGATCGCTTCTGAATCGGGCCGCCGCCTCAGTTCATATTGCTTGACTTGGATCGCAGGTACTTGTCGAAGGGAATCTCGAAGTAGAAGAGCTCCTTGCCGTCAGCGTCCCGCAATTTCACCAGGTGCATCTTGGCGCCCTCCAGCGGGTGATCCAGCTGCGATACGTCGTAAAACAGAAAACCGGCGCGCGTAGAGTGCGGCTCCACCACCAGTGCCTGGTACTCAAGCGTATTGAAGTCCTCTTCAACATCCTTATCGCTGGCTTTGGGCTTCAGCTTGATGGCAGGTATCGGCCCGGGCATCGGAATCTTGCTGCCCTGCCGCTCCTTCTGGCTCATCAAACGTTCCACATCCTCGGGCTCGGCCGCCTGAATCTTGTCGCCTGCCGCGGTCATGAACAGAATCCGCGCGTCACTCAGTGAGATGGGTCGATCGCCGTTGTTGGTCACGATCAGCCGCACGGGCATCACGCCGTGGCTTAGGTAATCGACGCGAAAGATGCCTTCTTTCTCCTTTGTGTCGTAGGGTTCCACGGCGATGGCCACCTTCTCATCGTCATGAACTTCCACCGCGGCAAACGATGTTGCTGGCTGCACGGGGGGCGGGGAATGGTCGTTGGCCAAGGCCGGCAATGCCAACCAGACAACAAGCAGCGAAAGCGCCCCAGAAACCCTCACAGTGCTCGACTGTATCATTTGAGGGTTAGACCGGAAGAAGGCAAGTTCCGTCACGCATGATTCTCTTTTTTTACAATCTGGCGTTGCTGGTGGTCCTGATACTCGGATCACCCTGGTGGCTATGGCGGCTGGCTACCACGCAGAAGTATCGTGAAGGCCTCGCCGAACGCCTCGGAAGCGTGCGCCTCCTCAAAGCTCAGCCCGACCGGCCTCTCATCTGGATGCATGCTGTTTCAGTGGGAGAAGTGCTTGCCGCCAGCCGCTTGGTTGGCGAGCTGGACCGCGCCTTCCCTGACTATCAGGTGGTTATCTCCACCACCACCCGCACCGGCCAGGCCCTTGCCCATGAACGCTTCGGCGCTGACCGCGTCTTCTATTGCCCGCTCGATCTGCCCTGGGCCACTCGCGCATACCTCAACACCCTCCAACCTCGTCTCCTCATTCTCGCCGAGACCGAATTCTGGCCCAATCTTCTCAACGGCTGCTTCCGCCGCGGAATCCCGGTCGCCGTCGTCAACGCCCGCATCTCCGATCGTTCCTGGCCGCGCTATCGCGTGGTGCGCCCCTTCTTCCGCCCACTCTTGAAGCAGATCTCCCGCGTCCTGGCCCAATCTCCAACCGATGCCGAACGCCTGCAAGCCATCGGTTGCAAGCCGGAATGCGTCTCGGTCGCCGGAAATCTCAAATTCGACGTTCGCTCCGCCGCCGAAGCCGATGCCACCCGACTCCTGAAAACGGCCGCTCCCAATCTGCGCTTCGTTGTCGCCGGCAGCACCCTTGAAGGCGAAGAGTCCGCCCTGCTCCAAGCCTGGCCGCAACTCCTCGCTGCCGACCCCCAACTTGCAATGATCCTGGCTCCCCGCCATCCTGAAAGATTTGCCGCCGTGGCCGCGTTGCTCGATAACTCCGGCATCCCTTGGATCAAGCGGTCCGATTGGCGATCGCAACCCGCCCCGCTCAGCCCAATTCTCCCCGGCCAGATCGTCCTCCTCGACACCATCGGCGAACTCGCCTCGGTCTATTCCCTCGCGTCAGTCGCCTTCGTCGGCGGCAGCCTCATCCCCGCTGGCGGCCACAACCCCCTCGAACCCGCTCAGTTCGGCGTGCCCATCGTCATGGGCCCCCACCACGCCAACTTCCGCGCCATCACTGAAGATCTTCTCGCCCATCAGGCCGTCTCCATCGCCTCCAAAGAAAACCTCGCCAACACATTGATCAATCTCCTCCGCGACTCCTCATCCGCCAGCGCTATGGGCAACCGGTCCAAGCACGTTTTCGATCAGCAATCCGGCGCCACCGTCCGCTGCGTCGACTCACTGCGGGAATTGCTCTCCGTCAACTCAAGCCCGGAGCGCCGGTGATGCCCAGGGAATATTCATCTCGCAAACTGCTCCTCCCCCTGGTGCCCGCATACCGCCTTGCCCTTCTCCTGCGCGAGCTTCGCCTTGGCACCTGGCTCGAGCCAGTCAACCGCCTGCATTGTCCGGTCGTCAGCGTTGGTAATCTCTCCACCGGCGGCGCGGGCAAAACGCCTCTCACCATCGCGCTCGCCAAGGCCCTCGAGCGCCGCGGCCTCCGCGTTGACGTTCTCTCCCGCGGCTATGGACGACTGGGCGAGCGCCCCGCCCGCGTCGACTCCGATGGCACAGCCCACGATTTTGGAGACGAACCTCTTCTGATCGCCCGCGAAACCGGCGTCCCCGTCTTCGTTGCCGGTCAGCGCTTCGGTGCCGGCCAGCTTGCCGAGGCCTCTGCGCCTCCAGACGTCTTCCAGCTTCACCTGCCAACGGTGCACATCCTCGACGACGGATTTCAACACCGCCAACTCCACCGCGACGTCGATATTCTCCTGCTCGATCGTCGCGATTGGCTCCATGACACCCTGCTGCCGGCTGGCAACCTGCGCGAGCCTGCCAAAGCCGCCCACCGCGCCACCGTTATCGCCATCCCCGCCCCTGACAGAGCCGCGGAGTTCGAGACCTCCCTGCGCGCATGGGGCTGGGAAGGCCCCATCTGGCGCCTGCACCGCAAGATGGACATCCCTGCAATCGACGGCCCCGCAGTCGCCTTCTGCGGCATCGCACGCCCCACTCAGTTTTTTGCCGGCCTCGAAACGGCAGGACAGCACCTCGCTGCCCGCATCGCATTCCCTGACCACCACCGCTTCACTCCTGCTGACCTTGACCGCCTCGTCACCACCGCCGGCCAAACCGGAGCCACCGCCATCATCACCACCGAGAAAGACCTCATTCGACTCGGTAACTCTGCTGCCGCCTTCCCGGCACCGATCTCCCTCAAAACCGCCCGCCTCCGCGTCGAAATCGAACATGAAGACGAAGCCATCGACTGGCTTGTCGACCAGCTAAAGCAAGCGCGTTAACCCATCCGTCTTTGTGAGAAAATCAGAGTTTGCACACGCAATCCAAGTTCCGCTTGCTCGTGATTCGGCTGGGCGCCATGGGAGACATTCTGCACGCGCTGCCTGCGGTTACTGCCCTGCGCCTTGCCCATCCCGCTTGGGTCATTGACTGGGTCGTCGAACCCCGCTGGCGCGCCCTCTTCACTGCGGAAGACAGTCTCGGCCGCACTACATCCTGCCCGCTCCTCAACCGGCTCCTCTTCGCCCCAACCAAAGACTGGCGCGCCGCACCCTTCAGTCAGAAAGCCCACCATGAAATCAAGCTTTTACGGCGTACCCTCCGCTCCGGAGAATACGATGCCGTCCTCGACCTCCAGGGCGCCATCCGCTCTGCCGTCATAGGCTACATGGCAGGCTGTCGCCGCCGCATTGGCGAAGACCAGCCCCGTGAGCGCGCTGCCCGCCTGTTCTTTACTGAGCGCGTCCCCACCCACGGCGCCCACGTGAATGAGCAGGATCTCGAGCTAGCCTCAGCCGTGGCCGGCGACGAACTTGCTCCCGCCAAGCCACTGCTCCCCACGGACCCAGCCGCCGAGGCCTGGGCAGACCAACTTCTATCCCCCTCGCCAACCCAGCTTGCAGTTGTCATCAACCCCGGTGCCGGCTGGGGCGCCAAGCGTTGGCCGGTCGAGCGCTATGCCGTCGTCGCCCAGGGCTTGATCGACCGCGGCCTGCGCATCTTGGTCAACGCCGGTCCCAGGGAAGAGCCGCTCGCCGACGCCATCTCCCAGGCCACCAAAGGCGCGGCCACTCCGCTCCATTGCTCGCTGGAACAGCTCATCGCCCTCACCCGGCGAGCCTCCCTGGTCGTCGCCGGAGACACTGGCCCGCTCCACCTGGCCTGCGCCCTTGAGCGCCCGGTCGTGGGCATCTATGGCCCCACGGACCCCAGCCGCAACGGTCCATTCGGAACCCGCTTCAAGGTCCTCCGCAGCCCCGAAAGTCGCCGCGACCACACCCGCCACCCAGAGCCGGAATCCGGCCTCCTCACCATCCAGCCTGAAGACGTTCTCCTCGCCGCCAGCGAGCTCCTCGTCCCGGAGTCTACGCGATGACCCAGCCTGGCAGCTCAGCCCCAAGCCGAGAAAGTGGTGATTTTATCGCCCGCTGGCAGCGCGTCGCCCGCCGCATTCGCGTCCCACTCGGCTTCCTCACCGCGGCCCTCTACCTGTTTGACCTCTACCGGCGAGCGCCCCAGCCCCTAGCCATCGCTTGGAGCGTGGTCCTTGTCCTCCCCGGCCTCTGGCTCCGCGCCTACGCTGCCGGCTACGTCAAAAAGAATCGCGAACTCACCCAAACCGGTCCCTATGCCTATACCCGCAACCCGCTTTACCTCGGTTCTACGCTCATCGCCGCTGGGTTTGCAGTGGCCCTGCTCAGCTGGCCGGTAGCCCTTGTGCTCGCTGCAGGCTTCGCTGCCATCTACATCCCCGTCATCGCCTCTGAAGAGCGCTTCTTGCGCGCCACGTTCCCCGCATTTGACGCCTATTGCCGCCGGGTTCCGCGCCTCATTCCACGCCTTACCCCGGCCTCCCAATCCGGCACTTCCTCAAGCTCCGGCAACTTCTCCTTTTCGCTTTACTTGCAGCACCGCGAGTACAATGCTTCTATTGGGGCCGCACTGCTGTACCTCAGCTTGCTCTTCTTGCGGCCAGCTGTCGGCGTCATCGTGACTGGGCTGCGGTGAGGTTTTTCCCCGCGCCAAAAAGGTAAGTTTCTCCAATCTTTAAGGAGTCCTCCCAGACGGTGAAGACACGCCAGACCATAGCAGCGACTCTTTGCGCTTTTGCGTTGGCCGCCGGGGCCCACGCCCAGAAGGTAGATCCGCTCGCCCCTCCGCGCGCTGGCTTCGCCCTTCCCCAGAAGCAGACCCTAACCTACTCCGTCGACTGGCGCGTCTTTCCCGCCGGAACCGCTGTTCTCCACTTTGAGGCAGCCGGCGACCGCGAACGCATCACTGCCAACGCTGACACCATTGGCGCCATCAACATGCTCTTCCACGTCAGTGACCGCTTCCAGTCCACCATCGACCGGGAAAAAGGCTGCACCTACGAGTTTGACAAGCAAACCACCGAAGGCCGCCGCCAGATCAGCTCAACCCTCCGCATAGACTACGCCCAGTCCAAGTCAATCCTCGACGAAAAAAATCTGGTCACCGGGCAAACCAAACACGTTGAGCTGTCCGTCCCCGGCTGCCTCACTGACCTGCTCAGCGGCATCTACTATGCCTCGTCGCAGCCCATGGAGATCGGCAAAACCTTCGTCATCCCGGTGGTCGACGCCCTGCACACCGTGCCGGTCACCATGAAGGTAGAGAGCCGCGAAGAGATCAAGACCTCCCTCGGCACCTTCAAGACCCTCCGCGTCCAGCCCACCGCCGACGCCGGCGTGGTCAAGAATCGCGGCAACATCTGGATCTGGTACACCGACGACGACCGCCATCTGCCCGTCCAGATGCGCGCCCGCCTCTTCTGGGGCACCATCACCTTCCGCCTCACCGGCAACGAAAACAAATAGATTCGCCAGTCTCATGGATCCGGTCATCCTGAGCGGAGCGCTCTGAGCCCCGAGGCTCCATGGGCAACGCTCGCGCCGCATCCGGTGTAAACTTCTTCTTCGCGCGGATGCGATTTTCTCGCTACCGCGGATAGGAAATCCCATGCGCATCCATTCATTCGCCCTATCGCTTGCCCTTACCGTTTTTGCCGCCCCGTTTTGCCCCGCCCAGGCTCCGACCGTCCCTGCAGGAGCCAAACGCCCAATGACTTTTGCAGACATGATGCACATGAAGCGCCTCGGCGAAACCGCCGTCTCCCCGGACGGCAAGTGGCTTGCCTATTCCGTCACCACCGTCGATCTCGACCAGAACACCAAAACCCCGGAGCTCTTCATCCAGCCCATCGCCGGTGGTGACCCACAACCCCTGACCGTCTCGCAGCCCGGCGACGGCGGCCCCCAGTTTGCCCCCGACGGCAAGCGGATTCTCTTTTTATCGAGCCGCGACGGCGGACAGGAGGTCTGGCTCGCGGACTTCGACCCCGCCACCGGCGTAACCGCCAACCCCCAAAAGCTCACGTCCATCTCTACTGAAGCCGCCAACGCCCTCTGGTCCCCCGACGGCAACTCCATCGTCTTCACCTCTGCCGTGTATCCCGACTGCCCCGCCATCGCGCCAACCAATCCATCAGGCAATCAATGCAACACGGATCGCGACGCCGCCCAGGCCGCCAGCAAGGTCAAGGCGCAAATCTTCACCCACCTTCTCTTCCGCCACTGGAACCACTACACCGNNCGCGACCTCACGCCCAACGATCCCCACGATGTTCCGCCCTTTTCTCTCGAAGGCGGCGGCGGTTTCGCCTTCTCGCCCGACTCCAAGGAACTGGCCTTCACTGAGAACCTCGATCCCGAACAGGCCATCAGCACCAACGCCGACATCTTTACCCTCGACCTCACCAACCCCGCAGCCAAGCCAGTCAAGGTCAGCACCAGCCCCGGCGGCGACTTCAACCCCGCATACTCCCCCGACGGCAAGTATTTAGCCTGGCGCTCCCAAGCCCGCGGCGGCTATGAAAGCGACAAATTCCGTCTAGCGGTTTATGACCGGGAAACCAAGACGATAAACAACCCGCTGCCGAATTTCGACCTCTGGGTTGATGACTTTGCTTGGTCCTTCACTTCAACTGATGACGTGCGGCACATCATGTTCGTCGCAGGCGAGCGGGGAGAAGCCCCGATTTATCAGACCAATCTTGATGGCGGAAATCTCCATCTATGCGGAAAAGTGAAAGGAGAGTGGAGTGACATCCGTCTACTTCATTCTTCCGAAGGGGTGTTAGTCGTCGGCAATCTCATGCGTGTGGATCGCCCAGCGGAAGTCGTCGTTGGAAATCTCCTAGACATGGACGACAGTTCTCGAACAATCGCGATTCATACCGCGGGAGGTCCGCCATCAAAAGAGATTACAAGTGTTTCAGAGTCTCGGCAGATCACCCATCTCAACGACGGCCTCCTAGCCCAGCTCGACCTGCCCGCGATGGAATCCTTCTGGTTCACCGCCAAAGACGGCGCCAAACTCCAGGGCTTCCTCATCCGTCCCCCCGGCTT
>PLKU01000083.1 GCA_003140705.1 Acidobacteriaceae bacterium
GCTCTACCGCATCGCCACCAACGCCTGCCTCAATGCGCTCGAAGGCCGCAAGCACCAGCAGCGATACCTACCCGACCAGCTTGGCCCCGCCGGGCCGCCGAAACTGGAAGGTGGCCCTGTGCATGACGTGCCCTGGCTAGAACCGTATCCGGACGCAAACATCGAGGGCTTCGCCGACGCCGCGCCGAATCCTGAGGCGCGCTACACTGCGCGGGAGTCTGTACAGCTCGCGTTTGTCGCTGCCATTCAGCAGTTGCCGCCGCGCCAGCGCGCTGCACTCATGCTCTGCGATGTCCTCGGCTGGGCATCTGCTGAAGCAGCAACTCTGCTAGGCGGTTCCACCGCATCCATCAACAGTGCTTTGCAGCGAGCGCGCGAGACGCTCTCGCATCGCTACTCTGACCGCCGGCCGCCGCTTGAGTCCCAGACAACTGCTGTGCAGCAAAAGATCCTTGGGCGCTATCTGCAGGCTTGGGAAGGACACGATGTGGAAGGTTTCGTGGCTGTGCTCAAGGAAGACGCAACCGCCGTCATGCCGCCGTGGCTGCAGTGGTTTATCGGGCGCGAGGTCATCGGGACATTCTTTGCCGCGGCATGGAAGACCTGTGGCGGCCTCCATTTGGTGCCGACGGCCGCCAATGGACAGCCGGCTTTTGCCATTTATGAGTTCTCCGGCGCAGACAAAGGCTGGAATGCGCACTCCATTCACGTACTTACGCTCGAGAATGACGCGATTTCTGCGATAACTCTGTTTTTAGATCCCCATCTCTTTCACGAATTCGGACTTCCGCAGTTCCTGCCGGATGACGCGCACGCTGGATCGAAGCACCCTCCGCACGACTCGTAAGTTTCCGCTCTATCGCGCAATGCTCACGCGCGGAGCATTCGGCTGCGTTTTTTTGCAGACTAAACCTCGTTCCAATTCTCGACTGGTGCTCACAGCCCTATGCACTCGTCGAGCATGGATTCGAGCCCACTCAAATGGTGGAGCGCCCAGTTTATTGCCAACTGACAATCAATCCCGGGAGAACGGACGGAAACACTTGTCCGGAAATTGGGCAAAGAGATTTCGTAGACGCTTCCTCCGCCACGGCCTTCAACGGAACCTTACCTAGTCAAAGCTGCACGGCTGATGGTTCGAGATGTCTGCTAGCTGTCCAGGCGCACATGGCCGCTCCCGACATCGGACGCGCAATAAAGTACTCCTGCGCGAGATCGCACCCAAGGTTCTTGAGGTTGTCAAATGTCCTGAGGTCTTCAATGCCCTCTGCCGTGACCAGAAGTCCCAGGCTGTGACCTAGATCGATGATGGATTTGATGACAGCCCGTCCTTCGTTGGAATGCTGAGACCTCATCACAAATGATTTATCGACTTTGATCTCGAAGAAGGGCAATCTGACAAGCTGCACCATCGAAGAATATCCGGTGCCAAAATCGTCAATTGACAAATGAAAGCCCTTCACGCGGAACCGCGTCATTAGATCCAGGGAGAGGATCGGATCAACCATCGCGCTCGACTCCGTCACTTCGAGCACGATGCGCCCAGGAGCTACGCGGAAGCGGCCGCAGAGTTCCGAAAGGACGTCTACTAAATCAAGGTTTGCAAGACTCTTTGCGGAAATGTTGACCGAACTCCTGGCGCGTCGGCTTGCCGACTGCTTATTGTTATGGAGCCGGTCACTCTCTTCCTTGAACATTCACGCCCATCAAAGATGCAGACTGTCACAGTCCGGTGTGATACTTACACTTGCTTTGAATGTGTGGGGGTGGTGAACTGCATGATTCATCCCAGGTCGTGCTTGTAGGCGGAGACGAGTCTGGTTGGCGTAGGCCACACTGCTCGCTTAGTAGGGCGCTGAGCCTCGCCGAGAAGGGAAATACCTACCAATGACGGAGAACGAAAAGAAGTCTCTACCTGAAAACGCCTCTTTCCCCCTGAAACCCGGCGAGTCTTATATGCCCATCGTGCCTGCGGGAGCGAAGGTGCCGGAACTCACGCTGCGATCGGTGTTCTGGGGCGTGCTGCTTTGCGTGATTTTCACCATTGCTTCTGCCTACTCGGGGCTGAAGGTCGGACAAGTGATGGAAGCTGCCATCCCGATCTCCATCCTGGCCATTGGCTTGGCACGCGCCTACAGTCGCCGTTCGAGCCTGCTTNNAACGTGATCATCACAGGAATTGGCGGTGCAGCGGGCGGCGTGGTTGCCGGCGCCATTTTCACCCTTCCTGCGCTGTACATCCTGCACCTCGATCCGCACCCGGTGCAGACCATCTTTATCTGTCTGGCAGGCGGCTGCCTGGGGGTTCTGTTCCTGATTCCTCTGCGCCGGTACTTTGTGCGCGAGATGCATGGCCAACTACCCTATCCCGAGGCTACAGCGATTACCGAAGTTCTGGTCACCGGAGAGAAGGGCGGTTCGCAGGCCACACTTCTGATCCAGGCAACTGTCATTGCCGGGATTTACGACTTCTTCGTGACCACCTTTCAAGTGTGGAAGGAGTATGTGAACTTTCAGTTTATCCCGGTGGTGCGTCTCATTGCGNNACGCCATCGGCTTCATTCTGGGCCTTGGGTATGTGATGGGTCTGCGCAGTTCGATGATTCTATGTGCAGGCGGCGTGCTATCGAACTTCGTCCTGGTCCCGTTGATCTGGTTTGTCGGCAAGCACGTTGACGTCTCCGTCTATCCAGCTGTCCTTCCAATTTCAAAGATGACCGCGGTTGAAATCTACAGAAATTACGCCCGCTTTATCGGTGTTGGCGCCATTGCCACCGCGGGCATCNNGCGCAATTGCAGTGGCAATCTTTTTCGGACATTTCCCGGTCTCCTTCACCGTCGTGACGGTAGGCCTGGTTCTTACGCTTCTGTTTTCCTTCTTCTTTACTTCTGTGGCTGCCAACGCCATTGCCACCACGGCCCGCAATCCGGTGTCGGGAATGACCATGTTGACCATCATCATCTCCTCGGCCGTCTTGTTACGATTCGGCCTGTCGGGAACCGCCGGAATGTTCTTCGTGATGGCCATCGCCGGTATGGTGTGCACTGCTTTGTCTATCTCAGGGCAGACCATTACCGACCTGAAAGCAGGCTATTGGCTCGGCTCTACTCCGGCAGCACAGGAGAAGGTCAAGTTCCTGGGTGTTCTGGCATCGGCGATCGCCGCCGGACTGACGATCGTCATGCTGGCCCACACCTTTCAATTTGGAGAAGCCGCGGCTGGAGACTTGCGGCCGGTTTTGGCCTCGCCTCAAGCCTCCATCATGAAGGCTCTTGTCGAGGGGTTCATGAGCCACCAGCCGGTGGCTTATCTTCTGTTTGGTGTAGGGGCAATGGTCGCGCTGGTGCTGGAGATGCTCGGACAGCCTTCTCTGATCTTTGCTCTGGGAATGTATCTCCCGCTCGAGCTCAACACTCCCGCATTGGTGGGAGGGTTCCTATCACATTTCTTGAACAAGCGTTCGGAAAGGGCCACAGGTGAACGCGGCAAGACGATTCGCGAGCGTGGTGTCATCATTGCCTCTGGACTTATGGCCGGCGGAGCGCTGGGAGGCGTGATGGGTGCGGCCCTGCGGCTCTTCCCCTGGTATCGGGAGGATTTGGTCAAGACTCCGTTTTATTCGGACGAGGCGATTTCGCAATCTGTTTCCGCCATATTGTTTGTTGGCCTCTGCCTTTATGTATGGTTTGGCTCGTTGAAGAAAGTGAGGGAGGTCTGATGGACCAAGCAGGAAAATATGTTGCCGACGCTGTTCTTGGCATAGACACACTCTGGGGTGGTGACGTGATGTGTTCGTCGGGCACCGGCCGGTTTATTGCCGATTCATGGTTCTCCGATGAACCGCTCCCTATCGCGTATACGCATCCGGCAGCGGTGCGTCTGCGGGAATGCGGCGGGGTGTCCGGCAAAAGCGTCGATCCCGAGACAGTAGACGAGTACCTGCGTGCGGTGAATCTTCCTCAGGCCATCGACGGCCTTCGCGCAGAGGCGGAACGGATGAGCGGGTTGCGACGGCCTTATCTTACCGGCCTCGCAGACAGCCTGGAAACCATGGGTGATCTTGCAATGGAGGTCCTAGGCAAAGGCGATCCGGTACCCTACGCGCGCTGCGTCGAAGCGTCGACTTCGAAGCCTCCTGAACCATCCCAGCCGGAGCGAAAGCGGGAACGCGTGGCCGAACTGCTGGGCTGCGCCGGCTACTCGTCGGCCAGTGCGGGCGAATTGCTGCAGGCGGTGGATGCTTGGCGCCGGGATCGTGTCATCCCGATGGCTTCAGTGCGCTCTCTGGGTGCGGCCGTGATCGCTCATTTCGATAGCCTCAGTGCGAAGAATCTACTGCCATACCTTCCACCGGAGCTTGCGCGGGTGCCACGCGCCAACATTGATTTCCTCCCCATTCGGGACGCTTGGTTTTCCGGTTCGATGAACTACATCGGCAGGGCACGCAATGCGGATGGCACGCCGCAATACGAAGCAGGTTACGAGATTAATGCCTCGTTGCAGATTTCTTATCCTGAATTTGAGCAGCTCGTGAGCCATGAGGTTGTTCCTGGGCACGTGACCACCTTTGCCTACTTGCAAGATTTGTACGTACGCGGAATGACCGGTTTCGAAGCTACGGTTCTCACAATGAACACGCGCGCTGCCACTCTGTTTGAAGGAATTGCCAACAACGCAATCCTGATCGCTCATGACGTCACCGAGGTGGATCAATTGCCCGATGAAGATATGCAGATAGGCGTGCTGCTGGCCCTGTTGCAGGATGATGCCAAGAACCAGTCATCGTATATGACCTGGGGTGAAGGTAGAGCACAGGCGGAGGTGGCGGCGACGCTGCGACGTGATTTTCTCGTAACGGAAGAGCGCGCCGACAAATTGTCGGGGGCTTGGGGACGCCATCCGTTGCTGGGTAGAATGTATCTTCCGGCCTACCGCGCCGGCACGGAACGGGTTGCAGAACTGCGGAGAACTTATCCTCCCGACCTGGTGCTGTCGACAATCTACGGATGCAAGGGATTAGTAGACATCCAAACGCTTGATGAAGCGCTTATGGGCTAGAAGCCAGTGCGTCATTCAACCGGTCTGGGCGCAGGAAGCATCCAGGCTCGGTCCACCAACCGTAACTTGTCAGTCGTCTCCGGGCGGTGTTCGCTTTTGGTGCGCCTTCGGGCGCCCATTTGACTTGACTCCTGCGCCTCCACTCACCTGAACTTTTGCCAACTTTCACGCTTGCCGAGCCATCGCAAGGTCCACGATTTCCCCGATCATCTGTGTATAAGAGAGACCAGATTTTTTGGCTGCCATGGCAAACTCCTGTCCGCTGGAGAGCCATGGGTTCGGATTTGCTTCGATGACATAAACCTCACCCTTGCTTGATACGCGCATGTCGATCCGGCCATAATCGCGCAGTTTGACGGCGCGATAGGCCCTGATCGCGATCTCGGTGAGCTTGGTTACGGTCTCTTCATCGAGGTCGTCGGCGATCGCCGATTTTGTCAGCTTATATGCTTCCGTGTCTTTCTCGAATTTCACATCCTGGCTGGCGATCTTGGGCGTGCCCTTCGGAAGCCTCGAAAGATCAAGTTCAACAAGTGGGAGTACATGAGCGTTCTCGTAATTGCCGAGGATGGAGGCATAGATCTCGCGGCCTTCGATGTACTCCTCGATCAACGCCGGAGAGTCGAATTCCTTCTGTATGTAGTCGATGCGCTCCATCAACTCCTTCACGCTCGTCACTACGGCAGAGGCATCGATGCCTATGGACCCATCTTCGGATGTGGGTTTCACTATGAGTGGGAACGAAATGTCATGTGCGTGGTCGATGGTGCCACGATAGGCTGTCGCGAAGTAGGGAGACTGAATCCCGTAAAAAGCGAACATCTTCTTGGCAATCGATTTGTCCTGCGCAAGAATATTCGCATGCGGGCCGGCGCCGGTGTAGGGGATATCGAGCAGGTCCAGGAATGCGGTGACGTGCATCTCCTTGGTGTCATCGCCCGCATAGGATTCCGTTAGGTTGAAAATGAGATCGGCGCCACTTTTGGCGAGTCCGAGCAGTGATTGCGGGCGGCCGTCGAGAACGTGATATGACGGCTCATGACCTAGCTTTTCCAGGGCTTCGAAGATCTCTTCGCGGTCGTGCTTAACCGGCTTCTTCTTGCGCTTCTTTTGCCCCTTGCGCTGGCGAGGTGCGGGAACCTCTTCCTGTACTTCAGCAGGTTCTTCTTCCCACATGTCGTACAGCACGGTGACTTTCAACTTCGTTCCAGTCATGCGACCTCCAATCGGCGTGACGGCATCTGCCGGCACGCCTCACGGATGAATGAACTTTCCACGGATCAGGTAATTCATTGAGAGTGCGGTTGTGTAGACCGCGAACTCCGTGAGGTACTCGGACTCACGTCGAATGTCTACGCGCAGACCCAGGTCCTCGACACGTCTGCAGATAGCTTCCACGAGTCGGTTGACGATCGGACGTTGAACACCGCTCCAATATGCGACCTTGTCGACAATGGGCTTGCGATGCTGACGCAACATCTCCTGCGCGGGTCGCACACCTTTTTGTCGCTTACGGGAGACATTGAAGATGTCCGCAAGGTCTGTATCGAGCGCGAGTTCCTGCACCGGAATCTCCTCTGGCAGGCTGAGATGATAGAACTCGCCGACCGTCGACTCCATCTCGTCGACGGTGATGTCGGTGCGGCCGCGACGCCGGATGGGTTCGACATCTCCAACTTTTCGCGCCAAGCGATCCACGTATTGGAGCTTGGCCAGGGCGCCCCAACCTTCGTAGCGCTTTCGCCATTGCGAACGAGGCGTGAGCCAGACCGCAAACGTTTCTGCAAAATCTTCATCCGGATGCTTCTGCGCGTACCACCCGGCCAGGTGGCGAACAAACTTCCGCGAAAACGGGATGGGACGGTAATTATCGCGATAGGCGCGGCGAAACGGACCGAAGAGATCGCGCCACTCAGCTGACTTGTAGAGCTGGTACGCGTAATTGAATGCGTGTCCGGCCTCATGACGCATATATATCATGATCTCGCGAGCATCTTCCAGGTCGTTCATTTCGCGCTCAAGCTTTGCCAGGTCCGGGTTGGCCAGATAGAACGGCATGCCGATAACGGGCTCGCCTGAGGGACATCCCCATTCATCGGTGAGGTAGCAAAGTGGGCGGAACTTGTGCAGGCCCTTGGCATCCAATTCGCGATAGAGCTGGTCAACAAATCGTTCGAGCGGAGAACCCTCGAGCTTGAGCCCGAGTTCGCGAATGGGCTTGGCGAGTATCTCTTGAAATTCCGTTCGGGTTTTCTCGAAATTGCGCAAGGGGCTATTCAGAGTTCTACACCATCGAGCCAGATTTGGCACAGCAGGCGTATCGCTTATGCACATAGTATTGTGCGACCGCAGGGATCTGGAACATCAATTTCATGCGCGGTGTTGCGCCACGCAAAGCTCAAAGCTTTGGGGGTATTGAATATCACCTGAACTTAGTCTGGAAGATTCTGTTTCAAGCGGAAGACCGCCATAGTGTCTATATCGGGTCGCCGGAACCGCTGTGTTCCGGAGCGCAGTAAGACGGCATAGTGCGGCGGGCCGATCTATCCCGGAATTGAAGCCCTTGAAGACAATTACCTGCATGAATGGCGGCTTTCCATTGTCGTTGGCAGCAATGGAACAATTAAGGAAAGCAGAACTGCATATAAAGACAAGTACTCTCTATGTAGACAATCAAGCGGCTGCAGCTAGAACAATGCGGATGTTAAGAGCGTCGGGGCTCTTCACCTGGTCCGGATCAAAAAAGGCGGCGTGGGTTGTGCAAGATAGCCTTATTGGCAAAGCCCACGCCGCACTTTTTTGACTCCTAGAAGATGAACTTGGCGCTTACCTGAAGCTGGCGCGATGAACCGCCATCGCTGACGGCGAAGCGAGTTGCCGAGATCTGGCCGAAGGCAGAGGACTGGACATTGCCCGACGGCTGCCCGAAGTTGGGGTGGTTGAGAATGTCAAAAGCATCGGCGCGCAATTCGAAGGTGAGGCCCTCGAATAGCTTCGTGTCTTTCTGCCCGGATAGGTCAATATCCGCGAAGCCCGGACCCGTGCCGGCATTGCGCTGCATCAGGCCTAGGCCGGTGTAGACGGTTGGTGCAGTGCTTGCGGTGGCGCTGGCTTGCGTGCCCACAACCTCAAAGCTGCAGGAGGAAGTGTAATTCGTGTTGTCACAGACTGTGCCACCGGCGCCAAGGCCGGTGCTTGCCCGCGGACGGCCAACCAGGCAATCTTCGCAAATCGTTCTGGTTCGAATGCATCGGCCCGGATTACATCGAGACAGCTTTCCGCGCGGCGCGCGAAGCTGACCCGCACGCGCGCCTCACTTATAACGACTATGGGGTGGAGTCCGACAATCCGGAACAGGCTACCCGGCGCGCATCGATCCTGGCGCTGCTTCACCGCTTGCAGCAGCACAACGTGCCCATCGATGCGGTCGGCATTCAGTCGCACATCAAGGCGGGCGCGCAGTCTCCCATGGGTAAAGGCCTGGCTGAGTTCATTGAAAGCGTGCGCCAGATGGGACTAGAGGTTTACCTTATCGAGATGGACGTTAACGAAGACGACCTCGCGTTCGATGACGTTCAGCAACGGGACAAGGCGATCGCCGAGACCTACCGCGCGTTTCTCGATGTTGCGCTTGCAAACTCTGCTGTAAAAGCCATGCTGACCTGGGGCGTGAGCGACCGGCGAACCTGGTTAAATGATGGGCCGACACACCATCGCAAGCAACCGAACCGCCCCCAGCGCTCGCTTCCCTTCGGTCGCGACTATCGCCCGAAAGATGCGTTTTTCGCCATTCGCGACAGCTTCGACGCCCTGCATACATCTGCAAGCACCCTTTAAGAAATCAGCAGAACCACCTAACACTCTTCGTTACACCTTGAAAGCCCATTCATGACTTGCTGTCCCCTGCGCGGCCCGTGTCCAAGTGGCTGAAATAGATCAAGATCACGCACACGAAATACAATGGACCTTGTCTGGCGCGTAGAGCTTACGGCGTCCCAGAAAAGGGAGGGCAGGTTGCCTTTACAACGGTTGCTGGGAACTAGCCATCATCGGAGCCCCCGCACCATTCAACCAACGTTGAGCACGGTCATTGCAGTGGCTCTGCTTTTTGCCAGCGCCGGCGCCGAATCCCAATCGCCGGCGAACAAAGAGGAGCCTGAGAGCCATCTTCGTTTCACGCTGATTCTGTCTCGGCACGGTATTCGGCCGCCACTCGTCGCCGCATCCAATCTGAATCTTCGCGCCTCCGACCCGTGGCCGGAGTGGGAAGTCCCGCTGGGGTACCTGACACCGCATGGCGCACTGGCAATCAAAAAAATGGGCACATATATGCGCCTGGATTTTGCGCGCCGCGGGCTCCTGTCCCGTTCAGGGTGTCCCGACAGCAGTGAGATCTATCTCTATGCCGACACCGACGAGCGCAATGTCGAAAGCACGCGCGCTACTCTCGCGGGGCTCGAACCAGGTTGTGACTCGGTGCCGATCAACACAATTGATCCAGCGCTGGGCGTAAAGGATCCCCTGTTCTCGGCTGTTCCTTCGACCTTCGCACCGCCGCCGAAGGATGCGGCGGACGCAGACTTTCACGCCGCGGTGGGGAACGATCCCGTGGCTTTTTTTTCATCTGCCGCAAACCCTGGACTCGACCAGCTTGGGCGTATTCTGGCCCCAGATCATGCGCATCCAGCAGCCAAGCCAATCCTCGATGATGCCAGGCCTCTAACGGCGGCTTCAACACTGATCGAGGATCTCCTGCTCGAGTATCTCGACGACAAGCCGATGTCCGAGGTGGGCTGGGGTCGCATTGACGAGCCGGCCCTCCGGCGTCTTCTGCCATTGCATACGAAGCAATTCAGCTTAGGCACCCGCACCCCTTTGAATGCCCGCACCGAGGGTTCTAATTTGATGGCGCACATTCTTTGGACACTTGAGCAGGCGGCGCAGTCGCGTGAGCACAAGCCCGTGCCGGGAGCCCTTGGTCCCGTCAGTACCCGTCTCGTTTATGTGAGCGGGCACGACTCGAATCTTTGCAACATTGGCGGCTTGCTCGATGTGCGCTGGGATGCGGATGGACGTACCGACGATACGCCGCCCGACTCGCAGATTGTTTTTGAATTATGGCAAAGCGCGAGGACGAAGGAGTACACCGTTCGTCTCAGATTCCGCGCGCAGACAATAGGCCAGTTGCGATTCAGTGAGGATCTGACGCTGTCCAGTCCGCCTGTCGAAGTGAATTTGACGCCTCCCGGTTGCCATTCGAGTCAGCCCTGCTCCTTTTCAAATTTCGATCATGCGGTGCACAGCCTTCTCGATCCCGCGTATATTAAGGCAGACCTTTTGCCAACGCGCGTGGCGGCAGCTCAACCCTGAGGCGGTGAAAAATGACTTCGACTTGAAAGGATTCAATTGCAAGTTCGCTGACGTCTCACCTGTGAGCGGATGTAAGCTCAGATAGCGGGCCGCAAGGGACGAAATTCACTTGAGCACGAATCTGAAGGCTGGAGGCTGCCGTGGCTTTGAACACGATCAAGATTTCGCAGGTTGCTCGCTTTCGAGCCGCCTTGATATTGGCCGTCATCGCGGACGCTCTGCAACTCGCCGTTTTTCCGATATTCGTCGAGGGTGCTGAATCGCCGGCCGACGACGTAGTCGATTTCGGTGTTGCAGGGGTGCTGGTCTACCTTCTCGGCTGGCACTGGGAGTTTCTGCCATCGTTTCTTGGCAAGCTTGTGCCGGGGGTTGACCTGGTTCCCTTCTGGACGATTGCGGTTGCAAACGTATATCGCAAATCGAAGCAGATGACGATTCAACAGGAACAACACATTGAAGAGCCGCCGACAATCAGCGGAACTCGGAGTTTGTAGGATTAAGAATCAGTACGCCGCAATCCCGGTGATATGCTGACCGAGAATCAGGGCATGAATGTCGTGGGTGCCCTCATAGGTCTTTACCGATTCAAGATTCATCATGTGCCGCATCACAGGGTAATCGTCTGTGATTCCGTTGGCGCCAAGGATATCCCGGGCCATGCGAGCCGTCTCCAGGGCCATCCAGACGTTGTTCCGCTTGGCTAGCGAGATGTGCTCGTGACCCGCAGTACCTGCGTCTTTGAGGCGGCCCACGTGCAGCGAGAGCAACTGTGCCTTGGATATCTCAGAGACCATCCACACAAGTTTTTCTTGAATAAGTTGATGGCTGGCAATGGGCTGGTCGTGAAACTGCTTGCGGAGTTTCGCGTATTGGAGAGCGGTGTCATAACAAGACATGGCTGCGCCAATGGCGCCCCAACTTATTCCATAACGCGCTTGGTTGAGGCACATCAGCGGGCTCTTGAGGCCACTGGTACCAGGCAGCAGGTTGGAAACGGGAATGTAAACGTCCTGCAAAGCAAGGCCGCTGGTGACTGAAGCGCGGAGAGACCACTTGCCGTGGACTTCGTGCGCGGAGAAGCCGGCACGATCGGTCTCAACAAGAAAGCCGCGAACAATGCTTTTTGAGGGATCGCTTTCGTCGGCGACCTTGGCCCAGACGATAGCGACGTCAGCGATGGTGCCAGTGGTGATCCACATTTTTTCGCCGTTGAGGATGTACTCATCGCCGGATCGGCGGGCAGTGGTCGTCATGCCACCAGGGTTGGATCCAAAGCCGGGCTCGGTCAGGCCGAAACAGCCGAGCTTTTCTCCGCTCGCTAAAACGGGGAGCCAGGTGCTTTTCTGGTCTTCAGAGCCAAAGGTGTAGATCGGATACATGACCAACGCGGATTGCACGCTGACGAAGCTACGGAGACCTGAGTCACCGCGCTCAAGCTCCTGCATCACCAAGCCGTACTCTACGTTAGACATGCCGGCGCAACCGTAACCCTGAAGGTTGGCGCCATAGAAACCAAGCTCGCCCATCAGCGGGACCAATTCTCTGGGAAAGCGGCCCTCGCGAAAACAATCCTCAATGATGGGGAGGAGGTTGTCGTCAACGAAGTCGCGGGCTGTGCGACGGACCAGAAGCTCGTCCTCAGAGAAGCTGGAGTCGAGGTGAAGGAAGTCAACGTTTTGGAATTTGAAAGACATTCGTGTCTGCCTTAGCGGTCTTCTTGGTCCAAGACTATTCCAGGAACTCGCGGACGAACTTGTTGTCGGTGTGAAGCAGATTGTGCAAAGAGCCGTCGAAGATCAAGCGACCATCCTCGAGCATGAGGAACGTGGTGTTCGGGTTGGTCACACCCTGAGGCAAGGTAACCATGTGTCCCTGATCCTCATCAAATTGATGCGTGCAGAGGGTGAAGGCGTCCTGGAGGCGATGGGTGACCAAAATTGAAGGGGTGTGGTAGACGTCGCGCTCCTTCATCACCAGCTCAATAATCGTTGTGGAAGTGACGGGGTCAAGACCGCCCGTTGGAGAGTCGTAGAGGATGAGCTCGGGTTGATGGATGAGAGCGCGCGCAATGGCAACGCGGCGTCGCATGCCGCCAGAAAGACTGCTGGGAAAGAGCGCAAAAGTGTCGTCGAGCTCGACGAACTGCAACGCTTCGTGGACGCGGGCATCGATTTCGTCATCACGGACACGTTCTGCAATCAACTGGTAGGCCACATTGTCCCGGACGGAGAGCGAATCGAAGAGCGCGCCCTCTTGGAAAACCATGCCGGCCCGAGTGCGGAGGGCGAAGAGGGTCTCCTCGCGCATGTCGGCGATTTCCTGGCCGAAGAGCTGGATGCTTCCCTGGTCGGGCCGAACCAAACCATTGACCAGCTTGAGCAGGACGCTCTTGCCTACCCCGGCGGGCCCAAGCAAAATGCGCGTCTCACCCGGCGCCAGGGAGAAGCTGATCTCCTGAAGAACCGGCTTGCCGTCGAAGGCGATAGAGACATTGCTGAAGGCGACGACGGGACCGGCATCCGCGGGCAGAGCAGGGTGTCGCCCCGAGGGAGCCGGATTGGGCGAGGCGTTGGAGGAGGTCTCGCTCATAGCGGGGGTAAGAGGGTGAGAAGTACTTGAGTAACAAGAAAGTCGACGAAGATGATGAGGACCGAAGAAGTGACGACCGCCTGAATAGTTGAGCGGCCTACTCCCTCAGTGCCGCCCGAGGTTCTCATGCCATAAAAGCAGCCGATCGAGGCAATGATGAAACCTGAAAAGAGCGGCTTGACAAGCCCCTGAATAATGTCGGGATAACGGAGGTGCTCCCAGGCCTGGGAAAAATATTGCGTGCCGTCCTGGTGGTTCATGAAGACGCTGACGGCGGCTCCGCCAAAGATGCCGAAAGCGTCGGCAAGGATGGTGAGAAACAAGAGCATGGTGATGCATGAAAAGAGGCGTGGCGTGACCAGTTTGCGCATGGGGTCGACGCCGAGGGCGCGCATAGCGTCAATCTGCTCGGTCACGACCATGGAGCCGAGTTCGCTGGCCATCGAGGATGCGTTGCGGCCTGAGACCATGATGCCTGTAAGCACCGGGCCCAACTCCCGAATCATGGTAATGCTGACGAACCGCCCTGTGACGGCGGCGGCACCGAACTGGGCCAACGTGGCGGCAGATTGAAGGGCTAAGACGCCTCCGGTAAAGAAACCAGCCATGAGCACGATAGTTGCCGAGCCAAAGCCGATAATGTCGGACTGCACAAGGAATTCCGGCCAGTAACGGGGCGCGCTAAAAAGATTCATGACGGCGCGATGCGCAAACAGGGAGTATTCCTGAACGGTGAGCACGAGTTGCTTGGCAGTTCTATCGATCGTGATGGTCGCCATAAGGTTTGCCGGGCTGCGGGATGTGCCGGGGTGAGTGCTCGGTTGAAACGATCTTGCATGGTCAGAATAGCGCATCGGGGGAGCCGGTCCATGTGCGAAGGTTGTTCGACAGTTAAACAGGTCGGGCCTGGTGAACCACCTGGCAAGAATTACTTGGTGGGGTAAAGAAAATTCCCCCTCTTGCCGCCGCAGGCTCGGTTCGGTCGCTTTCTTTTCACTAACTTGTGGTGTGGCAATCGGAATGCAGTTGATCCGGCGGACGCCGGCGGGTTCCGCGAAAACGGTTAGAGAGGTGAAGGGGATGCGCTTCTTCGGTGTGCGTTTGATCCTTGCTCTGTTCGTGGGCATCACATTGGTTTCCCTTGGCTCGGCTTATTTTGAGGTGTTGGCGCATAAGCTCTCGCTTCGGCGCGAGTTGCAGCGCCGGACCATTTGGCTCGCCACGAGTCTGCAACTCGACCTGGAGCCAGGATTGGCGAATGGGCAAATTGGGAACCTGGCGGACCGGATTGAACGGCTCCGCGCCCGAGATGAGGCGCTGGCCTTGGCCGTCTATGACGTCCATGGAGCAGTTCTTGCCACCGCCGGACCGGTTGAGCTTTTCAAGGAACTTCCACAGGCAGTGTTGACCAAGGCCATTCAGAAGGGCGTGAATTCGGGAGCGTTTGGTCACGATTCTAACTATCAGTGGCTGGAGGAGGCTGTCCCGCTGAATTCCGGCGGGCAGCCGACTGGCGCGCTAGTGGTCTTGGAAGATGCGGGGTACATTCGCGCCGAAGGCACGGCGGCCTGGCTGCGGAGTTTCTGGCGGATTGTCGCATTCCTGGTGCTGATTGTAGGCGTGACGCTGCTGATGGTTCGCTGGTTCCTGATGGAGCCGATGACCAAGCTGGTGGAGCGCTTGCGCCGCGTACGAATGGGGCACAACGACCCGGATCCCGAGGAAAACAAAGCAGAGTTGAACCTGTTCCGCCCGTTGGCGCACGAGGTGGAGACTATGGCACAGAGTCTGGCCAAGGCACGGGCATCCGCGGCTGCCGAGGCTCGAATGCGCGATGAAGGCGAGCACCATTGGACGGCGGAACGGCTGGCGGTGCATGTGCGCGAACGGCACGGGTCGAGCAAGATTTTCGTGGTATCGAACCGCGAACCATACATGCACGTTCGGCAGGGCCGGCAAACCGTTTGCGTGGTTCCTCCCAGCGGACTGGTAACGGCCATTGAGCCGGTGCTGCGGGCCTGCGACGGAGTGTGGGTGGCACATGGAAGCGGAGCGAACGACGGTTTGGTTGTGGATGAGTTCGACCGGCTGCGCGTTCCGCCGGACGATCCACTTTACACACTTCGGCGCGTTTGGCTGTCCAGGGAAGAAGAAGAAGGCTACTATGACGGGTTTGCCAACGAGGGGCTGTGGCCTCTTTGCCATATCGCTCATACACGGCCGATTTTTCGCGCTTCAGATTGGGAGCACTACAAGCGGGTCAATGCCAAGTTCGCAGCGGCCCTGCTGGAGGAGATGGAGGGCAGCGCCGAACCAGTCGTTTTTGTGCAGGATTATCATTTCGCGTTGCTGCCGCGAATCTTAAAGGAGGCGCGCCCGGATGCGCGCGTGGCCATCTTCTGGCACATTCCCTGGCCCAATCCTGAGGCGTTTGGGATTTGCCCGTGGCAGGCGGAGTTGTTGGATGGCCTGCTTGGTGCCGATCTCATTGGCTTTCACATTCCCCTGCACTGCAACAATTTTCTGTCGACCGTGGACCGCGTGCTTGAGTCGCGAACCGATCGTGAACACATGACCTGCCGGCGGAATGGACATACAACCACGGTGCGCCCATACGCGGTAAGCGTGGCCTTGGACGGGACCAAGCCCAATCGAGTTGGACGCGAACCGTCGCGTTCGGAGCTGTTGGCGATGTTTGGCGTGCGCAGCGAATCCCTCCTGCTTGGAGTAGACCGAATGGACTACACCAAGGGAATTGTCGAACGGCTCATGGCAATCGAAAGACTGCTCGAAGAGCATCCATGGCAACGGGAACGGATCACCATGGTGCAGATTGCGGCACCGAGCCGGTCGCGCATTCCCAGCTACGTGGAACTCAGCGAACGGATCAAGTCGACGGTGGAGCGGATCAATCTGCGTTTTCAGACTCCGCATTGGCGGCCCATTGTCCTCATTGAGCGGCAGTGTAGCCACGCAGAGGTCGACCGTTGGTATCGAGCAGCGGATCTATGCCTCGTGACCTCACTTCACGACGGGATGAACCTTGTGGCGAAAGAATATCTGGCCGCACGCGACGACGAAGACGGAGTGCTGGTGTTGAGCAAATTCACAGGCGCGGCAGTGGAGCTGGGCGACGCCCTGTTGGTGAATCCATACGACATTGAAGGCGTGGCCGAGGCCATCCATCGGGGTCTTGAGATGGACCGGGGGGAACGGCGGATGCGCATGCAAAGGATGCGGCGACAGGTGATGGAGCACAACGTATACCGGTGGGCGGCAAACATATTGGGCGACCTTTGCGAACTCCGCCTTGATAACACTGAGGATGTGGAGCTCGTACGAGGCAAGTTGTTGTTCGCTTCAGCAGAGGGTGGGAATCGTCGTAAACTGGCTTAGAGAGCGGGTACACGGTGACTCCAGAGGTGGCGGACAAGCTGGAAGCATTCTTTAGCGGCTTTGCCAANNGCCGCTGCTGCTTCTGGACTACGATGGAACGCTGGCTCCGTTCCGCGTGGATCGGTTCACAGCGCGACCTTGGGCGGGAGTCCGAGAGTTGCTCGCAAGCATTCAAAAGCAGGGAAGGACGCGAATGGCGGTGGTGACCGGACGTCCCGCCAGAGAAGTTGCCCCGCTCCTCGGTCTCGATCCACCGCTTGAAGTGTGGGGGTTGCACGGCGCAGAGCGGCTGCACCCGGATGGAAGACGGGAGTTGGAGATGGCGCCAGCCGCCACGCAGGCGGAGTTGGAGGAACTGCGGACCGCATTGAAGAGAGACAGTCTGGGCGGCCTTGTTGAAGACAAGGCTAACGCAGTGGTGATGCACTGGCGCGGAGCACCACCGCGGAAAGCCAGGTCGATCGAAAATCGGACACGAGCGTTATTTGAGCCTCTGGCACAAATGGACGGCCTTGGCCTGCTGGAGTTTGAGGCGGGGCTCGAGTTGCGCGTGGGCAGGGACAAGGGCGGCGCTGTTGAGGCGATTATGGAAGAGGCTGGAACCCTTGGGCCGGTCGCCTATCTTGGAGATGATTTGACCGATGAGGCTGCGTTTCGCGCGGTGCGGCGGATTGGCAGTCGCGGACTGAGCGGAATGGTGCGGCAGGTGTGGAGAGAAACGGCAGCAGAAGTTTGGCTGCGGCCACCCGCCGAGCTGCGGGAGTTTCTGAGAATGTGGATCAAGGCGGCGGCCAGGAAATAGATATGCGGGTTTACTCCCAGCGAAAAATCTTTGCCGAAAGTGCCGTGCAAACGAGAAACAATAAGGCCAATGCACCAACGTCGGACATGTGGGCCGACCACGGATCGCCATTCCAGATTCCCTGCAGCAGCCGCACAGCGTAGGTCAGCGGCAGCACCTGCGCCACAGCATGCAGTGCGGGCGGCATATATTCAATGGGCACAAAGAGCCCCGAAACAGCGATCATGGGATAAAGAATGACGGCGCCAATGGGCTGCGCAAAGCGGGCCGTTGGAACGATGCTGGCAATGATGAAGCCAATCGACAGGATGCTCCAGGTGCTGATCAACAACGCGACCGTAAACGAAAACCATGGCACATGAACGCCGGACGGAATGTAGCGCTTGCCGGCCAGCAGCATCAAACCCAGCGTCGCCGCGGTGAGTAACAGCTTGACGATCACGTGTGCCGTAAGAATCGTCTGTGGACGCAGGGGCGTAGCGCGCAAGCGTTTGAGGATGCCCCCTTCACGGTAGATGGAGATGATGGTCACCAGAGAGAGGACTGAACTGATGGCAATCAGAATCGCCATCAGAACCGGAACACCCGCCCGGGAAAAGCTGCTGACAACGAGTGAAGGCGACGCGAGCCGGTTGTTGGCGAGTCTACCCAGCACGAGGAAAATCAGAACCGGGACACCGATGGTGCCGAACGCGCCCATAGGCTCGCGCATAAACACCTTGATCTCGATCCATGTCAGTTTCCAGAGCCCACGCAGCATCATGTTTCGATCCTAATCGCGAATGGAGTGGCCAGTCAGCTTGAGAAAAACATCCTCAAGGTTGGGGAGAATCGTGCGGAAGTCCGTTACCCGAATCTTGTTCTCCGAGAGACAATCAATCACTTCGGTGACCAGGTCTTCGCTTGCGCCGCGAATCGTGATTCGGTTGTCGATAGTTGTCACCGACACGATTCCAGAAATTTTCTTGAAGCGCTCCGCAGCGCTCAAAACGTCTGTCTCGAGGATGACCGTTCGCTCAGGGCAGTGCCGGGCGACGAGTCCTCCCGGGGTGTCGATGTCGATAATCCGCCCATGCTCCATAATGGCAACCCGATCGCAGAGCCGTTCAGCTTCCTCCATCAAGTGCGTCGTCAAGAACACAGTCTTGCCCCGCTCGCGAATACCACGCACCAAATCCCAGATGGCCCGCCGTGCCTGCGGATCGAGCCCGGTTGTCAGCTCGTCGAGGAACACCACCTCAGGATCGTTAATCAGCGCAAGAGCAATGAACAGCCTTTGTTTCTGTCCTCCGGAGAGGTTCATGAACCATGCGTTCCGCTTGTCGGTGAGACCGAGCTGCTCGAGCAGATGCTCACCATTCACTTCTTTCTTCTGGTAAAGCGATGCCCAGAGGTCAACTGCCTCCCACACCTTGATGCGCTTCTGCAACTGTGCCTGCTGCAACTGGACGCCGATCCGGTTCTGCAGCTTGTAGACCTGGCGAAAGGGGTCGAGGCCCAGAACTGCGATGGTGCCGCGGTCGGGCTTGCGCAACCCTTCGATGCACTCCATCGTAGTGGTCTTTCCAGCGCCATTCGGCCCGATCAAGCCAAAAATCTCGCCTTCGTTGACTTCAAACGAGGCTTCGTCGACAGCCACTGTGCGGCCGTAGGTCTTGCGGACTCCGGAGGCTTGAATGACTGGCGGCATAGTGACAGGAAAAATCGAAGACTCACAGAGCCTGAACGGAGTCTATATCGCGGCACCCGGGTCACTGATGATTGTGGCGTCTTGAGTCAGTGCGATCGCTTCAAACCAGGGAAGATACGAAGAGCGCGGCAAGCCGCACTCAGGAAGAAATGCGATTGAGATAAGGCCCCGGACTCAAGGAGCTGCCTTTCTATTCCTGGTCCCATTTGAGCCGTCTATTCCCTGCCCTTTTTGCGGATCTCAATGGTGAGACGCTTGATCTTCTGGTTCAGGGTTGAGAGGGGGATACGGAACTGCTCGGCAGCTTCGGTCTGGTTGCCATTGCAGCGTTCGAGCTTTTCGATGATGATGCGACGCTCAATGTCTTCGAGGATGTCAAAGAGCGAGGCATTCGGGTTGTGCTCGAGCAGCGCGTCCTGGAAGCTGCGTCCGGTAATGTGCCCGGGCAGGAGATCGGAGCCGATCACCGGGCCAGATGAGAGCACAACACCGCGCTCTATAGAGTTCTCCAGCTCACGCACGTTGCCGGGCCACTCGTAATCCACCAGGGCGCGCAGTGCATCGGCAGAGAGCTTGCGCGGAGGAAGATCATTTTCCCTGGCGTAGAAGTCGAGGAAGTGATTGGCAAGCAGGGGGATGTCTTCGCGGCGGGCGCGCAGCGGAGGAAGGTCCACCGTGATGACGTTCAGACGATAGAAAAGATCCTCGCGGAAGCGTCCATCACGCACCGCCTGACGGAGGTCAATGTTGGTGGCGGCGATGATGCGNNACGCGCAGAATCTTGGCCTGCGTATCCGTGCCCATCGTGGCGATTTCGTCCAGGAAGAGAGTACCGCCGTTGGCAACTTCAAACAGGCCTTTTTTTGAAGCGACAGCGGAAGTGAATGCGCCCTTGACGTGGCCGAAGAGCGTGGACTCAAGCAGCTCAGAAGGCATGGCCCCGGTGTTGATGGGAACGAAAGGCTTGTCGCGGCGAGGGGAATTGGCGTGGATGGCCTTGGCGATGAGCTCTTTGCCCGTTCCGCTCTCACCTTGGATGAGAACCGTTGAGCGGCTGGGCGCGATCTGGGCCACCAGGTCGAAGACCTTGAGCATGATCTCGCTCTTGCCGACGATGTTGGTAAAGTTGTAGCGCTGCTTGAGGGTGCGCTTGAGCTGCAGGTTCTCTTCTTCGGCTCGATGGCGTGCAACAGCGGAGCGAATGTCAGCCAGCAGCTTTTCGTTGTCCCAGGGCTTCTGAACAAAGTTTTCAGCGCCGGCGCGGACAGCCTCCACCACATTGTCCACCGTGCCGTAGGCGGTGATCATGATGACCGGCAGTTCGGGCTGCCGTTCCTTGATCTGGGGCAACAGTTCAAGCCCACTTTGGCCGGGCAGGGCCAGGTCAAGGAGCACAAGATCAAAATTCTCAAGTTCAAGAATGCGCAGGCCCTGCTCGCCATCGTTGGCCATTCTCACGGAATAGCCTTCAAGCGTGAGCAGCACTTCCAGCGACTCGCGGATCGCTGCCTCGTCGTCAATGACAAGGATGCTGGCGCCGTCAAAGTTGCTGTTGGTGGCCGGCGCAGAAACGGGTACGTTCAAAGGCTGTTCAACCTCAGGCATGTACAGACTTTCTTAAAAGCGGAAATTCGAGATGAAAGGTTGTGCCAGCGCCAATGGAGCTCTCGACATGGATTTTTCCTGCGTGCTCCTGAATGATGCCATAGGAGACGCTGAGCCCGAGTCCAGTGCCGCGGCGGTCACCTGGCTTGGGCGTGGTCTTGGTGGTAAAGAATGGATCGTAGATGCGCTTGAGGTTCTCCGGAGCGATGCCCGTGCCGGAGTCAGTAATCATGGCGGCAACATGACCGTTCACGAGCGTGGCAACACGGAGACGGCCTCCGCCTGGCATGGCTTCTTTCGCGTTCAACAGCAAGTTGAGAAACACTTGCTGCAGCTTGCCGGGGTTGCCGTGGATGGGCGGCAATTCCTCCGCCAGGTCCAGGTCAATCACGACTTGCGCAGTCTTGAACTGGTGTTCAAGCAGCGAGAGCGTATCGCGAATCACCTGGTTGAGATTGGTTTCGCGGAATTCCGTGGTAGACGTACGGGAGAAGTTGAGCAGACCATTGGCAATCTCCGCCGCGCGGAAGCTCTGCTGGGTGATCTTATCGAGCACAGGGCCCAGGCGAGCATCGCCCTTCAGCTGTTTTGATAGCATCTGCGCGTACGAGGAGATAACCGCAAGGGGGGTATTGATTTCATGGGCAACGCCGGCTGCGAGCAGGCCGATGGAGCTGAGCTTGTCTGCCTGGGCAAGCTGCGTTTCAAGCGAGACGCGCTCGGTGATGTCATCCACCAGGATAATGCGCCCCACCGAGACAAAATCTCGTGAAAGCAGGGGTGCGATGGCGATGTTGGCGGTGCGGTTTTCGCCGGCGCGGGTAATCAGGCGGAACTTGTAAAGATGATGCACACCTTGTTCATTGCGGAAGCCGTCGAGGGCATCGACAAACTGCGCAGGGAAGACGGCGCGAAGCGGCTGGCCAAGGGCCTCAGCGCGGCTGAGGGCGTACATGGCCTCCATCTGCGCATTCCAGCTTTCGATGCGATCGCTGAGATCGATGGCTAGAATACCCACGTTGATCGACTCAACGATGTTCTCGTTGAACTCCTTGAGGCGCTCGAATTCGCCGATCTTCTCTTCAAGGCGCGCGTAGAGGCTTGCATTTTGTAGTGCGATGCCGATGTAACTGGCGAGGGACTCAAGCAACTCGACATCTTCGCTGGAGAGGAAATCGCCACCAATGGTGCGGCCCAGGCCAATCACGGCGATGGTGCGGGTTTCAGCGGACCCAGAAGAGTTTATTTCGCTCGCCTGCACCTGGCCCGCGGCCACGCGGCAAGGGAGGTAGTAATTCAAGTCGAGGAGGGCGGCGGTCCTCTGCTCATCTTCAGGGAGGTGCAAGGCCTGCTGTGCGTTTTCGAGGAAGATATGCGGTTGGTCCTTGGCCTCGTCGAAGTCAAGGAATCCCAATGCCAGCGAACTCGCTGCAAATCGGTTCTGCGCGGACCCCCCATCGAAAGGGGCCGGCAATCCATGGGCGGCGGCCAGACGCAGGCGGCCGGAATCCTCAGTAAGGAAAACCGCGACACGGGCAACCAGCAGCGCGCGGGGCAGCCGCTCCACGATGGAGGCCAGCAGGGCCTCAATGTTTGTCTCTGAACTGAGCCCGCGGCCGAACTCGACCAGGGCCTTGCGGTAGTCGTAGCGATGGCGATCGAACGCTTTGTCGACCCAGCCCTGAATGCGGCGCTTGAGGGGATCGAAAATGGCGGCCGTAACCAGGATGGTAAGCACCAGGCCCCACTCACGCACCTGTTGCGGCATCCCGTTGTGGACCACCAGGGCACTGAGGGCAATGACGCCGAAGTAGGCGCCGAGCAGCAGGCCGGTGGCGAGCGTGTAAGCCACGCCGCGCTTGAAGATCAAGTCGGTGTCCATCAGCCGATAGCGGACGATGGCCCAGCTAAAAGTAAGCGGGAGAATGACAAGCGACAGACCCGCCAGGTTGGTGAGCAGCCGGGGCGGGTTCAAATCAAAAAGAAACGGTATGGCATAGAACAAAGTGAAAGGCAGCACAGCAAGCAATGTGCCACGCGTGACCCACTTCAACTGCTGGCGCAGCAGAGGGGTGTTTGCTCGGCGGTAGCTGAGCATAAAGAGCAATGCGGCCAGAACATAAAAGGCGGCGTCGTACGCCGTGCCGATCTGGTCAAGACGATGTTTCAGCAGCTCTGTTGGGAGCCTTGTCCCAATCGTCCAGAGCCACAAGCTGAGGAGGCCGACGGCCGGCGCATAGACGAGCGGGAGCAGCCAGCGGCGGCGGCTGCTTCTGAACCGTTCCTCTGGGAAACTGAGCGCGAAGTGCAGGAACAGCGCTGGTTGCAACGACTCCGCGAGCACGTTCGACCAGAAAACTGTCCAGTCAAGCGCATCCAGTTCTCCCGTGTACTTCAGGGCAAAGAGGGCAAACGAGACCAGACAGAAAAAATAGAAATGTGTGGCGCGCGGCGCGGTCCAGCGCCGGAACAGGACGTAAATGCCAATAGCAAGATAGATCAGCCCGATGATGCGTTGCGCCTGTGACAGACTGCGGTCCAATGGGACTGGAATGACCTTCACCGGCTCGTCCAGCGGAATGCCGCCGCGAGTGATGGAATAATTCGCCTGGACGTAACTGCCGATAGGATAGAGCACCCGTTCCAGGTCAGACACCCGCTCGATGGGGGTGTCGTTGACGTCGGTAAGCAGGTCATGCACCTGAATGCCGGCCCGCTGGCCGGGCATGTCAGGGATCACTTTGACCGCTTCCAGGCCTCCGCCGCCCTGCACTTCGCGCCACCAGACACCATCGTCCGGCTGCTGGAACTGGCGCTCCTGCCTCAAATTCAAAATCGCCAGCAGGAACAGACCAGCCGTGGCCACGGCCAGCAGGGTCGCCTGCAAACGATTGAAAAGGCTAGTTTCCATGGGAGGGCTCTCTACATCAGTGGAGTTTGTAGCACGTCGGCTGCCATGCGACCGACATTTGAGACCCGTCACAATACTTCCGTGAATCGATTGAGAACACGCGAGATAGTAACTTCTCGTGCGGAGAAACGTCAACAGGCACATTACCAAGGTCTGTGGAAAATGCAGGAAACAGTAGGCCGGCTACATTAAAAGGGATCGATCTATGGAAATAGGTAGCTCTTTGAGATGAAGCAGTTTACTGGGCATCGACGGGAGAAACCAACAGGGCACGCATGCGATTCTCTTCGGCTCTGCGACTGATAATGCGCAGAATGGTGGACTGGATGAGACCGTTTCAAGCGTGTTAGAGTGTGGGCTCAACGCTGGCCGTATGTGGCTTTCGGGCCATGCTTGCGTTGGTAGTGGTGCTCGGAAACATGGGCTGGAATCCCAGATTCAGAGGCTCCGAGCAGGATGCTTCGGAAGGCGAGGCGCGCTATGTATTCAAGAACATCAGCGTGTTCAACAGCGTCAGAGACCGTTTTGCCCCAGGTGAATGGGGCGTGTCCGGCAACAAGCACACCTGGGACAGCAAGGGGGTCTAGATTGTCAGTGCGGAAGCGCCGGACGATGACGGCGGCAGTGTTTCGAACGTAGCCCTTGGCAACTTCCTCGGCGGTAAGGGGATCAGTAATGGGAACGGGACCGTGGAAGTAGTCGGCGTGAGTTGTGCCAAGGCAGGGGATAGGTCGGCCGGCCTGGGCCCAGGAAGTTGCGAACTCAGAGTGGGTGTGAACGATGCCGCCGATCGAGGGGAATTCGCGGTACAGATGGGTGTGCGTGCCCAGGTCACTCGAGGGGCGTAGATGGCCTTCAACAACCTCCCCATCGAGGCCTGTGATGACCAGGTCGGCCGGGGTGAGCGAGTCGTAGTCGACCCCGCTGGGCTTGATCACCACAAGCGGCTTTGCGCCGGCCCGGTCGATTCCGCTGGCGTTGCCAAAGGTGTGGGGAGCAAGCCCGCGGCGGGCGATTTCGCGGTTGGCATGAAGGACTTTTTCGCGGAGGGCGGGCAAAAGCATGGCGAACCCATTTTACAGTTTCCAACTTGCTCTTGTCGTTGGCTGAGCCCCGAGACCAACGAAAAGAAGAACGAATATTGGGTACGCCATTGCAAAAATTTGGACAAGACCAAGCAAGAGATGCAGGTGCACGCAAAATGAGATTGTAAACGCGAACGCGAAATTGAAGCGCAACGCAGACTTCCCCGCCATTGCGCGGGACTACCCTTTTGGATTGGTCTTTGAATCGCTGTTAAGCTATTGAATCTATGGTGGGCGCTGCAGGATTCGAACCTGCGACTTCCACCGTGTGAAGGTGGCACTCTACCGCTGAGTTAAGCGCCCCTACGAGGACCGGCAAAAGCCGCGCCAGGGGGGCATCCCATGGGTTAGAGTAACACCAGCGGGCCTTTGCGGCCAATCGATTGACTGGCCCGAACCGCGATCACTGCCGATGCGCTGGAGAGCCATTTCGATCCGCCTCGCCGCCGATTCCCTTCCCAACCGGGACGCTAAGCCGCGCCCAGTTCCCGGGCTAGGTTTACTTGGAGTGATGCTGATTCGATCAGGCATTTCCAGCCCCACACTTTCGATTGCGGGCCTCGGCGGTGCCGGCTTACCCCCTCTCGCGGCCCGCTTCCCCGGGTTCAGGCGAGATCGTGTCTCAAGCGGGCCAGCGGCCAGAAAAGCTGGCGCGGACACACTGAATGAAAGTTCGGAAAGGGCGCAACCTTCCGCCCCAGTTGGGGTTCCAGAGGATATGGCAACGCTTGTCCTGGACAATTCGGTACTGGGCGGGGGCGCAGCGTCACGGCCCGAATCAAGCGCGGACAATCATGCGGAGCGGATTGGCGCCCTGGATCCCAACAGCGATGCGGCCATCATGCTGCGGGTCGCTGCTGGCGACGAAGCGAGCTTCAACTATCTGGCAGCGAAGTACCACCGGGCCATGATTCACTTCTTGTTTCGCATGGTCCGCAACCAGGCAATTGCCGAAGAACTGGCGCAGGAAGTCTTTTTGCGCGTCTATCGTTCCAGGGAGAGTTACCGGGCTGAGGCAAAGTTCACTACCTGGCTTTACCGGATTGCGACGAACCTGGCAGTGAACCACGCGCGCGATACCCGGCACGAGCGTTCGGCGCAGACCCTCTATCTGGATGCTCCGGATGAGGAGACTGGCACCACTCCGGATGTGGCGGACGATGAGCCTTCCGTGGAGCAGCGGCTGATGCGCGATGAGCGGATGGCCGCTATTCGCACGCATGTAATGGCGCTGCCCGATCGGCAGCGGATGGCAGTGTTGATGCACAAGTACCAGGGGATGGATTACAAGCAGATCGGGGAGGTGCTCAAGTTGAGCGAATCGGCGACCAAGTCGCTGCTCTTTCGCGCCTATCAGACGCTGCGAGACAAGTTGAAGGATTTTGTGTGAGAGGCGAAAGACGTCGGGAGTCACTGGCGGGAATTGGGGGTGAGACATGGAACAGATGAAGAAAAATTGCGCCGGAATGGAGTCGAGGCTAGCGGACCTGCTGCTCGATCCAGACGCGGCGCCGGCCAAGGTTCGAGCGCATGTTGCGGAGTGTGACCATTGCCGCGAGGAGCTTGCGGAACTGCTGGCAACCATGACCCTGCTGGATACCTGGCAAGGCCCGAAGCCCAGCCCCTATTTCCTGACGCGACTGGATGCGCGGATGCGCGAGGAGCGCGCGGCAGCTCCGGCCAGCTGGCTTGACCGTTTGCGCGCCCGCCTTGCCTACGGCCCGGCGATGCACGTGCGGCCGCTTGCAGCCATGGCGTTGTCAGTGATGCTACTGATTGGCGGCGGCACATACTTGGGCGTCACCAATTTGGATCAACCGGCTGTGCAGCCAGGACAGGCCGCCGTTGTGCACGATCTGCAAACGCTGGATAGCAACGCCCAGGTCTTGGACCAGATGGAAGCGCTCTCTAGCAACAATAACGAGAATGGGGACTAACTGCCGGCCCCTTATGGGGAACGACAGGGCTGGGAGACCCTTGTGACCGGAGTACACAACACGGATTGGATGCGGCGCGCGGCGTTGGCTGCGGTGATCGCGATTCTGTGTGTACCCGCCGCCTGGGGTCGCGGTCAGCGCGCTAACGCGCCCGCCCCGCGCGCCGCAGCACCCAGGCTCCAAAACGCCCGGCCTTTACAAAACAGACCTCAATACCAGCGCCGGAATAACCAGCAATACCAAGGCAAGCCTCAGGGAAACCAACTGCCCAGGACGGCACCCGGGTATGGTGGAGCTCCGCGCGCAGCGTATCCTGGGTCCGCACGCCCCGGTTACGCGTACCCCGGCGCTGCACCTCCGGGACACCTGGGCGACTGGCTCAATCAACACCGCGGTCTTCCGGTACAGGATCAGGAACGGCTGCTGCGCAACGACCCCAACTTCAATAGGCTTCCTTCTGCGGACCAGCAGCGGTTGGTGCAGCAGTTGCATTCTGTAAACCAGATGCCAGAGGATCAGCGTCAGCGCCGGCTGGCACGTGGTGAAGCGATTGAGCACCTGTCGCCCCAGGACCGCATGAATCTGAATCTTTCAGCGCGTCGCCTGGCCGCCACTCCGCCTGATCGCAAGGCACTGATTCGCCGCGCCTTCCAGGACCTGCGCGGAGTTCCAATCGATCAGCGCCAGACTGTGCTCAACTCCAGCCGGTACCAGGGCGTCTTCACCCCGGATGAGAGAGGCGTTCTGTCCGACTTCCTGCGCGTCGAGCCCTACGAGCCGCCGCAGTAACTGCACGCACTTCACAAAGAGAGACGGCGGCAGAGAAATTCGCCGCCGCCGTCTCTCTTTGTGCTCCGATGATCATTTGCCCGAGAGCTTCAAAGGAACGGTCTACTGCGCCAGTTTTAAAGGCGCGCGCAGCCTGATGTCCCGCGACGACGCCCCAACCTGAATCTCAAATGTGCCCGGCTCGGCTACCCAGTCCTTCTTCACCGGGCTCCAGTAGGAGAATGCCGCGCGGTCCAGCTTGAACTCCACAGTCCGCTCTTCGCCTGCCTCCAACTCCAAACGTTGGAAACCCTTGAGCTCATGCACCGGGCGGTCGATCTTCGAGTGGCCGTCGTGGATGTAAAGCTCGACCACTTCGGCGCCGTCGCGAGCGCCTATGTTCTTCACCTTGAGGCGCACGATGGCCTGCTCCTTGGGGGAGGCCTGACCGGACGCCACTTTGAGCCCGCTGTACTCAAATGTGGTGTAGCTCAGCCCAAAACCGAACGGAAACAGCGGCTCAACATTTTTTGTGTCGAAGTAGCGATAGCCAACATAAATCCCCTCGGCATAATCCACCTTTAGGTCTTCGCCCGGGTAGTGGCCATACGCCGGCGAGTCCTCAAATCGCTTCGGCAACGAGACCGGCAGTTTGCCTGACGGATTTGCCTCACCAAACAACACCGAAGCCAGTGCGTGTCCACCCTCCTGCCCGCCGTACCACATGTCCAGCAACGCAGGCGTCTTGTCGATCCACTTGGTCATGGTCACCGGGTCGCCAGTGTTCACAACCACAACCGTACGCGGATTCACGTTCTCTACCGCCTCAATCAGCTCATCCTGTCCTGGCGGCAAGTCCATGGTCTTCACATCGGAGCCTTCCGACTCAAGACTCGGATAGCGCCCAACAACAACGACTGCCACGTCGGCGTGCGCCGCCGCGTCTGTCGCTTCCTTCAATGCCTGGGCGCGCGCCTCGGGCGTGTAATGTGCCGGATCGTCAAAATCCATCCCCACTCCCAGCGCATACTTCACATCCAGCCCACTTCCCGCCTGCTCCTTGATTCCATCCAGAGGTGCGATGGCGTACTTGGGCCGCACCAGTGAGCTTCCACCCCCGCCCGTCCTCGCCTCGGCTGCATTCGGCCCAATCACCGCGATGGAATGAATCTTCGTCCTATCCAGCGGCAGCAGCGCGCCCGCATTCTTTAGCAGAACAATACCTTCCGTCGCCCCTTGCCGCGCCACAGCCTGCTGCGCAGGAGTATCCACTTCGCCGCCGCCCGGGTGTGGATGATCGAATAATCCGCTTACAAAAATCACGCGCAAAATGCGGCTTACGTTGTCATTGAGCGTGGCCTCGCTGATGTGCCCGGCCTTCACCTCGGCCAGCACTTTATCGGCCGTCAGCCAACCCGCGCCGCTTCCTGAGCTTTGCATCCGAGGGTTCGTCATCCAGGCCAGCATCGGAGGTCCACCCGGCATCTCCAGGTCCATGCCCGCGCTCACTGTCGCTGCCGTAGAATACGTGCTGCCCCAGTCGGAGACAACAAAACCCTTGAACCCAAATTCCTTTTTCAAAACATCCGTCAGCAGCGGAACGCTCTCGCCACAGTGCACGCCATTCACCTTGTTGTATGCCGACATGACGGTCCAGGCGTCGGCCTCTTGAACCGCCGCTTTGAAGGCCGGCAGATAAATCTCGTGCAGCGTCCGCTCGTCGATCTGCTCGTCGATGCGGTGCCGTTCAAACTCTTCATTGTTCGCCGCAAAATGCTTGACGGACGGAATGACGCCTTCGCTTTGAACACCTTTCACGTAGGCCACGCCCAACCGGGCGGCAAGGTAAGGATCCTCGCCGTAACCCTCAAAATTGCGACCCCACAATGGCACCCGGTTGATGTTCACGGTCGGCCCCAGAATCATGTCGCGGCCCAGCGCCTTCACCTCTTGCCCAATCGCCTGGCCTTCCCGCTGCACCAGCTCTGTGTCCCATGTGGCGGCCATGGCCACGCCTGAGGGGAAACTGGTTGAGAGCACTTTCACCGTCGCATTGGCCGCGCTGGTGACGGCCGAGCTGCCCGCCCACGACCGCACGCCCATCGGCCCATCGGCCATCCTGATCGCGGGAATCCCAAGCCGTTCGATCGGCGCCGACTCCATCCATCCCGAACCCGACAGCATCGCAGCCTTCTCTTCTACCGTCATGCGGCTCAGCAGGTCGGCTACACGCCTGTCCGCTGGCAGCTTTGCATCCTTGTACTGTGTGTTGGATGGAACATTCTGGCCTTGAAGCACAATGGCCTGCAGACAGGTTGCAACAACAAATGCAGCGAACAACGGAACAAAGGCACGACGCATGATTCGGTCTCCAGGAGCAGTTTCTTCCTGCCAGGGTTTCGCGGGCAATGGTAGCGGAAGAGCATGGTATCAAACAACCCGGGCGCGTAGGCGGCTCTTCGAGAGCCATAGCCCTGGGCTACAATCAAAGATGGGCCAAGGCCAGATTTCTTTGCGGAGCGACCGCAATAAAAGCAAGGAGCTTCAACCTCTATGGCGATTCCCGCCACTCAAATGCGTCCCGGCATGATCATCAAACACAACGATCAACTTCACCTGGTTTTCAAGGTGGAGCACCGCACCCCCGGCAACCTGCGCGCCTTTATCCAGGCCAAACTGCGCAACCTCAAGTCCGGCGCTATGTTCGAACACCGATTTCGTTCCGCTGATGCCATCGAAAAGGTGGTTGTGGATGAGGTCGCCATGGACTTCCTTTATGCCGATGGAGACGACTACTACTTCATGAACCCCGTGGACTACGAGCAGACTGTGCTGAAGGGTTCCACTCTCGGCGATGCGATCGAATACCTGACGCCAAACCTTCAGATTAAGGTGAGTTACCATGACGGCCAGGCCGTCGGCATCGAGTTGCCCGCGGCGGTGGAACTCGAAGTGGTTGAAACAGAACCGGGCCTCAAATCCGCAACTGCATCCAGCGTGACCAAACCCGCCAAGACCGAAACCGGACTGGTAGTCCAGGTCCCTGCCTTCATCAATGAAGGCGAAAANNAAATCCGCGTCGACACCAGCGAGGGCGCTTATCTCAGTCGCGCGTAAACGCTGTTGCGAAACAAGATTTGAAAACTCAATGAAAGAACAGCGGCGCATCCCTTGCAGGGTGCGCCGCTGTTCTTTTGCTGATATCCTCATTGGCAGAGGATTCCCCCTGAAACTCCTCTCTGGACCATCAGCCATTCAACATTGAGAATTCGAATCAAGGGCAACACTTTCACCACGAAGGGAATCATCAAGATGCCCATCCCCGGCTCCATCGCCACTGCCGCTGTGAGCTTCAAATACAACGCCGATTTTCTGAAGAAGAACATTGATGGATTAACCGACGAGGAATGGACGCGCTGTCCCGAAGGCTGCGCCAATCACATTCTGTGGATCGTGGGCCACGTGACCTGGGCACGCAGCGCACTGCTGAAGCGGCTGGGTGAAGACTGGTCGAAGCCGTGGCTGTCGTTATTTGGCCGCGGCGCAAAAAGCGCCGTCCCCCCAACCTATCCCACTCCTGAAGAAGCGATGCTTGCATGGGATGAGTCCTGTGCGCGACTGGGTGCCGCGATGGAATCCGTATCGGAAGAGGCATTGGCAGCTCCCGCGACTTCCGGGCCGCCGAGCGCGGATGGAAAAGTGAGCGGCATCGTCAACTTCCTCGCCTACCATGAAACCTATCACATTGGGCAAGCTTCTTATCTGCGTGGCTGGCTTGGGCACCCGGGAGTGATGGGCTGATCTCGACTCTACCTGCCCCACTGTGAATGGAGATGAAAAACCACCGCTGGTTGGCGGTGGTTTTTCATTTGGACGGGGAAAAGCTCCGTGGAGAGCCCCGTCATAGCGAAACTGCTCTGACTAGAATTTGCCTTCAGGCAAGCTCACTGGCTTGGCTTCAAGCAGCGCTTCAATGGTGGTCAATGCATCCAGTACCTTGCCCTGGACCGGAGCATCGACCTGCACCACGGCCAGTGCCTTTACCGGCTTGACCCCTGAGCGCTCACGGCCCAGTGTGANNCGATGTTGACCCCATGCTCGCCCAGAATCGTGCCGATCCTGCCAATGACGCCCGGCACGTCGAGGTTACGGCAGACCAGCAGGTTGCCTTCGAGCGGTGTCTCAATGTCGATGCCGTCGAACTCAAGCAGCCGTGGCTGTTCGCCGTGAATGACTGTCGCACTGGCGTGTGTTGATCCCGCTGCTGTGTGCATTTCGATCTGCAGCACTGAGGCCGCACCACCGCGATGGCTTTGTGTCTTCTCCTCGTGAATGCGAATCCCGCGCTCCCCGGCAACCGTAGCCGCATTGATGCGGTTCACATTCTCTGAGCCTTGCAGCAGCCCCTCGATAGCCGCGTTGCGGACCAGCTCCGTCTTGGCCTCAGCCAGCGACCCCCCATAGGTAAAGTGAATGGCCTCGATGCCGCCCTTGCCGGTCTGCGCCAGAAACGATCCCAGCCGCCCCGCCAGATCGATGTAGGGCGCAAGCACCACGTACTCCTCGTGGCTCAGCGAAGGTAGATTCACCGCATTCTGAACCACTCCCAACTTCAGATACTCGCGCACTTGCATGGCGATCTGAATGCCCACCGCCTCTTGCGCTTCGGCCGTCGAGCCCGCGATGTGCGGCGTCAGGATCACGTTGTCAAGGTCGCCATAGGGTGTGTTCTTTGCCGGTTCCGACACAAAAACATCCAGCGCCGCTCCGGCCACCTGCCCGC
>PLKU01000230.1 GCA_003140705.1 Acidobacteriaceae bacterium
GTACCTTGGATCCTTTTTCCACTGCTTGAACGACTCTTCGACGGGGATTGCATTGGTTTTCATTTTCAGCATCTATCACCAATTACAATTATATGGTAGTTTATAAACTACAGTTGCTATGATGATCGAATTCAAGCAGACCGAGACTTTTCGAAAGTGGCGAACGCGACTGAAAGACGAACGGGCGAGGGCTTTGATCGCGTCGCGGCTGGACCGGCTGGCGTTTGGGAACGCCGGAGACGTGAGGCCGGTTGGGCAAGGAATCAGCGAATTACGCATCGACCACGGGCCAGGATACCGGGTGTACTTTCTCAGGCGGGGCGAGGAGATGATCATTCTGCTCTGTGGCGGCGACAAAGACACGCAGGCGAACGACATCAGGACGGCCAAGCGCCTGGCGAAGGAATGGAGGGAGGAAAATGCCTAAGAAAAGAATGCGTGCGAAGCTCACGAACTACGACCCGGCAGAAGATCTGGGATCGGACGAGGCGATTGCGGTGTTCATGGCGGAGGCTTTTCAGACCAACGATGTTGCCTATATCTCCCATGCACTTGGGGTGGTGGCGCGGGCGAAGGGAATGGCGCAGATCGCGGGGAAAACCGGGCTTTCGCGAGAGCAACTCTACCGGTCGTTTAGTGCGAAGGGGAATCCGACGCTGAAGACGACGCTGGCGGTGATGAAAGCACTGGGGGTGCAGTTGACGACGAAGGCGCAAGAGGCGGCGTGAGAAGAGTAAGTTTCCCAGGTCTCAGGAGCGAGACCTGGGGCACCCGCCGTTGACTCTGTTGCGTTCGCTCGTCAAAGCGGGCAGTGATTTTTTGCTGCTCGTATATACAGAATTCGCCCAATGTACTTAATCATCTGCAAGCTTGCTGAGCTTGATTTCGCGGCTTTGGCAGTGGGACGTTGGAGCCGGTCCGGGAGTGTCAGTCGTTTTGGGACTCCGCAGCTCAGCACCGAGTGACTTGCATCACGGTGTGCTGTTCAGACCTACATCGGGCGACCATCATTCAATAAAATGGATGACGCAGTTGCAAGAGAGAGAGGAATTGGACATGTATTCGCAAAAGACGAAATCTGCTTGCCTGATTTTGGCATCGGCATCCATTGCATTCATGGCACTAGGATGCAAGAAGCCACCGGTGGTGACTCTGGCATGCCAGGCCAGCCCACCATCTGTATTCGCGGGGGAGACGGTGACAGCGACCGCAACCGGTGGGTCGCTTGATACGAGAAAGAAGATCAATGTGATCTACGGCTGGTCAGGAGATGGAGCGACCGGCACCGCGACAACGGCCACCGTCAATACGTCCACGCTTGCGCCCGGGAACTATACGGTGAAGGCGTCCATCAAGGAAGGCAAGGCAGGCAAGGAAGGCCTGAAGCCAGGCCAGGCCGCCGAGTGCACAGCCAGCTACACGGTGAAGGAGTTCGAGCCACCGACAATTGGTTGCACGGCCAACCCAGGCACGGTGAAACCGGGTGATTCCAGCACCGTAGCCGCAACAGGTGCGAGCCCGCAGGGACGCCCGCTGACCTACAGCTTTTCCGCCGCAGCGGGCACGATCAGCGGCAACGGAAACACAGCCACCTTCTCCTCGACCGGCGCACCGACCGGGCCAGTGGGGATTACCTGCAACGTGGCCGACGACAAGAACCATACGGCAAGCGCCAACACAAGTGTGACGATTCTGGCACCTTACGTTCCTCCGATTCCGCACAGCGAGGCGCTCTCTTCAATCAGCTTTGAGAGAGACGCGAAGCGTCCGACCCGTGTAGACAACGAAGCCAAAGCGATGCTTGACGCTGTTGCCCTGAACCTGCAGAACAAGCCGGATGCCAAGCTGGTGATTGTTGGTGAAGCGACGGCAAAGGAAAAGATGCCACCGAAGCATGTTCACAAGCATGCGAAGGTGATTGACATCGCTGCCCAGCGGGCTGTGAACATCAAGGCTTACCTGGTGGGCGAGAAGGGCATTGATGCATCTCGCATTTCCGTTGCAACCGGCACTGCCGACAGCGCTGCTGCGGAAGAATACCTGGTTCCTGCGGGAGCCACCTTCTCGACCGATGTACAGGGAACGACGCCGGTGGATGAGTCCGCAGTGAAGCCGGAAGAGCGGAAGCCACTGCCAGAGCGGCATCACAAACACGTGGCCAAGGCAAATTAATCTGCCCAGCGACGCAAAGGATGTTTGTAAGGATTGAGAGGTTGACCGGGAAGCCGGTCAACCTTTTTTTTGTTGGCGCATGGAGGATGTGGGGGCAACGGAGCAGAGGCCTCCGCGGACCTTGCAGTCCACGTTCGGTTGTTATCTTGGATTTGTGATGAGTTTTGTGGCACGGCTGAAGCCGTGCCCTTTCAAAGCACGAAGAGCAAATGCTGGTACCCGCTACGGCGGGCAGGCTTGCGGCTCCCCACCCCAGCGACGAAGACCTGTCGCCGGGGCCCCGAACTCCGCTGAAGAGCGCTTCGCTCAGGTTGACTACCGCTGATTGGTTGCTCATGATGGCGGCCGTTTTTGATAGAACTGCCTTTTCGGACAGACTCGGCAGAATTCCAAATTGATAATGCGGCTCATTTTACGGACATACCCTTACCAAAGTTTGGCGCGTTCAGAAGCTTGCATATACCTGCAAACCTGCGCGCGCTAACCTGTGATCGAGTCAGGTAACCGAGAGCGCCGCGTCCGCGGTTGATTCCGGAGCGAGGGTGCTCGAGAACTTGACATCTGATGTTCGGCAGCCCGAATTTGGGCGATATTCGATCTGGATGAGACGGAGCCGGAACGATGGAGCGACAGGGCGCCGACAATCGGAGATATGCCAAGCTGTTGATGGCAGGAGCGGCGCTGTTGCTTGCGGGCTGCAATTCTGTCTTCGTTCTTACAGGGAATCCGCTGCAGCCAAGCAGCAAGCTGGCCATCGCGCAGACGACCCTTGCCACAGGGACGGCGGGGAGCGCGTATAGCAGTGCAGTTGCGGCTACTGGCGGCACTTCTCCGTACACATACAGCGCAAGCAATCTGCCGAATGGCCTGTCAATCAACAATACAACTGGCGCAGTGACTGGGATTCCGGCGGCAAGCGCCGTGGGAACAAGTACTGTGACTGTCGAGGTGAGGGACTCGACGCAGCCGACGGCAGAATCGACCACGGCTAATTTGAGCACCACGATTGCCGCTGCGGTGGTTGCGCCGAGTACGCTGACGATCACGACGACTTCTCTGCCCGGTGGGACGGCGGGCACAGCATATAGCGGCGCGATTGCGGCTTCAGGAGGCACGACTCCGTACACATTCAGTGCAAGCAACCTGCCGAGCGGCCTGTCGATCAATCATTCGACGGGGGCGATCACGGGTTCGCCGGGGCAAAGTGCCGTGGGAACGACATCCGTAGCTGTGACAGTGACGGATGCTGGCCAGCCAACGCCGCAAACGGCGACGGCGAGTTTGAACATCACGATTGCCGCTGCGGTGGTTGCGCCGAGCACGCTGACGATCACGACGACTTCTCTGCCGGATGGGACGGCGGGCAGCACGTATGGCGGAGGAATAGCGGCTACGGGCGGCACCACTCCGTACACTTTTAACGCGAGCAATTTGCCAAGCGGGCTCTCGATCAATGCTTCGACGGGTGCGATTACCGGTACACCAGCGCAAAGCTCGGTGGGGACGACGGCAGTTGTGTTTACGGTGACAGACTCGACGCAGCCCACGGCGCAGTCGGCGACGACGGATCTGAACATCGTGGTGGATCCGGCAACGGTGGGGGCGTCCTGCGGGAACATGAGCACGGGGAACGGCGCGAGTCTGAACGGCTTTGTGCCGTTTCCATCCACCGATTTGTGGAATACGAATATTGCCTCTGCGCCGGTGGATTCGAACTCGGCAACCATCATCTCTGCATTGTCGGGAAGCAATCTGCATCCGGACTTCGGCACACTCATCGATGGCTACGGAATTCCCTACGTCGTGGTGGACTCGAGCCTGACGCCGGGCGTTGATATTACGATGACGACTTATCCATCAGAGAGTGACATCATGCCGTATCCGATTCCGATCACGGCACCGATTGAGGGTTTCCCTGCGGACTGCACCGGTAACGGCGATAATCACCTGCTTGTGCTGGACAAGGCCAAATGCTGGCTTTATGAAACCTGGGAAACGCAGCGGTGCAATGGTGTGTGGACCGCGGCGAATGGTGCGACCTGGGATTTAACGAGGAGCGAACGGCGCCCGTATGGGTGGACCTCAGCAGACGCGGCCGGGTTGCCCATCTTTCCGGGACTTGTGCGATTCGACGAGGTGGTCGCGGGAGCGATCAATCATGCGATTCGCATGACGGTGGCGCACACAAGGAACGATGTGAACGGCGGATACTTTGTAGCGCCGGCAACACACGCGGCAGGAAACAGTTCAAGCACCCAGAACGTGATAGGCATGCGGCTTAGGCTGAGGGCGAGCTTCGACATCTCCGGGTTCAGTGCGAACAACCAGGTGATTTTGAAAGCGATGCAGCAGTACGGCTTGATTGTTGCGGATAACGGCAGCGACATGTACTTCCAGGGAGCTACGGATGCTCGCTGGGATGATAACGATTTGGACGCGTTGAAGACTGTGAATGCGTCGCAGTTTGACGTGATCCAGATGGGAACGGAATACGACGGCGCGACCGCGCCGACGGGGCCGGCGCCGACCATCAGCAGCTTTACGGCATCGCAGAGCAACGTAGCCGTGGGGACTGCTGTGACGCTGAATTGGACTGTGACTGGCGACTCGTATGACTTTATCGACGTGGGGGGGCCCGTGCGCGGGGGAAGCCAGACGGTAACGCCGACTGTGACGACGACCTATACGTTGAATTCGACAAACCAGTTTGGACGATCGACGCAGCAGGTTACGGTGACTGTGTATTAGAGGGAATTAGAGCAGGCGGCTCATTGCAAAATAAGAACGCGGACCTTGCGGTCCGCGTTCGGTGTCTTTCTGGGATTTGTTGAGTTGAATGTACGGGCTGAAGCCCGTACCCTTCAGGACATCTGGCGAGTCGGCCGGCAGATGTCCGTTGGCTGTCAAGCTTTGGCCAGGACCCCGCCGGAGACCTTTTCGTTGAGGATTTCGCGGGCGTTGGCGAGGAACTCTGCCAACGGGAGTTTGCCGGAGTCGACATCGGCGAGGATGGCGCGCTGGGCGGCGTACTCGTTGTTGACGACGCCGGCCTTGGACTGCAGGAGACGCCAGGCTTTGCGGCGTTCTACGCAGAACATGACCAGTTGACGGCTGAGGGCGCGGTACTCGACCTTACCGTCTTCTTCCCAGGTGATGTACACGCCGAAGTCGGGGATGAAGGCGCGGTGGCCGGGGATCAGATANNTCGAGGTAGCGACGATAGACAACGTCCTGCTGGGTGATGCGAACCAGCATGTTGTCGAGGTGGATGAGCTTGGCCGCGGCCTCGGGCTTGAGCTTCTTGAGGTGGTTGCGGAAACGGGCTTCAGTGGTGCACCAGTGGGCGACGGTGTAGCGCTGCGGTTCGCCAGTGGTTTTGGACTTGGTCTCGTACCAATCCAGATCGATGGACGGGTTGCCCTTGAGGTCGAGAGCTTCCTGATAGGTTTCGCCGAGGCGGGGGTTGAAGACAAACTCCGGTGCGCCGCGGCTATCGCGGACGCGCTGTGCCTGGTGGAGGGCCATATCGTCGGGGACGCCGTGCTCAGGCTGGCAAGTGGTGAAGGCCTGGATGAAGGAGGTTCCGCGATATTCGAGGCCATCGAGAATTGAGCGGTAGAGCTTGGGAGCGTTGGCCATGGAGACCTGACCGACGAACGGCGAACCGTGACCGGCGAGGAAGGTCTCAGCGACCGTCTTCTTCTCAGTATTCTTGCCCTGCGTGGCCGCGCCGAAGACGTTCATGTCGTTGCCGCCAAGCATGGGTGTCGAGTCACTGTTCTGGCCGCCCGTGTTTGAATACACCTGCGTATCGAGCATCAGTACCTTGATGTTGGGCCGGTTCTGCAGGATCACCTTGGACATGTTCTGGTAGCCGATATCGCCCATGCCGCCATCGCCGCCGACGACCCAGACCTTGGGGAGTTCAACGATCTCCTGATCGGTCATGAGGGCGTCAGTGAAGTGGGCGAGGTTGTAATACTCCTGGTCGTCAATGACAGCAGTTTCTTTAGTGAGGAGGATGTCGGCGAGGCGCTCGGGAATCACGGAGCGGCGCGCGTGGTCGACGATGAAGCTCTCACCCATGAGCCAGCCGACGGTGACGCCGTCCTGGAAGAGCGAGTTCATCCACGGGTAGGGGTGGGGATTGTTGGGAGCCGTGGAACCGTAGACAGTGTTGCAACCAGTGTGGGCGGCCATGGCCATCACGCTCATGCCGTTGGCGAGGCGGCCGTCGATGGGTTGCAGGTTCTTGTGATTGAAGGCTTCAGTGAGCAGGACAGCGGCGATGGCCTCGACCAACTGAGCGTCGGTGATGGGGCCGTGGTCGGCTTCGTAGGCAGCGATGCGGTCCTGGGTGTCAGGAATGTCTTCACCACCAAGGCCAAGGACAAGATGCGCAATAGCCTGGCGGAGAAGAGCGTACTCGCCGGGGTTGCGGTCTTTGAGTGCGGCAAGCTTGGCAACACCAGTCTTTTCGAGTTCACCTGCCTTGAGAACAAATCGGTCGCTCTTGGCGTGGAAGACGGGGCGCATGTAAGCCTCAGTGACCGCGGCGATGGAGCGGAGAACGCTTTTTTCACCGCAGCCGGCGCAGGCACCGTCACCGGCTACGAGCGCGTCGTAGTTGGTGCGGACCATGAGCATGTTGCGCAGCGTGGCGGTCTTGGAGTCCGCGGGGTTGGCCGCGTTGAAGAGGCCGAGGAACTTTTGCGATGTGTCTGGCAGCAGATCGAGGAAGCCGGTGCCGGTTTCGTGCTCGGCATTGACTTCTTCAGTTTCGGCAACCATGCGGAGGGCGTCATGGTCGCCACAGGCGGTGACGCAGGCAGCGCAGCCCTTGCAGAGATCGCTGACGAAGATGGAGAAGATGCCGCCTGAACCGGGGTTCTTGCGTTCCGGCGAGGAGAAGATGGCGTTCACCTTCTGGTAGGCCATTGGGACCTTGGCGATGATGTCAAAGAACTGTTGCTTGGACTGCTGAGAGAAGTCCGCGGTGCCAGAAGCGGCGAGTGCGTCAGTTACTTCACTCAAGATGGTGGGCAGGGGCGTGCCGGTCTTCATCTCGGCGACCATCCGCTGGCGTGTTTGCTTTTCGATTTCGGGCAAGACGCGCATCAGCTTGGAACGATCTACCGGGTCGGCGATGTAGTAAGAGACAGCGGTGGTAAGCAGGGTGCTGAGGTCCTGCGAGCAGTTGGGCAGCGCAGTATCCGGGCAGACCGAGATGCACTCCATGCATTGGGTGCAGTTCTCTGGAATGTAGAGAGGGGTTTCGCGGCGAGCAACGTATTTGGAAGCAGTGTCGCCTGTGGCTGCAGCGATGACGCCCATGGCCGAGAGTGGCGTGGCGGGCTGGTCATAACCATACGACGAGCGGAACTGGGCATCGAAGTCGGCGACCCGGCTGATGGGTGTGCGCGGGCCCTGGCCGGCGGGAGTAGGTGTGGAACGGCAGCCGCAGGATGCACCTCCAGCGGTGGCGAGCTCAAGAATGGGGAGAAGAGCTACGCCGCGGAGGCTGGAGCGGTCGGCCGCGGCAAGCGCGCCGATCTTGATCTCCTTCACCTGATCAAAGCCCTGGGTCATGACTTCCATATTGGAAGCGACAACAGCCTCGCCGAGCTTGCCGAACTTCTTGACGTACTGCTTGTAGACGACTTCGCGGTATTGCTCCTGGGTGATGCCGAACTCGTTGAGCAGGCTGCTGACGGCGAAGAATGCGCCGAGGAAGGCGTTGCCCTGCATGCGGAGTTGGAGATCGCCGCGGTCGGTGGCCTTCTTGGCGATGGAGAAGCCGGGGAGGGTGAAGACGCGAATGTTCTTGTCGATGATCTGCTTGCGGGCCCACTGAGGGAGACGCTCCCATGCCTGCTCGCCCTCTTCATCGGATTCCCAGACAAGGCTTCCGCCTTCGGCCATGCCATCGAGCGGGTTGCAGTGGGTGAAGGCCTTGGGATCGCAACAGAGAACGACGGTAACGTGGCGGAGATCGCAGTTGACGCGGATACGATCTTTGGCGGCGACCATGAAGTAGCTGGTGGGCGCGCCCTTCTTCTCTGAGCCGTACTTGGGGTTGGCGCTGACGTGAATGACTTCCTTGGGATTGCCTAGATCGTCTTTGAGGCCGTCGCGCTCGTAGAGCAGGTCATTGAGGTCGCCGATGATTGCGCCAAGGTTCTTGCCGGTGGTGATGGCGCCCCAGCCGCCGATGGAGTGGAAGCGGACGGCGACTGCGCCTTCAGGCAGCAGGGAGGGCGTTTCTTCGCCAACGACGCTGTAGGGGTGGTCAATGCCGAGGACAAAGAAGGAGACGCCGTCGCTGGCGCGCTTGCCGTCCTGACGGGGGCGGTCGGCGGTGGCGAACTCGTATGCGCCGATGACGTGCTCAGGGCGGAAATCGCGCGAGCCGAGGCCGTAGGTGCCGGAGTAGATGTGAGGCACTTCATTCATGGCCAGGGCGGGCAGGCCTTCCCGGGCGGGGTGACCTTCAGTTTGAATGGCCTTGGAGAGAGCGGTGCGGATGTCGCGGCCGAGTGGGTTGTCGCCGGAGAGAGCTTCGTCAGTGCGCTCGAGGATGATGACGTTCTTCTTGCCCTTGAGGGCGGCAACGATGGCAGCTTCAGGGAAGGGACGAATGACGTTGACGTGGATGGAGCCGACGGTGATGCCGCGCGTCTCGCGGAGGTAATCGACCGCAGCCTCGATGTTTTCAGCGGCGGAGCCGAGGGAGACGAAGACGGTGTCAGTGTCGCTCGTCTTGTACTCAGAGATGAGGCCGTAATGGCGGCCGGTGAGCTCACCAAAGTCCTTGTATGCCGCTTCAAGGAATTCAAGGATGGGCTCGGCGAAGTTGTTGCGGCGAGCCACGATGCCCTGCATGTAGTGCTCTTGATTTTGCACGGGGCCAAGGAGGATGGGATTGGTGAGGTCCATCATCTTAGGAACGCGGCGGCGGGTGGGTCCAAAGAGAACGCGCTGCGCTTCAGTGGGGCAATCGATGATGTCTTCAGAGGAGCCCAGATATTCGCGAATCAGTTCAGACTCGTGCTTATAAAAGGTACGCTCAAGGTGGCTGGTGAGGAAGCCATCCATGATGTTCATGCCGGGAGTGAGCGAGAGCTCGGTGACGCGACGGAGGATGAGGGCCTGATCAGCGGCCTGCTGTGCGTCCTTGCCGAAGAGCATGATCCAGCCGGTGTCGAGGGCACCATATATATCGTCGTGGCCGCAATGCACATTGAGGGCATGTTTGGTAAGGGCGCGCGCGCCGACTTCGAGCACCATAGTGCTGCCTTTTCCTGGCGCGTGGTAGTACTGTTCCACTCCATACACAACGCCCTGGCCTGAAGTGAAGTTGACGACGCGCTTGCCGCAAACTGAATGGGCGATTGCACCGCCCTGGGCCGCGTGTTCACCTTCCGTCTCGATGGCGATGGTGTTGTGGCCGAAGACGTTGAGATGTCCTTCGGCATAGGCCTGCTGGAAGAGCTCGCCGCCCTCAGTGGAAGGCGTGATGGGATAGAACACGCCGGCATCGGCGATCCGCGTCTCAGTATGGTAAGAGACAAGCTGGTTTCCGTTTGCAGTGATACGAATGCCTGGATAACGCGCAGCAACCGTCATGAATCCCTCTCTTTTGAGCCCAAATCTGTTGTCAATCCCATCGCCGTGGCCGTTAGCGCCTAGAATCGAGGGATCTCGCACCCGTCGAAACGGCGCCACAATCGAAATTGTTGGACTATCACGCCACTTGGCGAGCAGCCCAGATGGAGTGCCCCTGCAAGTTTAAAGGCCGAAATGGAAATGAGGAAACTCAAGGGGGAGCTTCGCTCTGGGAAAACGGCCCATACATCAGTTTGCTCCTACGAAAGGAGACGCCGTCCCATAAAGTGAGATGAGAGATGAATGTCTGGGACAGGTGGTTTACGCGGAGGTTTCAAAAGCTGAATGCGGCTTGGCTGGCAGGAGCGATTGGGCGGCGTTTCCCGCGCAGGTTGTATAGTGAGTGGCGACCGCTGAGTGGTGTTTTGATTGCAGTTACGGGTTTGCGCTAACGCAAGAGCTGGCGCAGAGCGACCGCGGTGAGGAGCAGATGGCGATGCAGAACGGCGGAACCAAGTTTGGCCATTATCCGAGCCTTGAGAGCCGGGTGGTGCTTGTGACCGGCGGAGCAACGGGAATTGGCGAGTCGATTGTGGCCCATTTTTGCCGCCAAGGGTCGCGGGTTGCATTCCTCGACATTCAGGACGAGGCGGCTGGGCGGCTGGTTGAGGAACTGACCGAAGAGGGATGTCCTGCCCCGCTCTACCTGCATTGTGACCTGACAGATATTGCGGCGCTGAGGAGTGCGGTGGAGCAGGTGCTGGACCGCTGGGGCGCGGTGGATGTGCTGGTGAATAACGCCGGCATCAGCANNATGTGCTGGTGAATAACGCTGCCAACGATCAGCGGCACACGATCGAAGATGTGACGCCGGAGTATTGGGAGCATTGCATGCAGCTAAACCTTAAGCACTATTTCTTCTGTATACAGGCTGTGTTGCCGGCAATGCGCAGGGCTGGGCGGGGCTCCATCATTAATATGTCTTCGATTTCCTGGATCATCCCATCGACGGGTGTTCCGCTTTACATTGCGGCCAAGGCAGCCATCGTCGGACTGACGCGGACGTTGGCTCACGAGTTGGGTAAGGACAACATCCGCGTGAACGCGGTGCTGCCCGGCGCGATTGCCACGGAGCGACAGCAACAGCTTTGGTATACACCGGCATACAGAGCGGAGATCATGGCCAGCCAGGCGTTGAAGCGGGACCTATTGCCAGAGGACGTGGCGCGGCTGGTGCTGNNTGCTGTTTCTGGGCGCCGACGACTCGAGCGCGATTACGAATCAAAGCTACGTTGTGGATGGCGGGTGGGTATGAGGCACCGAAGGCGCCGAGGGAATAGGGATTAGGGAACAGGGGCTCGGGGGAGATGAGGATGAACAGGCTCGTGGCATGCGGGACGATTGTGCTGGGAGCGGCTCTCGTCCTGAACGCACAGTGGGTTCAAGGAACGGCTGATCCGCGTTCATCGGAATATGAAGGAGTGCAACAACGGCTTGCGCGCGGGTGGAATACGTGGGATGTACACAGTGTTGNNTGCTACGCAGGTTCTATTGCCTGAGGGGCTGGCGATTCACGTTGGCATGAAGCACAGCACATCACTTGACGACGACCGCTTTCTGGGCGATGCGTTAATAGGGCGTATGGATCAGGGCGCGGAGGTGGTAACTCCCGGCCCGCATTCATGGGATGGAAGCTATACCGACCTGCGCATCGACTGGAAGGGAGAAAGCTGGCGTATTCAGAGCGCTCACAACGGCAATGATCTGGTGTTGCTGGTGAGCCCGCTTGGTTCTACGGCTGCTAAAAGAATCCCTCCGACAGTGGTGTTTTCGGTGAACTTTCTGTGGAACCATCCTGGGTTTGCAATGAGTAGCGTAGTCGACTTCGACGAGATCCTGGCGGACTTCGGAAATCGAAACATGCTCAAGATCCACTGCACATGCACGACGGCGCCTGGTGGCTCAGAGCCTGGGAGCTCAGAGATGAATCTGCACGTCGCTGGTGCTTACTTTGCCTCCGATTTAACACAGCCAGTGGGCATGAGCACGGGGAAGCGCAGAACTCTTGAGGAGATTCAGGCGGTCATTGCGCAAGGCGAGAAGGGGTACCGCGCCTCGATTGCGAGCCGCGGCGAGACTGGACCCATTGTGGACGCGATCGAGACGACGCTGGGATGGGACACGATTTACGAGCCGGACAAGAATCGGGTGATCTCACCGGTGAGCCGGGTGTGGAGCGTGGGCTGGGGCGGCTACGTGCTGTTTGACTGGGACACGTTTTTTGCGGCGACGTTGGCCTCAGTGGGAGACCGCGACCTGGCTTACGCAAACGCAGTGGAGATTCTTCGGGAGGAGACGCCGGAAGGCTTTGTGCCCAACTATGCGCGGCCAGGGTGGAAGAGCTTTGACCGTTCGGAACCGCCAGTTGGAGCGATCACGGTGCTGGGTTTGTACAAAAGATTTCATGACCGATGGCTTCTGGAAGAGACATTTCAGCCGCTGCTCAGTTGGAATCGATGGTGGGCGAAGCACCGCGACGTAAATGGGTATCTTGCATGGGGCAGCGACGGGCACACTCCGAAGAGCAACCCCGACGACGGCTCGGAGGGAACCGCGCAGGGAGCTATCTACGAATCGGGTCTGGATAACAGCCCCATGTACGACGGCGCGAGTTATGACTCGCAGTCGCACCTTCTTGAGGTTGCCGACGTGGGACTTATGAGCATGTATGTCGCGGATTGCGACGCGCTGGCGGAGATAGCCGATACTTTGGCCAAGACGGAAGAAGCCAGGGAGCTGCGTGAGCGCGGCGCACAGTACAGGACAAAGCTGGCGACAATGTGGGATGAGAAGGCGGGCATCTTTCTGAACAAGGATTTGGTCACCGGAGAATCAGGCCTTCGGCTATCTCCGACTAACCTCTATCCCATGCTGGCGCTCGCGGCGACGCCGGACCAGGCGAAGAGGATCGTCGAGAAGCACCTGCTGAATACGGATGAGTTCTGGGGCGAGTGGGTTATTCCATCGATTGAGCGCAACGATGCGGCATTTCACGACCAGAACTACTGGCGCGGACGAATCTGGGGGCCGATGAACTATCTGATCTATCTTGGGCTGGCTAACTACGATGACGCGAAAGTTAGAAAGGAGTTTGCGCAGAAGTCTTATAACTTGTTTTTGAAGGATTGGAGGGAGAAGAAGCATGTGCATGAGAATTACAACGCAATAACCGGGACGGGGGACGACGTGACAAGCAGCGACCGGTTTTATCATTGGGGCGCTTTGCTGGGGTATGTGGAGTACCTGGAGCAGAATGAAGCGGCCAAGTGACTGGTTGAATTTGGAGTTCATCGGTTAGAACGAATTGGCCGCTCCACGGCTCAAGCCCGCGTCGATCATGTTGACGTTGTGCGGGGGTTGAAACCCCGCCTCCCTTCGGATAAACACCGCATACCGAAGCGAAATTGACCTTGTTTTAGATCGGCGACAGCTGGGGCTATGCAGGAATTTCGACGGCCAGATGACGGCCAGATGGCTTACTATGCTGCGGAGGGTTTTCATGCCATGACATCTGTTTCGAAATTTCGCTATCGTTTATCCGCACTGCTTTTCGTATTCGCTGCAATGTTCCTCTTCACGGGCCATAGCGGAGCTCAGAGCGCTGCCGACGCAGCCAAGATTGGCGCCGGGCTGGCGCCGGCGTCGCGTGCGGTGATCGAGCGGCTGTCCGAACTGCGCGAGTTGCCGGATAGGGCGTGGAAGATGCACGCCGGAGACCTGGCGCACGGCGAGGCGGTGGGCCTGGACGAGAGCGGTTGGCAGCCGATTGCTGTTCGGGACAAAGCCCCTAATGAAGCCGTGTGGTTCAGGCAGACGTACCAGGTTCCGGCGACGTTGAACGGCTATGACCTGACCGGGGCGCGAATCTGGTTCCAGTTTCATGCGGAAGCGAATGGACCGATGCCGGAGATTCTCTACTTCAACGGGCGGCGCGTGGCGATGGGCGACGACCTGGAGCCGATTGTTCTGTTCGACAGCGCGAAGCCGGGCGACCAGGTGACGGTAGCGGTGAAGCTGCTGCACACGGTGGACACGAAGAGCTTTCGCGGGGCGACGCTGCGGATCGATTTTCCCGAAGGACGGCCGAATCCTGAGGACCTGCGTCTTGAATTTCTGACCGCGGCGGAGTTGCTGCCCTCGCTTGCGCCGGGGGACGCAGAGAAATTAAGCACATTGAACATCTCGATCCAGGCGGTGGATCTGGCTGCATTGGATGCACACGACCGGAACAAATTCGATGTCAGCCTGAAGGCATCGCGCGAGAAGCTTGAAGCGTTGAAGCCGCTGCTGCAGCAGGCTACGTTCCATTTGACCGGCAATGCACATATTGATGCGGCATGGCTGTGGCCGTGGACTGAAACAGTGGACGTGGTGAAGCGGACGTTTGGGACGGCGCTGCAACTGATGTATGAGTATCCGCAATACACCTACACGCAGTCGGCCGCGGCTTACAACGAGTGGCTGGCGCAGAAGTATCCCGACATGAATGCGGGGATTGCGCAGCGGATCAAGGAGGGGCGCTGGGAGGTTGTAGGCGGGATGTGGGTGGAGCCTGACCTGAATATGCCGGATGGCGAAAGCCTGGTGCGGCAGTTGCTGGTGGGCAAGCGGTGGTACAAGCAGGCGTACGGCGTGGATGTACGGATTGGATGGAACCCGGATTCGTTTGGGTATACATGGCAGTTACCGCAAATCTATAAGAAGAGCGGCGTTGATTATTTCGTCACGCAGAAGATGACGTGGAACGACACGAATCAGCTACCGTTCAAGCTGTTCTGGTGGGAGTCGCCGGACGGGTCGAAGGTGCTGGCTTACTTTCCGCACGATTACGTGAACCTGAACATGAATCCCAACCGACTTGCCAGCGACCTGGTGGCGGCGCGAGGGCGGGCTACGGGCGAGATGGAGATGATGGATCTCTACGGGATTGGCGATCATGGAGGTGGACCCACGAGAGCGATTCTCGACAACGGATTCCATTGGACGGGGCCCGACCATATTACGCCCAAGTATGAGTGGGGAACGGCGCAGAGCTTCTTCTCTTCGATTGAGAAGCAGATTGCACCGGAGAGCAAGGAGTGGAATTACCAGTCGATTGCGAAAGGGTACATGCCACCGCCAGTTGTCGAGGACAAGGTGGATATTCCGACGTGGAAGAGCGAGCTTTATTTTGAGTATCACCGCGGGGTGATGACTACGCAGGCCAACCACAAGCGGAATATGCGACAGGCTGAGGTGGAAGTGCTCAACGCTGAGAAGTGGGCATCGCTGGCTTGGCTGGATGGGCGCGAGTATCCGGGCGCGGAATTGACGGAGGATTGGAAGAAGGTGCTGTTCAACCAGTTCCACGATCTGGCGGCGGGGTCGGGGATTGGGGTGATCTATAAGGACGCGCAGAAGGATTACGACGTGGTGCGCTGGTCGACGAATGAGATTGGGTCTGGGGCGCTGGGGACGGTGGCGCAGAAGGCTAACACAAGTGGAAAAGGGATTCCGGTGCTGATCTACAATCCGCTAGGCTGGGCGCGGTCTGGCGATGTGCGCGTGCAGGTGCAGCTTCCGGAGACAGGCCGGACCGGGCTATTCGTATCCGATCCACTCGAAAAGAACAAGCTCAGCGTCCCTCTAGATTCGAGCCTGGACGAAAAGACGGGGATCGCTGAAGTGACGTTTCATGTATCAGATGTGCCGGCACTCGGATATAGGGTAGTGAGAATCATCGCGGCACAGCACGGCGTCTTGGTGGAATCCGGTGAGGCAGGCTCACCCGATGCATTTCAAATCAGTGGGAAGGGTGTTGCTGTTGAAGTCGACAAAAAGACGGGGTGTATCACACATCTGCAACTGACTGGCAGTCACGGGGGAACGGAGTACGAGGCCTTGGCGCAAGGCGCCTGCGGCAATGAACTTCAGGCGTTTAAAGACACGCCCAAGGATTACGACGCCTGGAACATTGACCCTGGGACGCTAGATCAGGCTCCAGTGCGGCTTGATAAGGCTGATTCAGTCGAGCTTCTTGGAGAGAACACAACTACCCCGAAGATTAAGGTCGTTCGCAGCTGGCAAAATTCGAAATTCGTCCAGACCATCAGTATTCCGAAGGACTCCGGCATGGTCGACATCGACAACGAGATCGACTGGCATGAGTCGCATGTGCTGCTGAAGGCGGCGTTTCCGCTGGCGGCTTCGGGGCCGTTTGCCACTTACGAGATCCCTTATGGGACGATCGACAGGCCGACTACACGGAACAACTCGTGGGAGAAAGCGCAGTTTGAAGTGGAGGCAATGCGCTGGGCGGACCTCTCTGGTCCTGGGGGCGAAGGCAAGATCCACGGGCTGAGCGTGATCAATGACTCGAAGTATGGGTACGACGCGGCGGGGAACGTGCTGCGGCTGACGCTGCTGCGCTCGCCGAAGTGGCCCGATGCCGAGGCAGACATGGGGCATCATCATTTTCACTACGCGCTGTATCCGCATGCGGGGACGTGGATGGATGCGCTGACGGTGCGGCATGGATATGAGTACAACTATCCCTTAACCGCGGTGGTGACGACGGCGCATGCGGGAACGCTGCCGGCGGAGCACTCGTTTGCTTCGGTCTCGCCGGAGAACGTGGTGCTGACGGCTGTGAAGAAGGCTGAGGATGCGAATGGCCTGATTTTCCGCGTGTATGAGTGGGCGGGGAAGGAGTCGACGGCGGAGTTTCATGTGCCGCCGGGGGCGAAGGGCGCAACCGTGACCAACATGATGGAGGTGCCGGAAGGTGCGGCGCTGGCGGTTACGGGTGATGTGGTGAAGGTGCCGATTCATCCGTTTGAGATTTTGACGATCCGGGTGGACTACGCGAATCGGGGGCCGAGAGAGTAGGGGTTGTGGTTGTTGTGGATTCCCATCCTTGGCATAAAGCGCGCGCCAAGGATGGGGCAGCCGGCAGAAGGACAGCCGCAGGTTCTGCGACTCCGCTGCGCTCTGCTCAGGATGACAGTCTTTGGAGAGGGGCGCAGAAACTGAGGCCTCAGTTCTTTGGTAGTCTAGCGAGTAGGAGATTGCGCTATGGACATTACTTCCCCATTCTTTGTGGTTCCGGTGATCATCGTCGTGTTTGTGGCAGCAATTCTGTTTGCGACCAGCACCAAGGAAGACGGCCACGGGACGCACTGAGGCAGAGGTCTCAATGCCTGCAGCGTCGATGCAAAGCCGCAGACGTTTTTTGGCCGGGGCCGCAAAGGCTGCCGGCGCGGCGCTCGCAATCCACCCAATCGAAATCTTTGCGCAAGACGGAGCGACGCAGGCGGCGGCGACGCCGCGTCACGAGTTGGAGTTTCCGGTATTTTCAGCTGGCGACCCCGCGTGGAAGCGGACCTGGGATGCGGCGATCGCTGTGCTTGCTGCGAATATCCGCACCGTTCCAGGCTACTCGCGGCCCGTTCTGTTTGAAGGGAGCACCTATCAGGGGATCTGGCAGGAGTGCGGGCCGCACGAAGGGCTGGTGTATGCGACGCTCGGCAAGTTGATTGCGGTTAAGGCCGGCCAGGATTCAGCGACGCCAGTCACGACTCCGGTGGCCGCGGCACGCAACAACCACATGGCGTTTTTTGCGTTACAACGGCCGGACGGTCAACTGCCGGCGAGCGTGAAGACTACGGAGAATGGTTTCGGGCAGATTCAGATGGTGGTGCCCATCGCTGCCACTGCATGGGAGTTGGTGCAGATGACAGGCGATGAGGAGTTACTGGCCGCGGCATACAGCGGGTGCAGCAGGTGGGATGCGTGGCTGCGGCAATATCGCGATACGCGCAAGACGGGGCTGGTGGAGGGGTTCTGCACCTACGACACAGGCCACGACAACAGTCCGCGGTGGAGTGGGATTCCCAACCGCTGCCCGGACGCGGATGCACGNNAGTGGCCGCCGCTGGCCAGTCTGCCGCGGCTCTGCCCTGATCTTTCAGCCACGGTTTATGGCGGACGGATTGCGTTGGCAGCGATGGCCAAGGCACTGGGCAAGACGGACGAAGCAGCGCGATGGCTGGCGGATGCAGAGACGATTCGCAAGCTGATTCTTGACAAGCTTTATTCGTCGGAGGATGCTGCGTTCTACGATCTGGATGCTCAGGGGCAGTTTGTCAGGGTTCGATCCGACGTGATGAGCCGTGTGCTGGGCGAGCTTGTTCTGGATCTTTTCCAGGTGCGCGACAAGGCAATTTTTGAGGCGGTCTGGAGTCGCCAACTGCACAACCCGAAGGCGTTCTGGGCCCCGTATCCGCTGTCGAGCATTGCGCAGGACGATCCGACATTTGTTCGACCGATTCCGCGGAACTCGTGGGGCGGCGCGTCGCAGGCGCTGACTGCTCTACGGGCTCCGCGGTGGATGGAGCACTACGGCAAGCAGGCGGAGATGAACCACCTGATGATGCAGTGGTGCCAAGCGATCTTGCGGCATGGAGAGTTCAGGCAGCAGATAGACCCGCAGACGGGCGAGTTTACGCAGCCCGATCCAGGAGGCTATTCGCCGGCGGCTCTGGTGTTTCTGCTGTTTGCGAAGATCCTGGGGCATGACGGGGACCGGTGAGGTTGCGGCGGGAATGAAGCAGCGCCAGATAGACTGGGTTGAGACGTCCGGAGCAGCGCGATTTCAGGAACCTTTCAGCAAGCGGGGGCGTATAACAGGGCAAGAGGGCGATTGCGATGATCCGCAACAGGATTTTAGATGCGACAAGTTTGCTTATCGGCCTGGGATTGGCCGCTGGACTTGCGGGATGCAGGGTGCATGTCGACAAGGGCTCGAACGGCGAGGATAAGAACGTCCAGGTTGATACGCCATTTGGTGGAGTGCATGTGAACACCGACCAGACCACAGCGGCGGACCTGGGACTGCCGGTTTATCCTGGCGCAGAGCCAGTGAAAGACGACGAAAATCACAAGTCTGCAGATATACACCTTGGGTTTGGCGAGTGGGAACTGCGGGNNCGGGTGCGTGCGGTGTCCTATCAGACGTCGGATTCCGAAGACAAAGTGACTGCTTTCTACAAGAAGGCGCTGGCCCGCTACGGAGACGTGATTACCTGCCAATCCAATATTCCGGTTGGCACCCCGACGCAGACGTCTGAGGGGCTGACATGCGAGGACAACGACCACAACGCGAGCGTGAAGATCGACCGCAAGGACTATGGAACAGGCAAAGACAGCCTTGAACTGAAGGCCGGCTCCAAGCACCGCCAGCACATTGTAGGTTTTGAAGAACCGAAGGATGGCATGACTCGATTTGCAATGGTGGCGCTTGACTTGCCCGCGTCGCTGGATAAGAACGCAGGGAAGAGCGACTAAAAGCGATCAGGTTTGGGCTTGCGTGGCTGGCGTGAAGGGGCCACGCGGGACCCCGGATTCTGCTACACTTGTCGAAGCGCAATCAAGGGGTCACACGCGCNNAATCCTCTCTCCCCGACCAATACAATCAGCGGTTTACATGCTACTGCAGTTGACGCCTGGGAAATGTCCAGGCGTGAAGGCGTGTGCGTCAATGCCGGGCTTAGATATCAAGATTCGATTGGGAACTGTTTAGAGGAATATCTACAGTTCCAGGAGATGGCCTTGCCGCGCATTGCAATCTTGAGGAGCTAGACCTTTTCAACCAACAATTTGCGCCTAATCGCTCCGACGACCGGAATGACAGGCTTCAGGATCTTCTTGACGATGGGTATGACTGGTTTAATTACAGTCTCAACCAGCGGAATGACGGGCTTCAGGAGCGCTTTCATAATCGGAATTTCCGGCTTGTGTGAGTCGCCGTCAGGAAATTGATTGAGCAGGACCACATTNNGTGGTGCCGATCATTTCCGCGAGAGTCTCCTGTGAGATCGGCGGAATGAAGGTTTGCCGGTCTCCAGGTTTGGCAAACTCGGCCATGAGTAGGAGAATACGGGCCAAGCGCTTCTCACTGGAGTTGAATAGCTGATCGACAAGGTCGGCCTGGGTGCGCATGCTGCGGGCCAACATGAATTTCAGAAAGAGGTCAGCGAAGGTGGGCTGGTCATGCATCACGCGGGTCATCTCATCCCTTGTGATCTTGAGCGCCGTGCAGGTGTTGACCGCCGAGGCTGTGGCCAGGCGGAGCCCGGGTATGGACGCAAGCGATTCCTCGCCTACGAAGTCACCGGTGGAGAGGATTGTTATGGTCGCTTCCTTGCCGGTCTGCGAGACGACTGTGAGCTTTGCACGGCCCTTTTGGAGATAGAAGATTGTGTCAGCAGGAGCACCCTGTGTGAAGAAGGTCTCCTTTGGCTCCACTTCAACGATTCTGCGACCGAGGCCCGCGTTGGCAAGGAATGCAGCACAATCAAAATTAGTTTGGATGTCACTGTTCTTCAAGAGATAGCCCCTGTTCTAAACGGTTTGGCGAGTGCGAAAAATGAGCACCGAGAAGCGCCACCCGGGGTTCGAGATTAACCGGTGATTGTGGCGAGCCGATCAAAAGCCAACGAAAACGGAGCGCCGATGGGGATCCTTGGGCGCAACTCGCTTTCTGACAATGTCAACGCAGTCCCGAGCCGTACAACCAGAACCGAGGGGATTGGGCGCTCAATTACGGGGCAGATTGCCCCGCGTCCGAGGACAATTGCACTCAAGCACTTCCTATTATGCGCGTTAGGTACAGGCTGGCGTCTGGTCTGTATTGCTCACAGGCGAGAATCGGCCCGATCGCCAGCTATGGCAACATGCCAATCGTTGCGAATTCATCGGGCCACTGGCGGGCGAATCAACCCTGGACAACCTCTATTTGGTCAATTCATGAATTCGACTTTGGGCCAGCAGGTAGGTGGACACAGGATCTACGTAAGTGAGATCGTCAAATTCGTGAGCCTCAACGTGGTTGTACGCGTCGAGTGCGGCCTTTTTCGCTCCGTACTGCTCATAGATGAGTCCCAGCGCATACCAGACCGGGGAGTTCGGCTCCGCCATGTTTCCGGCATCCATTGCCTGCTGGAGTACTTGCGTGGCTTCGGTTGTCTTGCCCTGCGCCGCGTAGATGCAGGCCAGGGTGTGCAATTCAGCAAAGCCGGAGTTTTTCCCTATCTGCACTGACTGCTGGGCCGCCTTGGTAATGTCATCGCCGAAATCGTTGTGGAAAAGGCCAAGCCATGCATAGGTGTTGTAGTCGTTGCCGGCGGCTTTACCGGAATCCAGAACTTTCTGTTGCGTTGCCTGCGCAGCATTGAAGTCGTGCGCAAGCGTGTACGCTTGTGCCTGGTCGGAGAGCAGGTCGCGATCATCCGGCTTTCTGGCCAGCCGCGGAGCGAGCATCGCCTGCCAACTGGCCGCGTCGTTTTGCAACTCATAACCTTGCCCAGCCAGATTGAGGGAAAGGATCGAATCCGGCTCCTGCTCCATGAGGCGCTTTGCAGCCGGCATGCCGATGGCGGGCTGCTCGGCACTCATTGCACTCACGGCCAAGAGCAGGTCCAGATCGGTCTGGCGCTGACCGCTAGCTTTTTCCCGGTCCGCGGCGATTTCTGCAAGATATGGCTTTGCATCCATTGAGCCTGCCAGCAGAGAGATGCCGGCCAATCTCATTGCTTCAGGCGAATCCGCACCTGGCTTGGAGCTACCAATTGTCCAGAAGTGAGGAAGCAACGGCCCCGCATACGGATCGTCGGTTCCCTGCTTGTGCGTCAAGTCGCGCTTCCAGTCAAGGAGCGCTTTCGCCTCAACCGATTTTCCGTGGTCGAGTAACCACAGCACTTCATTGCCTACCGGTACATTGTCGTTGGTGTTGTCTTTGTCACCCGCAACGATGCGATAGGCTCCGTCCTCCTTGACTACAAAGGAGTGATCGGGCTCCGCGCCCGGAATCTGCGAGAGCACCGCCCAACCGTGTTCGTCATCTCCCTTGGACGAGAACGTCGTGTTTCCCGCAATCAGATCCACAAGCACGCTTTCAGTCATGTTCGAACGTTCAGCAAGCCGGCGCATGAATCCGATACCAGCCAGATCCTTCCTGACATCCCGCTCCAACGATTCAGGCGAGGAGTAAGCATGCTTGCTGACCATGTTTACAGCCTGATCGTGGTTGAGCGTTCCCGCCAGGAGTCCGATAACCCCGATCTGCACCGGGACAGCTGGATTGGTTGCAGGAAACGGCGCAAGCGAAATCGACTTCATTCCTTTGTAGAGCTCAATCTGCCTTGCGGCCGTCGCAGCGTCATCCCCACCCTGCATGCCGGCGGTCATGACTTCAGCAGCCATCTCGTACATGTGAAGGTTCGCCAGTTGCGTGCCCGCAAGGCGAAGATTTTGATTCCTGTCAACCGACGCGCTATTGCCTCGATCTGCCTCGGCGATTCCTGCAGCGGTTCCCCTCTGAGCAGCTGCTGAGGTGATGGCCAGGGCGCGATGCGAGTTGGTGGCGGGCTGGGTGGCAAGCATCTTGTCGAGTTCCGCAAACTGTTTCGCATACAAGAGCGCATACATCAGGTTTTCGCGATACTGGGAGAGCGCGTCATCGCCCTTGTCCTTGTTCAGATCAATCAGGTCTTTGTAACCTTTGATCGCGGCAGACATGTCAGAGTCATCTGCATATCGCGTTCCCTTGGAGTCGAACTCATAGAGAATCGCAAGGGAGAAGTGGGTGTCGTTGTCCTCCAGGTCCAACTCAATCGCGTGCTTGTAAGCCGCAATGGCTCCGGGACGATCGAATCCCTTCCCGAATCTCTCACCGAGCGCATTATGTTCCAAAGTCCAAGCAAGGGTGGCAAAAGCTGCTGATAGTTTGGGATCGAGTTCGGTAGCTCGCTTTGCCTCTTGCTGCGCTTCACTTCCGATACCAGCCTCAAGAAGAGCTCGCGCCAGATGCAAATGATGGAGGGCATCAGACGGAGACGCGGTGATCAAGTTGCGATCAATCTCCAGCGCCTCGCGGATATGGCCATCGGTCAGCGCCTTGACGCCGGATTGGTCGAGAAAGATCCCAACGTAATCGCGTTTATGCAGTTCGAGTAGCGCTGTACGCAGCGCGAGCGCCTGCTCCACAGTGAGGTGCGATGGGCCGCTGTTGAACCGAAAACTAACCATCGCCACTCCTGATTCGGGCGTGGAGTAACTCTCAGACAAGCTTGCCGTCCCCAACTGCGTCGTCTTATCCGGGGGCAGTCGTCGCAGGGTGAATCCGACAGGAATCAGTATCCTCACCCGCTGCTCATAGATGTAGGGTCGAATTGTAAAACTCGACGGCCGGCTCTTCTCTGCAAGCTCCAACTGACGTTTCGCATCGGCGGACATGTCGGGCCCGGGCACGAGAGGAGCGGTGGAAAACCACTTGGGCATGCTGTTGGAGGTTGAGGAAGGAAAGATTGCAACTTCGCCATCAATCAAGGATGTGAGACCGCGCTTTGCTCCGTCGACGATCAGCGTCAAATTGAATGGATGATCGAAGTCGGTGCCATCTCCGTGGTCAAGCCTGGTCAGCTTCTTAGCCAGGTATGCGTTCTTGGCGTAGTTCTCCAAATCTTCGTGCATCTTGGGTGTGTCTGGTCCGCCGTAGTCGGAGCGATATGCCGCATCGATGGAGCCATGCGTTTTAGAAGTCTCCTCTACGTGCGACGGGCCAAGCTCTGCCAGCGTAAAGGTCCTGGTCTCCACCAAGACCGAGTCTTCAGGGCGAGACTCGGGCGTCTTCGTCAGGTTGGTGGTGTCGGGCGAAATGACAAGTGCATACCGACCGCCATCTCCATAGGGCAGCGAACCGACGGCAAAATACTCGGCGGTTGCGTCAATCCACATTGGGCTCTCGCCTGGTGAACTGGCGGGCAGATACACAATGGCGTGATCAAAGCGGTTGATCCCGGTCAGGCTCGGATCCATATCGCGACCGGGGCCGGTGGAAAGCAATGCGAGATTCGCCTTGATACCCGCAGCACCCAGCATTGCAACGAGAAGCGTCGCCTTGTCCTTGCAGTCTCCATAGTGCCGCTGGATCACCTCGGCGGGTCTCTGCGGAGTGAGGCTTGCCGCTCCAAACTCCACGCCGGTGTATCTGACTTCATGGTGGAGCTGTTTGACGATGGCTTGAATCCTGGCAAATCGAGTGGCCGGAAGTTCCTTTGGCAGAATCGTCTCGGCTTCAGACGCGACGGTCTGCGGGTCGGCGAGCGCCGCGTATGCGCTGGCGACCGCTCTCCACGAAGTGCCTGTGGCGAATTCCACTATAGGCGTGTGCGGTGTATCCGTTTCCAGATCGATGTCAGATTCGTGCGATGGCGCAAGCCCGGTAGCCTCGTAAACTACCCGTCGCAATCCGTCCACCTCATTGCGCGTAACGGAAATGCCAGAGAGCTCACGAATGATTTCCTTGTAGGGCATTGTGGACGGCAGCTCGACAATCATCCGTGACCGACCGGTGGGGACATTCTCCTGGAAGACGTACCGATATAGGGCACCACCAGAGAAGTACGGAATCTTTTCTTCAACACTCTCCGTCTCTTCGACGATGGCACCTATCGCCATGCCGGGTAGTGGTGCTCTGCGAACGTGCTGCGAGGAAAATGTCTCGCTATCATCTGCCTTGACCGGCACGTCTGTAATTGTCTTTTGATCGAGATCGATGAAGACTCATTTGGTCTGAAGAACACGAGCATGAAGTTGGGACTGGTTTTCGAACCACGGATCCCATTCTGAGGATATTTCCGCCCACCCCTTGACGGTGGCGCCAGTATCTACGCGATAAATGAGCCGGTGCTGATATTTGAGGGTTCCATCCGCGGCAATTCGATAAATGCCTTCTTCGTAGAGAATCTCGGCGCCGTAATCCTGAGTCGGCGGCATGGCGGCCGACGCGCTTTGTAACTCAGCAATCGTCGAGGTAAACGGCGCTCCTGCGAATGGAAGCGGTTGAACCGGCGCCGCCTGAGCCGCCAAATAAGAAACCAAAGGTGGAGGCAAAATACAGAAGAGGCCCGACAAGCCTAGTACCCGCAGGATACGCATCATTTTAGAGAGCACTTTCCTTGCTGCTGAGACTTTGCAATAAAAATAGCACGGCTTGCTGATTAGAGCCGTGACCTCACTGCTGTCCGGCTTAATTTAGATTGGTCGCCGTCAAGCTCATCAGCGCGCGTGGTTTACGGCGGTTTCAGGGTGTCCACGATTTGAATTGCGCGTGGCTAATTTGCGATGCTTTCGGAATTCGACGACCGGGAGTGCCGCATGAATGTGGGCAAGACGCTGTTTGCGCAGGAGATGGAGTTCGTGCCGTGGAAGACTTTTGGACGCATCATCGAACGACACAAGGGCGATGCAGGAGTGCGTACACTGAGCTGCGCCGATTTGTTTCGCATCATGGCCTTTTCTCAACTTACCTGGCGCGAGTCGCTGCGCGACATCGAGGTTTGCCTGGAGGCCAACCATTCCAAGTTGTTTCACATGGGCATCGCCGCGTCGCCGGCACGTTCCACACTTTCCGATGCGTTGAATCTGCGCGACTGGCGCATCTATCACGCGCTGGCTCTGCGGCTAATCTCTCACGCAAGGGCGTTGTACGCGTAAGATCCTTCGCTGCTGGGGCTCGACGCAAGTGTTTATGCTCTGGACTCCACCACTATCGATCTATGCCTGAGTTTGTTCGACTGGGCACCGTTTCGATCCACCAAGGCAGCCATCAAGTTACATACGCTGCTGGATCTGCGCGGCGCGATTCCCGCGTTTATCCACATCAGCGATGGCAAGCTGCACGATGTCAATGTGCTGGACATCCTTCTTGTCGAGGCGGGCAGTTTCAACATCATGGACCGGGGCTATCTGGACTTCGTGCGGCTGTACGCTATGCATCAGGCCGGAGCCTTCTTCGTCACCCGCGCCAAGGAGAACATGGATGCGCGGCGCGTGTACTCGCATCCCGTGGACCGGGCCAGCGGAATCATCTGCGATCAACGCGTCATGCTCAACGGCTTCTACTCGGCAGAAAACTACCCGGATCATCTGCGCCGCATTCGCTTCCACGACCCCGAGACCGGCAAGACGCTGGCGTTTCTGACCAACAACACCGCACTGCCCGCCCTGACCATCGCCGCGCTCTACAAGAGCCGCTGGCAGATCGAGTTGTTCTTC
>PLKU01000391.1 GCA_003140705.1 Acidobacteriaceae bacterium
CCGACGCGCGACTGGTTCCCGATCAGCTTTATGAGCACCTTCTCTGACTGGGCCGATCTCATTCACGGGCCCGGCGCCGAGTGGGGCCAGCTCAGCTGCGGATGCCATCCCAACTGCGGCATCGGCATGGCTTTGATGATTGACAAGGAAACCAAAGAAGCCGCTCCCGTAACCGCCTTCCTCAATATGGACAAGGTGGCCAAGGATTTGGCCAAGGTCAACGACGCCGCCCGCGGCAAGACCCTTTCCCTCATCGGATTCGGCCTCGCCCTGCTCCGCAACTACGATCCCTTCCAGGCCCCGACTCATTTCAAAATCACCGACATGATGAAGAAGATGGACAAGACCTTCAACGCCACCGGCAAGAACTACGGCAGCGTCAAGGGCGACCGCACTCTTGAGGACATCAAGAAGCGCCGCCAGGACCGCTGGAACTTCCTCTTCATCGCCGGCATGTGGTTCCAGGANNTCATTGAGAAGATGCACATGACCTCCACCCTCACCAAGTGGTATGAGGAGCACGGCCGCCACGAGATCTTTGCCGGCGGCAAGAAGGTAGGCATGTCGCAGGTGGGCCACGAGCTCAAACTGAACATGGAGCACGTCAACTCTGAAGCCAACCACACGCTCGACAACCTGGGCATTGCCAAAAACGCCCGCGAAGAAAAGATTCGCGCGCGCGACACCAAGCTGAAGGACGATGCCGAGAACGCCCGCATGGCCAAGCTCTATCGCGAGCATGTCCTTGGCGAGAAGCCCGTCGAAGGCCTGGTAAGACTCGACTCCATCAAGCCGGCTTCAAACAACGCCACCTCGCCCATTAACCGCCGCCAGGAAACCGAACCCGTCGCCGGCGACTGATTCTTTCAACCTTGGTTCACTCAACAGCAAAGGCCGTTCCCCTCGGGGAACGGCCTTTGCGCTTCCGCAATCGGATTCCCACTCTATGCATTCAGATCACCGCCTTGTGCAATCGCATTGCCGCCTTGTAACAGGGCACGACTTTAGTCGTGCCGCAGACAGCCCCCAAAATAACCCCGGGGCTTTAGCCCCTTAAGGGATGCCGTTGCGCCCTGCTGAGTCGATCGGATGCCCTGGGCGGAGCCGAAAGCCTGCCCGCCGTGGCGGGGGCCTGCATTCTCGCAGAAATACTGGCTCCTAAGGCATCATGTTGGTGGATTTGCTCGCCCGCCAAGTCAGCATTTTTCGGTTCTTCAATTCATTCCGCATCGTTGCCCTGTAGGTCTATGATTGAGAGTTGAATCCGGGAGGCTCTTATGAGTGACAAGCAACCTATTGGCGGCAAGCATGGCCGCCGCGAATTTCTCAAAGCCGGCGGAGCCGTAACGGCTGCGCTGCTCGCGCCCTCGGCACTGGCGGCAGAGGCAAGCAAAACGATGCCGGGCTTGCCCGTGAATCCACTCACGCCATCGTCGATGCCGACGCGCAACCTGGGCAAGACCGGGTACAAGGTGGGCATCTTTTCGCTCGGCGGACAGGCAGCGCTGGAGCACGCCAACAATTTCGACGCCGCTGTGCCGATCATCGAGCGCGCGCTGGACGTGGGCGTGAACTACATCGACACGTCGTCAATCTACGGCGGACCGGAGCGCTGGAGCGAGCAGTACGTGGGCAGGGTGATGGCCCACCGGCGCAACGAGGCTTTCCTGGCCACAAAGACAAAGGAACGCACCCGCGACGACTCCATGCGAATGATCGAGAAGTCGCTGGAACTGCTGAAGACTGACCACGTCGACCTGTGGCAGTTGCACGACATCGGCACCATGACCGACGTGAATGCGGTGTTTGCCAAAGGCGGCGCAATGGAAGCGCTGATCGAGATGCAGCAGCAGAAGGTGGTGCGCTACCTTGGGCTGACGGGCCACTATCGCCCAGAATCGCTGATGGAAGGCATCCGGCGCTTTCCCTTCGACACGGTGTTGATGGCCATGAACGCTGCGGATCCTCACCACTACAGCTTCAATGAAGGTTTGCTTCCGTTGGCGGTCGAGAAGCAGATGGGCATCATCGGGATGAAGATTCCGGGGCGCAGCCGCCTGCTTGCTTCGTGGACGCCGCCTTCGATTGAAGAACAGAAGCACTCCTGGGAAGGCATGACGATCCAGACGGATCGGTCAGGTACGCTCACCATGCGCGAGGCGATGTATTACACGCTCTCGCGGCCGGTAAGCACCGTAATCGTGGGGTGCGACAACATCGCGCAACTTGAGGAGAACGTGCATCTCGCCCGCGAGTTTACCCCGCTCAGCGACAGCCAGACACAGCAGCTTGTGGCCAAGGCCGAGCCCGTTGCCAAGCCTTCGTTGTTCTTCCGGTTCTACGACAGGCCGTAGCGCAATTCATTTTGGTATTTCGGGTCGTATTCCCAGGCCTCGTTCAGACCGAGGCTTTGAGGCTGCTTTTAGGAATCGACCTGCAGGTAGAGCCGATAGCTCTCATCCTGGATAGACGCGAACGGCCGCAGGGTCAGATTGCCCGCGTCCGTTTTCGCCTGCCAGACGGTTGAACCAGCTGCGATCTGTTTGGCATTCACAAGGTCTTTGACGCCCACCTTTGGCGGAATCTCTCCCACGGCAAACAGGGCAAGCGGGCCGTGAACCGTAGCCATTAAATTGGGGTGCTGGGGGTCAACGGATTCAAGCAGAGTCGGTATATCGAATTCAACTTCAATCCGGTCCCCATTCCTCCAAGTCCTATCAACCCGCGCAAACTGCCCCGGCGCGGGGCTGGCAATGGCATGCTTACCGTTGACCGCTATGACAGTTCTAGGACCGGCCCAGGCAGGCATGCGGATAAACACCGGGAACGCAGCTGGCTTATCGGTGGAGATGGTCATTTGCGTGATGGGTTGGTGAGGATAGTTGGTCTGTTGCGTTAATGAGATGCGTTCCTTGCCCTGCGACCAGGTTACATGCGATGGGACGAATAAGTTGACGTAAAGGCCATCGGAATCATGGAAATAGGAACTTATCCCGTAGTCCGCGGTGACCTGTGCAAAAGTTCCGCTGCAGCACGTCCATTTATTCGGATGATAGAACTTTGAACCTAAGTTGTTGTAATCAGAGTAGTAGAAGCCGTGCCCATCCTTCTGAATCGGCTTAGCTCCAAGGATGGTATTGTAGAGGACCTTTTCCATGCTGTCGCCGTAACGGCTGTCGCGCGTAACGCGCAGCAAGTAGCGCGTGATCTTGAAGTGAGCGTAGGAGCCGCAGGGAGTCTCAAAGCTGGAATGGGTCTTGGTGAGGCTGTCGCCGATTTCGCCGCTTGAAGGATCACGGAAGGTTTCGTTGGGTCCCCATCCGCCTGTGGCAAAGCTCTGTGTCGTGCGAAGAAAATTGAAGCCATTTTGAGCGGCACGCAAGTGCTTCTCGCTGCCCAGCACAAGCCAGGCCTGCACGGCGCTGCTCATCGCATTGACGTGGCTGTACGCGTGCTTTCCGGGAAGAACATTTTGACCTGCTGCAAGTGGATCAAAATACCAGTCATCGGCGAGGAAGCGCTTGGCCAGATCACGGTAGCGGTCGCCGGCGCCTCGAATGTAGGCGAGGAAGAAATTCTCCGGCAGCGTGTAGCTCT
>PLKU01000268.1 GCA_003140705.1 Acidobacteriaceae bacterium
ACGACTGCCTCTTCGAGTTCGGGCGGCTCCAACCCGGCGAAACCGCCCTCATCCATGCCGGAGCCAGCGGCGTGGGCATCGCCGCCATCCAGATGGCCAAGCGGTCCGGAGCCCGGGTGCTGGCCACGGCGTCGAGCGACGACCGGCTCGACCGGCTCCGCGACCTCGGGCTCGACGACGGCATCAACTACGCGACACTCGACTTCGCCGACGAGGTGCGTCGGTTGACCGATGGGAGGGGCGCCGACGTGATCGTCGACTCGGTCGGCGGCTCGACGCTGCAAAAGAGCCTCCACTGCCTCGCCTATCGGGGTCGGTGCGTGACGTTCGGCGACGCCGGCAGAGAGGTGGCCTCCACTCTCGACATCTCGACCATGCGGGCCAACAACCAGACCCTGGTCGGGTACTTCCTCGGCGCCGAGCTCTTCATGGCACCACGAGCCCACGACATGATCGCCGGCATTCTGGCCGACGTGGCCTCCGGCGACTTGCGCGTGGTCATCGACCGCCGCTTTCCTCTCGAGCAGGCCGGCGAGGCCCATGGGCAAGGCGAGACGCATGTTTTTCCTGATGTCGTCGCGGTATGCGGCGATTGAGGTGAGCTGGCCCGGCCACAAGGCGACGGTGTTGGTGGCATTGGCCTGCACAGGCAACATCTTCATGTTCAACATTGCGGGAAAAAGGAGAAAGGAGCCGCCGCCGGCCACGGCGTTGAGCACACCGGCGATAAATGCCGCTACAGTGAGCCAGAGCCAATGCCAATCCATATATGTCGGGAGGCCGGAGAGATGGATCATCTGTCTCCAATTGTAGAAGGACGCTCCATGAGCCGACCGAAGAGGAGTGTCAGGAGTTGACTTAGAAGGATTCGGAGCGAGATTTTACGTTACTATAATCAGCCTCTGAACGAAGGCAGACGATTCTGTGCCATGCTGCCGAAGACAGCCAGAATCTGGTGCACGGCTGGAGAGGCTGGAGGTTTGCCGATGACAGAACACGCGAACACAAAACGTGAAGATCTTGCCCAAGCTGATTTTCTCTTCCCCCGAACCCGGCGTCATTTGATTGAATATGCGATACACACCCGCGATGCACGAGCAACCACAATGGGCACACCTGAACACAACGCGCTGATTGAGGCCATGAGGGAAAACTTTCCGGAGGTCTACGACTGGGACAGAAGACATCCGGCGAATGGTGCCCAGATTGGTGACCAGGCCGCTGGGAGTATGTGACCGGTGATGATGTAGTTCGGACAATCAGAGGTACCTGCCGCGCGATCGTCTGTGTTGGGCCCATGCAGCCCTAGTCTCCCCGTCCGGCGGTCAAGCCGCTGAAGTACAACATTTGAGCCAACCCACCCAAGAAGCCCCGGAACCTCAGCCGCCAGACAATGAGGCGGAGCTCTCGCTTAGATCAAGCTACATCCTCGTCAACGGCGACAGGCGAAGTCTGCGGAAAGTGATTCCGAGTTTAGGTTCATACATTTGTAAGTTATTGAAACTAAAATATATATATTAATGGCTAAAATATGAGCGCAAACGGCGCAGATTTTATGAATCATTTATGCTATAGTGTCATCAGAATATTTGAGCGGCCGGGACTTACCGTCCTGGCCCACATTTCAGAATCTATTAGGAGGAACACAATCATGGCAATCACTCGTTGGGACCCATTTCGAGAGGTTGTTGCATTGCAGAATCGAGTCAACTTCCTTTTCCGTGACCTGAACGACGGAGGCGACCCGGTGACTGCTGCCAGTTTTGTGCCGGCGGTCGACATCTATGAAGATGCGCAGAAGGTCGTGCTGAAGCTTGAAGTTCCGGGTATCGACGAAAAGGACCTGGATGTCCGCGTGGAAAACCACACATTGACAGTTAAGGGCGAGCGCAAGTTCGAGGCCGAGGAGAAGGAGCAAAACTTCCATCGCATTGAGCGGCGGTATGGGAGCTTCTTCCGCGCCTTCACGCTGCCGACGACGGTTGACACGGAAAACGTTGCAGCGAGCTACAATTCTGGGGTGCTGAAGTTGGAGCTGACGAAGAAGCCGGAAGCCCAGCCAAAGCAGATCAAGATCAATGTAGAGAAGGCGGCATAAGAAAAGCGGCCCCTAGCCTCTAGCTTCCAGCTTTTCCGGGACTGGTGGGGCGAAACGCAGTAGTTGGTTATGCCGGGCGGCGGGTCTAAATCTGCTCGCCCGGCGTTGTTCTTGTGCACCATTCAAGAAAAATACAAATCAGTCTAATCGAGTGCTGCAATGAGGCGACTGGCGAGAGCATGCTAGGAGCTAGAGGCTAGCAGCCAGGAGCTTGAAAACATGGCAATTCGCTGGGAAAAACTTACTGTCAAGTCGCAGCAGGCGATGGCGCAGGCGCAGGGGCGGGCCGTAGAGCTTGGTAACCCCGAGGTTCAACCTGTGCATTTGCTACTGGCGCTGATTGAGGATCGCGAAGGCGTTATCCCCTCAGTGTTGGGAAAGATCGGTGTGCCCACGGAGCGGCTGGAGCACGAACTGCACGCGATCGAGGAGAAACTGCCTCGTGTTGCGGGATCTGCGAGCCAGCCGGGAGTGAGCCAGGCGCTGAACAAGGTGCTCGACCAGGCGTTTCGCGAAGCTGTGAACTTCAAGGATGAGTATGTTTCAACCGAGCACTTGCTGCTGGGCGCGGCGCGTTTGAAGAGCGACGGGTCACGCGACGCACTGGTGGCGCTCGGCGCAACCTACGAGGCGATTCTGCAGGCGCTGACGGCGGTTCGCGGATCGCAGCGGGTAACGGACCAGAATCCCGAAGGGA
>PLKU01000118.1 GCA_003140705.1 Acidobacteriaceae bacterium
CGCCGCCGACGTCGAGGAAGTTGGCGGGACTGCCGCCGGCATATTTAATGATGTCCATGGTGGCCATGGCGAGACCCGCGCCGTTCACCATGCAGCCGACGGAGCCATCGAGCTTGATGTAGTTGAGGGCGTATTTGCTGGCCTCCACTTCAAGCGGATCTTCTTCGGCAGTGTCACGCAGTGCCTTGATGTCAGGATGGCGGAATAGGGCATTGTCATCGAAGGTGATTTTTGCGTCAAGCGCGAAGAGCTTGTCGTCCTTCGTGGTGATAAAGGGATTGATCTCAATCAGCGAGGCGTCAGTATCAATGAACGCTTTGTACAGGCTCTGCAGAAATGGAACGGCGTGGCTGATCTGCGTGGCTTTGAGGCCGAGCGCGAAGGCCAGCTTGCGCGCCTGCCATGCGCCAAAACCGATTGCCGGATCGATGGCCTCCTTGAAGATGGCTTCGGGTGTCTTGGCAGCGACTTCTTCGATCTCAATGCCGCCCGCCTGCGAGGCCATGAACACCAGCTTCCCCGTCGCCCGGTCCAGGACGATGCCGAGATACAACTCGCGGTCGATGTCCGCGGTCTCTTCGATCAGCAAGCGCTGCACCTTTTGGCCCGAGGGACCGGTCTGGTGCGTAATCAATGTCATGCCAAGAATGTTCTTGGCGTGCATCTCCGCATCCTCGCGAGTGCGGGCCACTTTTACGCCGCCGCCTTTACCGCGGCCGCCGGCGTGAATCTGCGCCTTCACTACAATACCGCTTGCCCCGTCGACAAACAGATTGCGGGCAACAAGTGCAGCCTCTTCCAAGGTATTGGCCACTTCGCCCTTGGGCACGGCAACGCCGTACTTCGCAAGGATTTTCTTTGCCTGATACTCATGAATCTTCAATTTTGGTGTCCATCACACCGGAAATCCGCGGCAAAGGCCTGGATCTCCGATTCTGTCTGGTGTCCAGCGGTGCCGCTGGCTTCATCAGCATAACCGCTGCCATCCAAGGATGGGAAACCGACCTACCAAAATGCATGCAAAGGTCAGGCGAGCGGAATGACGTCATCCGCCCACCTGCGCGCCATGCCCATGCTCGCAATTATGATGAAAGCATATGGCCTCATTGAAGGAGCTTTTGAAGCCGCTGGCCGAAGACGGCGCAGCGATGACCCGCGAAGAGGCGGCTGGCGCGCTGGAAGAGATTCTCGCGGGTGGCGTGCCCGACGTTGATACGACGGCGATGCTGACCGTGATGGCCACGCGTGGCGAGCAGGCCCCGGAACTGGCGGGATTTGTGCAGACAATGAGGGCGCACATGACCCCCCTTCCCCTCACCGATGAGGAGCGTGCCGAGCTGGTGGACACCTGCGGCACCGGCGGTGGTGGCCCCCTGACCTTCAACATCTCCACGGGAGCAGCGCTGGTGGCGGCCGCGGCAGGAGCCAAGGTGGCCAAGCATGGCAACCGGGCCGTGACCTCGCTGGCCGGGTCCGCAGACGTGCTTGAGGCGCTGGGTGTGCCGGTCACGCTGGGGCCGGAACTGGCGGTTGAGTGTCTGCGCGAAACCGGGTTCATGTTCCTGTTTGCGCCGCTCTATCACCCTGCGATGAAGGTCGTAGGGCCCTTGCGCAAGGCACTGGGTTTCAGGACCATCTTTAACTTATGCGGCCCGCTGACCAATCCCTCGGGAGCACGGGCCCAGGTCATCGGCGTCCTCGCGCCGAGCCGCGTATTGCTGATGGCGAGGACTCTGGCCGCCCTTGGCGCTAAGCGGGCCTTTGTTGTGCACGGGACGGACGGCATCGACGAGCTGACCACAACAGGCGAATCGGTGGTGGCGCGGGTTGAAGAGGCGGAAGGGGGCGGTACGCCGGCGTTGAAGGCTGCCCGCGTGACTCCGGAGATGGCCGGCCTGCCCCGCGTCACCCTCGATCAGTTTGTTGGCGGAGATGTCGAGACGAATGCGCGCCTGCTCTATGACGTGATCACCGGAATTCCCGGCGCGCGTCGCGATATCGTCCTGTTGAACGCCGCTGCGGCGCTCGTTGCGGCCGGCCTCGCAGTCGATCTGAAAGAAGGCGTTGCGCTGGGCGCCGAAGCCATCGATTCAGGACAGGCTGCGGTGACCCTTGAGAAGCTGGGGCGATTCGGCATGAGGCACTCGCGTTCGTAATGCGATCCGCTTATAGCAATCCTCAACGCCCTGCCAACCGCCGCGACACCAGCCAGGAAAGCAGCGAGATTCCAAGAGCCAGAGCCACCCAGCCCGCTTGTTCGACCGGTTGAATTGCGGCCGCGGGGAGATGCGGCGCCGCCATCGTGATCTGCCCGACAGCTTGAATTCCGTGGCGGAAGAGGCTGACTCCGCCCCAGCAGGCGATCCCCGCGACAAGCGCAACGCCGGGGACAATCCGCTTCCAGGGGAACGGAATGGGCGGAGGCGCGGCAGCCTCTTCGGCGACGCTCTCCATCACCGAAGCCAGAAAGCCCGAAGACGGAATCAGGGGCTGTTCGCTGGCCAGAATGCGATCCAACTCAGTGGGATTCATCCCGCTGTCATTCAAAATATTCCGCTTCATCTTCAAGGCTCCTTTCCTTTATCGAGTGCCGCATATTCCATCTCGGCATACTGCGTTTCAAGATGCGGGAATCGACTTCGCAGCAGCGCTCGGGCGCGCGAGAGTCGTGCTTTCATTGTTCCCTCAGGCAGGCCCATGGTGCGCGCCGCGGCGGTCAAGTCCATCTCATGAAAATAGAACGGAATCACAGGCTCGCGATAGCGGTGGGGCAAAGCCAGCACAGCACGGCGCAGCACTTCGTTTCGTGATTTTTCTTCAAGAGCATGGAATTGTGCCGCAGGGCCGTACGGTTCGGCGGCCTTGTCCAGCGGTAGATGGACGTCAGGAAATCGCTTGAGCTCGGTGCGGAAAACATTGGCGGCCAGGGCGAAGAGCCACGTGGAGAAGCTGGATTCGCGTCGCCATTGTGGCAGACCCCGCCAGGCACGAATGAAAGCCTCCTTGGCCAACTCCTCGGCTCGGCTCCGATCGCGGCAGTAGCGCCAGGCCATATTGACGAGCGGGCCCTGCCAGCGGCGGACGATGCCTTCAAAGGCTTGAACATCGCCGGCCAGCACGCGGGTAACGTCCGCGAGGTCTGGATCGACCTTGCTCTCAAACTCGCGGTTGGCAGCTGCAATCAACGCCGGCATTCTCCGTGCTGTAGGACAAGCAGGCACTCCGATGGGTTGCATTTTGTTCGAGTGAAACAATTCCAAATAAAATGCAACCGATTTCCGGCCTCCTGGGTCCCACCGATTACAAGGGACAAAAACCCCTGCAACAGGTTCAGAAGGATTCTATGGCACATTTTGTACTCTCGCTCATTGAGAGCCAGGTCAATCCCGTCTTTGGCAGCTTTGGCTTGTGGGCATTTCTTTCCGTCGGCGCGGTCGCGCTCTTCGGAATCTTCATTCCATCGGTTGCGTGGATGGACAGCCGAAGGAAGGAGCGCGAAGCCTTCTACAAGGCAGAGACATTTCGGCGCGTCGCCGAAGCTTCCGGCGAAGGAGCCAAGGCGGCACTCGAGATGTTGCGTGAAGAAGACCGGCTGAAACGAAAAACGGCTCGCGAAGGGCTCAAGATGGGCGGTGTCATCAATATCTTCGGTGGAATTGGGCTGGCGGT
>PLKU01000003.1 GCA_003140705.1 Acidobacteriaceae bacterium
CGGGAGCTTTCTTGGCGACTGCCTTCTTCGCGGGAGCTTTCTTGGCCGGTGTTTTCTTAACGGCCGCTTTCTTCGCCGCAACTTTCTCCGTGGCCTTTACGATCGCCTGCCCAACGGTATCTTCAATGACTTTTTTGCTGATTCCCTTGTTCACGGCCTTCCTGACAGCCGTTTTAATCTTCTTGACAGCTTTTTTGCGGTTGCGCTCTTCGTTAGTCATGCTGAGGTCCCTCGATAGACCATCTGCTCTGCAAGTCGGAATTCTACATCGTGACTCCGTGCCCTCACAGAAAATTCGTTTCGCCCAGTCTCTGCGCCTCGCTTGTCACTTAATGAGACCATCGGATTAAATCAGGGAAGAGTCCGTCGTTGTTTTCTTCAGGGGTCCGGTCGGGTCGTTTGCTCTTCCCTTTGCCAGATATTCGCCCCGGAAGCCATCCGAAGCTAGCCGAGGGCCGGGTCGTGTAAGTGCAGCGGTAACACCGCAACGGCCCGGCTCCAGATGCGATGAATGGATCGGCGATTAGCAGCAATTGTCGTCGGGAATCGGCCTCAAAAACTGCAATGCCCGGTTCTCAACATTTGACCGCCCAATGCCCGGTTTGGCGGTCGTCCGCTAGGAATTCTCAACAGTCCACCTTTGGTTGTATAGGACGGATCTCAATCCTCCCGCAGTGTTGAAGCTCTAATCTCGCTTGATGTCAAATATTCTGTGCGCGATTTCAGGAAGGTCCCTCGAAACGTGCCTCGGGCTATCGTCAACTGACCAATCTGCATCACGTAAAACCACGCGATGCGCGCTTTGGTTGAGGCGTGGAGGGCTCGCCACCAGCGCGTTGAGGCTCAGAACATGGAATGGCTTGATATCGCCAACTGACTCCCATGCCTCCAGGTTTCCGGTGCAACAGCAAGGGTTGACAGCTAGGTGCCCGCAGGGTTCTCGATGAGGAGGGCGAGGCAACGACGGCAGCGAATCGCCCGCATTTTTTCCGCAAACGTTGGTTTTCGGGGCAAACGTTCTTTTGGCCTCGCAATTTGCCTCAGGACCGATATACTTCCATGGAACCGGTGCCGACAAGGAAGATCCCAGTTCATTCGTTTTCCGTGGCGTCATTCATAGCAGTACCCGATTCGCGGCTACATAGGCTCGATTGCAGTCGAGCAAGGGTGCGGTCACAGGTTTCGCGGTGTTGTGTGCCACGCCTCGCACGGGCCATGAAGGAACGCTTCAATCGGAAGCGAGGGAAAGATGAAATCTCATCTGGGATTGACGGGGTGCCGCGTCATTGCGGCGCTTGGGCTGATGGTAACGGCTCTGACCGCGGAAGCACAGGCCGGCCAGAACCTGGTCATCAACGGCGACTTTAAAAGCGGCAACACCGGCTTCACCTCCGGATACGCCTTCGGCGATTTATCCAACCCGGGCGCGTACTTCATCGGACCGAACCCCTCGACCGCACAGGGAGCCCTTGGGGACTGGTGTAACTGCGGCGACCATACGACGGGCAATGGAAACATGATGATCGTGAATGGGGCTGCCTCCGCCACTTTGCTCGTCTGGGAGCAGACTGTTTCCGTCGCGCCGTCCACGAGCTACATCTTTTCCTACTGGGGAGCCGAGGTGGATCACGACAGCAACTCGTTGCCACATCTGTTGGTCAGGATCAACGGCAGGGTGGTTGGGAACAGCATCATTCCGGAGTATAGTCCCGACAACGGCGGACAGTGGCAAAACTACAGCTTCACGTGGAGCTCGGGTTCCAGCCAAAGCGCGGACCTGGCCATAGTCGACCAGAACACAGATTCCCCCTGGAACGATTTCATGCTCGACGACATCAGTTTCAGAGCCGTCACAGGCTCTGCTAGCGGGGCAGCGCTTCCGGCCGGCAATGGTGCAAGCTCCGGCCCTATCACCACCCACGCTCAGCTCATGATCAAGGACAAGCAGGGCGTGGAGATCAAGCTCAACCAGGAGGAGAAGATTGCGCTGATATTCATGGAGGCTATCGGTTCATTGGAGAATGGTTGCGATCTTCACCTTAACAGGAAATGTTCGCTTGCTGAACTTGTTGCTGGCCCGAATTCGCCCAACTGGAAAATCGGAAAGCTGAAGTATGATCCCGCTCGCGACTCGGATTATAAGTACTTGGTCACGATTACTGGGACCGGTTGGGCGGCAAACGCCAATCCGCTGCGCGTGGGGCTGGGCGGTTTCTTCGTCGATGGCAGCAGGGGCATGATCCCAAATTCCTACTACAACGCGAATGGGCCCGCCACGGCGAAAGATAGACAATTGGACGAGATTTCCGTTTCGGGAGAACTGTTTCAAGTTCAATGAATCAGCATCCCGTCACCGGTGTCACCAGCCTCATAAAATTGAGTTCCATCAGGACTGGAGAGCAGTGTCCCTTTAGGTTCTGGAACTGTGCTTTCCTTTGCTTTCCGCGCCTACCCTCCATTCCCTCGTGTTCCTGAACCCACAGGTTTTGAGACAATATTTTGCCGCCACCGTGCCCAAAGAGTCACTCAACTCCGGTAAAAGCCGTGAGGAAGCCCAAGAATGACCGTATTTTTCTCAAATCACATGTGGTCCATTTTGCTCAGACGATGGCGGTCCGGGTCACTAAGTTGGGTAGCCGAGGGACTTCGTTGAAGGCCCCAGAATTGCGAGGAGAGTTTATGACAGGATTTAAGCTTGTTCTACTAACGGCTGTTGCTGGATGTCTTATGATGGCAACCGCTCCAAAAGCGGCGGCTCAGGTTGCCGTGGAGATTGGAGTTGCTCCTGATTGTCCCTACGGCTACTATGACGTTGCTCCATATGACTGCGCTCCCTACGGCTACTATGGCCCGGAATGGTTTACAGGCGGCGTTTTCATCGGCGCTGGCCAGTGGTTTCATGGCCCGGACAACTTCCAGGGCCACGTAAATAACCGTCTTCATCCTGAACATGGCTACACCGGTCCAAAGCCGCAACGTGGTGAGAAACCCGAGTCCACAAAGCATCTCGATAAGATTGACCACTTCAAAGGAAATGAAGTGCGGGACGGGCGCGGCCACGTAAGCGGGAGTAAACACTAATAAACACCTGCGCCGGTACCCGACATACGCTGCATCCGCGGCGGCCAGATTGTATCTACTACTGAGAAGGGACTTCCGCAGCCAGTTGAAGGAGCAGTTTGATTTCCTTCCTGCTGAGCCGGCAGAAGAATCTGAACAAATTGGCAAAAAAGGTAGCAGAGCTATTTGTGGAAGTTCTGGCCGTCGCCGGTGTCGAACGTATTTATGGCGTGGCGGGGGATTCTCTCAACGGCATCACGGATTCAGTTCGGGTACGCAACGGAATCGAGTGGGTTGGAGTGCGGCATGAAGAGACAGCCGCCTTTGCCGCCGGAGCTGAAGCAGCTCTGACGGGCAAGCTTGCGGTCTGTGCGGGAAGTTGCGGGCCGGGCAATCTGCACCTGATCAATGGTCTCTATGACTGCCACCGCAACCGGGTTCCAGTGTTGGCCATTGCGGCTCAAATTCCGACGCAGGAAATTGGCAGCGGGTACTTTCAGGAGACTCATCCCGAGCACTTGTTCAAGGAGTGCAGCCATTTCTGCGAACTGGTCTCGCATCCGTCGCAGATGCCGCGCATTCTTGAGGTTGCGATCCAGACGGCATTGGCGAAGAAAGGCGTTGCCGTGGTCGTAATTCCCGGCGATGTCGCCCTTTCTGACGCCGTCAATCAAGCCCGGCGCGTCGCCTTCACCAGCGCTGAGCCGGAGATCGTTCCCCACCGGGATGAACTCAACCGCCTGGCTGAGGAGCTGAATCGGGCGAAAAAAGTGACGATCCTGGGTGGAGCTGGCTGCGCGGGGGCGCACGACGAACTGGTCGCATTGGCCGGTAAGCTTCAGGCTCCCATCGTCCATGCCCTGCGCGGGAAGGAGTTTATCGAGTACGACAACCCATACGACGTGGGCATGACTGGCCTGCTAGGGTTCTCTTCCGGCTACCACGCCATGATGAACTGCGAGACGCTGCTGATGCTGGGAACGGACTTTCCCTATCAGCAGTTCTATCCGAAGGATGCGCGCATCGTGCAGATCGACATCCGCGGAGAGCAACTAGGGCGCCGTAGCCATGTCAACTTGGGAGTTGTGGGCGGCATTGCGGAAACCCTCCGTGCGCTGCTGCCGCGGATTGAGCAGAAGCAGAACCGCCGCCATCTGGATGCATCGCGAGACCACTATCGCGATGCGCGAAAGGAATTGGACGATCTGGCAACAGGGAAGCCGGGGCAGCTGCCGATACATCCCCAATTCGTGGCCAAGGTGCTCAATGAACTTGCAGCAGAAGATGCCGTTTTCACCGCGGATGTGGGAACTCCCGTGATCTGGGCGGCGCGCTACCTGACCATGAATGGTCGCAGGAGGTTGCTGGGTTCGTTCAATCATGGATCGATGGCGAATGCCCTGCCCCAGGCCATCGGTGCGCAGGTGAGCCATCGCGGTCGTCAAGTCGTATCCCTCTCCGGAGACGGCGGTCTCGCCATGCTCTTGGGCGATCTGCTGTCGCTGCGGCAATTGCAGGCGCCGGTGAAAGTGATTGTGTTCAAGAACAACTCGCTGGCGTTTGTGGAACTGGAAATGAAGGCCGCCGGCATTCTCGATTTCGGAACCGACCTTGAGAATCCGAATTTTGCAACCATGGCGGAGGGCGCCGGTCTGCTAGGGCTCACGGCTGAAACACCCGATCAGGTTCGACCCATGATTGCGCGAGTTCTAAAACATGACGGCCCTGCTCTGGTGGAAGTTCTGGTCAATCGGCAGGAGCTCTCCATGCCTCCAAGCATCAGCCTCGAGCAGGTCAAAGGCTTCAGCCTCTTTACTCTAAAGGCAGTCCTCAGCGGCCGCGGCGATGAGGTCGTCGATCTCGCGAAGATCAATCTGTTCCGTTAGGCATTCGCGACTGCCATGCTTCGAGGCCGTGGAGAATCGGGGTGAGGGATGCGAAGAACCTGAGTCTTGATTGTTAATGCGTTGTTTCCGCGCATGAACCGGGCGGGATAGCCGATCCAAGATGTGACTTCGGCTAAACGCCAGCGCGCGGGAGCGAAGAAGGCTCAAAGAATGCCTATCCCACCCTGCCCGGCGGAAACCGCTCGCTACTCTTCATCCAGATATTCGGCGGGAACATCATCCTCCGGCACTTCGTGGGTGCGAACTTCGCCCTCCTCGGTGTCCCCAGCGTGTTCCACGCCTGCGACTACGTCGGCCTCGAACGCGTTTCCCTCTTCGAGCAACTCGTCGACGCTCTCCGAATCCGCACCCTCGAGGTTGGACAATCCCTGCAGATCTCCGGATTGCCCGCCCGAGCGCGGCGCCGGTCCCTCCGGCGGGAATGCCACCGTATCCAGAGTCCGGCGTCTCTGCCGAACCGGTTTCTGGAGCCGCTCGACGGGCTTCGCGGCGACTGCCTTCTTGCCGGCGACCTTCGCTTTGGCCGTCACATTTCTCTGCGTTGCCTTCTTTGCCAACTTCTTCTTGGGCGTTTCCCGCTTTGCAGGCAGGCGCTTCGCCGTTTTTTTGGTCGGCTTCTTCTTGTTG
>PLKU01000542.1:0-12745 GCA_003140705.1 Acidobacteriaceae bacterium
AACTTCTCGCTCATCGACTCTTTATCGAGCACGCGCAGCACTGCGTTTTCGCCGTGAATGGTGGGCATGATCGAAACGCGAAAATCGATGAGCCTGCCCTTGTAGCGGACCCGGAAGCGTCCGTCCTGGGGAATGCGGCGCTCGGCAATATCCAGTTCGCTCATGATCTTGATGCGGCCGAGAATTGTTGAATGATGCTCGCGGGCGATCGGAGCCATGGCCATCTGCAGCACACCGTCGATGCGGTATTTCACCACGACGGAATCGTCGTTGGTCTCGATGTGGATGTCGGATGCGCGCCGTTCCAGCGCCGTGAAGATGGTGGTATCCACCAGCCGGATGATGGGGCTTATATCCTCTTCGCTGGTGAGCTTTTCAATGGAGATGTTCTCGTCGCTGTTTTCGTCGCCAGTGAGCACATCGAAGGTGAGCCCTTCGCTGGCCTCGTCCAGGACGCGCTGCGATTGCTCAGTCTTCTTGAGCAAGTCCGTAATCTGGCTGAGGGTTGCGACGCGAGCAACAATCCTGTGTCCCAGCAGCCCGGCAATCTCATCCAGCACCATGAGCCGCGAGGGGTCGCTGACGGCGATCACCAGTTCGTCTGCGTGCTGCTCAAGGGGCACGAAGTTGTAGCGGAACATCAGTTCCACCGGCACGGTGCGCAGCAGGTCGTGCTGGATTTTGAAGTTTTTCAGATCGACAAACTCCGCGTGATAGCGGTGCGCCAGCGCCTCAGCCTGTGCGCGTTCGTCCTGACCTGTTGGCAGCGGCAGCGTAATGAGATTTGCGTCAGCCATATTCGTTTACCCCGGCCCCCCGCCCGTTTGTCCCAGCGAAAAGATTGGCAAGTAGAGCGAAATCAGAATGAACACTACAACCACGCCCATGATAATCAGGATGGCCGGCTCAATCAGAGCCAATGAAGCGGTCAGCGCGGTAGCCACGTCTTCCTCAAAAAACTCCGCCACGGAGTTGAGCATCGTTGGCAGCGCACCTGTCTGTTCGCCGACTGTAATCATCTCAGAGGCAAGGTCGGGAAAGATATTGGTCTGCGCCATCGATTCGGCCAGGCTCTTGCCCTCGCGCACGGTTGCAATCGAGGCGACCACGGCCTTTGAAACTCGGCGCGACGAGATGGACCGGGAGGCTGTTTCCAGGGACGGCACCAGCGGCAGTCCACCCGTGAGCAGCGTAGAGAGCGTCCTGGCAAACAATGCCACCTGGTACTTGAGCCAGATCTTGCCAAACACCGGCATCTTGATTCGGAAGCTGTCTACAAAATCCCGTCCGCCTTCGGTCGTCGCCAGCCGATAGGCTCCGGCGGCCACAGCCAGCACAACGAGGGCAATCCAGAGGAAGTTGCGGTTGAGCCATTTGCTGAAGCTCAGCAGCGCCACGGTCATCGCCGGCAGTTTAGATCCAAGTTGGTCGTAGAGCAGCGCAAACTGGGGCACCACGTAGGCAAACATGAAGGTGACCAGTGCAGTGATCAGCACCATCAGCACGCAGGGATAAATGAGCGAGGTGATCAGCTTCTTGCGGAACGTGAGCGAGATCCGCTGGAAGCTCACATACCGCTCAAGCACTTCCTGAAGGTTGCCAGAGCGTTCGCCCGCCAGCAGCGTAGTGGTGTACATGACGGGAAAGCCGGTCTGCGCCTCGAATGCCGCTGAGAGCGATTCGCCGGTCTTTACGCGGCCTGAAATGTCGTTGAGCTGCCCGGCAAAGTGCGCGTTCTTCTGATTCTTGGCCAGCATCTGCAAGCTTCCCAGAATCGGCAATCCCGCCCTGATCAGCGTGAGGAATTGCTGGTTGAAAATGAGAAACTGCTCCAGCTTGACCTTGCGCCGCTTGAGGCCGGCAAACCCTGAGCGCGCGCGAACGCTGAAGACGTGGTAGCCCGCATGGGCAAACCGCGCACGCAGCTCCTCGGCGGTGGCAGCGGTCTGCACCTGCTCCTGCACCCGTCCCCGCTCATCAGCCAACTTGATGACGAACTCTGCCATGCTCGCGCTTGCCGGTCACACCAACAACCGGCCCCCGACCAGCCTTTCCAAGGGTTACCCTCAGGACTTCAGGGTACCAGCTTCTGCCCTCTGTTTTCGCAATGGTTCAACTCCATAAGGCAAGACGCGCAAGCAGGATGCAGCGCTCAGGCCTACGGGCGTCAATTCCCCCACAGACTTCACAAATGAGCGGTCGTCCTGAGCGAAGAGTACTTCAGCGGAGTCGAAGAATCTGAAATGACGGCCGCCGGTAGGATTGCTCCTCTGAGGGTAGCGCTTGCTCCCTGAAAGTCGTTCGGCTTTTATTCTGACAATGCCGGCAGGAGATGAGGACGAGCCTGCTGCGGCATCAACTGAATGGCCGCCGCAAAGCCCTTCTTTGGCTTTCCCAGTTGGCCGAGCTGCGTGTAGACGCTGCCTCGCGCAATGAAAACATCTGCATAACAGGGTGTGCGAGACGTTCTTTTCGCCTTAGATTGGATCGATCGACAGCTCCTTCTGATCCCTGCTGCTGATTCTTTTTTGGGCCGCCAAAAACTCACAGATTTCAATGCCGAAACTCCTGGCTGCTTTCCCCTTTAGAATCAGGATCGTTCCAGTAACTCCAATCGCTGCAGCATTTTATGCGGAGGTTGGCATCCAACAGCAAACAAGCGGGTTAGAAGGAACTCTCAAAAAGGTTGCCTTGGTCACAAAAAGAAAGTTGTTGAAATGCCTCCCAAAACAGTTCCTTTCAGGGCATTATTCCTGTCGAACCTCCTCCTATAATCCGGGCCGGGAAAGGAGGGCGACCAACAGTGCAGGTCATTGGAAGGAACGAAAACCAACAACTCACCCGATGCAATCAAGAAGGAGGTTCAGAAGTTCGTGCAAGAGTGCTGGAACCCAGGGAAACCTCAATGCGGCCTCCGAGTACCTCGTTGACCAAGTTCGTTTCCACGATCCAGCGTTCCCCAACCTGAACGCCGGAGTGCAGAACATCAAAAACCACATCGAGCAATGCCGCAGGGCATTTCCCGATCTCAAATTCACCATCGATGACACCATCGCTGAACGCAACGAAGTTGTCCTGCGCTGGAATTTCCGCGGAACCCACAAAGGAAAATTCCTCGGCATGCAACCCACCAACCGCCAGGTCAATCTCGGCGGCCCGTCCATCTACCGCCTCGAGGGCTCCAAGATTGCCGAGCCGTACGCAAACTGGAACCTTGCGTCGATTAGACCGCAAATCGGCGTGATCGAGTTACCCAACGAAGCCAGAGCAAGCGCGAACAACGTCGAAACCCACGAAACCAAGCTGCACGCCTGATTCGCACACCCCAGCGTCGAATCGAAGTTTAGAAAATCCAATTGATCTTCCCTTCCCCAAGCGGTTGCTCAACTCCCGGCCTTTGAGGGCCCACCTTCGCGATTCTCTTCTTCATGCGGAGGTGAGCCACGCAGAAAAACCCTACGCAAACCCTGTATCATGAAGGCGCCTACACCGGAACCAGGGATGGTGTATCTCGAAGCCGATGCATTCAAGTCGACGCGACCATCAGGGAGCGGCGACCCTGCAAAGACTCAAAAGGATACGGTAGCCCTGGTTCCGGTCATAGATAGAGGATCCATTTTGGCGCAGCCAGGGTACAGCATGGTGCAGGGAAGGCGATTCGGTCTCGAGCTTGGCGCGAGGCTGATGCCTGGTTTCAGCAGGCACTGGCGCCTGGCCAGTGTTGCGGTGGTGCTCGTTGCGGCGATCGCCGCGGAACTGACTGCTTCCCACGGAAGCCGGCCAGCAGCGGTCGTCGTTCCATATCCTCACGAACTGGCGCAGGTGAGCTTCGCCGTGGCGGGCGACGTGATTCCGCATGAGCCGGTGCGGGCGGCGGCAGCGGCAGCAGCCAGCGCCGACCCCACCAACACCGCGGGATGGGGCGCGCTCTTCAGCGATGTGAACGATGTCTTCCAAAAGGCCGACTTCGGCTTTGTGAATCTTGAAACGCCGGTGGCTCCGGANNCCACCACGTCGACTTCGGATTTGTGAACATGGAAACGCCGGTGGCGCCGGCTCACTCGCGCGGATCGAAGCCCTTCATGTTCGACGCGCCTGTGGCGCTGATCGACGCGCTCAAGGCGAACGGTATCAAGATTGTCTCTTTCGCCAACAACCACGTGATGGACCAGGGCTGGGCCGGCTTCGCTGAGACCCGCGAGCATCTGCGCGAAGAGGGAATGCTCTTCGCCGGCTCGGGTGATAATGCGGCCGACAACTGGCGGCCTGTCATTACGGAGGCCAACGGCATCAAGGTGGGCTGGCTGGGCATGACGCGCTGGCTTAACGGCAATCGCAACCCGGATAAGGACGACCAGCCGCACGTAAATTTCTTTCCGTATCCCAACGAGTCCGGCGGCGCACCCGGAGCGGATGAGGCCGCGGTGCTCGAAGCCATCAAGCAAGCTCGGGCCAAATGCGATTTTCTGGTGGTCTCTATCCACTGGGGTATCGAGTACGCGCCCGCTCCCAGGCCTGAAGATTTTGAGACCGCGCACAAGATGCTTGAAGCCGGAGCCAGCGTGATTGTCGGCCACCATCCCCATGTACTGCAGCCCGTGGAGACGTACAAGACCCAGGACGGCCGGGACGCAGTGATCTTTTACTCGCTGGGTAATTTTCTATCGAACCAGTCGCGTACCTACGTGGACGGCCTGATGCCCGACAAGGACGGCGATCCCCGCGACTCGATGATTGGCCTCTTCTCCGCGGTGCGCAAGGATTACGGGCCTGCCGGCATTCGCGTGGAGTTGGGGCACGTGGGGATTTTGCCCGTGTGGGGCGAGAATAATCGCAACGAGATGGCCCGCGGCCAGGCCAAAACCACCATCATTCGGCCCGTCTTGATCGACCGCGAGATACCGAAGCTGCAGGCGCGGTTGGACGAGATGAACAAGCTAGCCACGTCAACCACCGATGCGACAGGCGCTTCGACCGGACTCACGTCCGATCAGAAAAAGGAATTCATCGAAATGACGAATCAGCTGAAGCTGCTGAGCGACCGCCGCAACCTTTTGCTGGCCCGCACAGGGGATGAATACGTGACCGATCCGCCGAAGCTGCCAGCGAACAAGTAACAAGCGGCAAGCTTCAATATCCGTTCGCGACAAGCCAGGCTTCAGTCAATTCAAATGATGGCTTCTTCTCCGCCTGCATCTGCGCATAGGCCAGCTTCACCAGCACATCTGCTTCGATGTTCACGGGTGCGCCGTGCTGCAGTGTGTGCAGGTTCGAGCGCCAATACGTCAATGGAAGGATGGCGATGGAGATGGTTTCGCCGTCGAAATCCGCGATGGTCAGGCTGATGCCTTCAACGGCGACCGAGCCTTTGGGCACCATCCAATGCCGCAGTTGTTCAGGAACCTGTACTTTGAGCGTCCAGTCGGTCGTGTGCTTGTTGAACGACGGATCTGCCGGAGCAATGACTGGGTCAAGTGCAGTGATGGTCCCCGTTCCATCCACATGCCCCTGCACGATGTGGCCCCCGAGAGGGCTGCCCGCGGCGGTTGGCATTTCGAGATTGACTATGGCGCCAGGGGCCAGCGAGCCGAGTGAAGTCCGGTCGAGCGTTTCCTGAGCCAGGTCGGCATGAAAGAGTTTCGGATCCACATCGAGCGCGGTAAGGCAGACGCCGGAAACTCCAAGTGAGTCACCCTCGCGAAGCCGTCCAGCCAGGCCAGGAGCCTCAACGGTGATGCGGCGAACGCCGCCCGTGTCGATGAGGCTGACAAGTGTTCCGATTTGCTCGATGATGCCGGTGAACATGGTTCCATTCTAACGGGTCCGAGATCAGCTGGCCCACGGATCCTTCAACAGCGAGCAGAGACCCAGGTCGTTGCCGTAGCGCACCACCTCAACATCACCCATGCGGATGGCTTGGTGCATGCCGCGGAATGCGGGGACGGCATCGGAGCCCATGATCTGTGGCGATACGAACAGGTGCACTCGGTCCACGAAGCCGCCTTCAAGCAGTGCCGTGTTCAGCCGCGTCCCGGTCTCCGTGATCNNCATCTTCGCCCAGGAGGTCGAGCACCCTGCCCAGGGGCACGCGTCCCGCCTCGGCGGGCAGAACCTCCACAGCAACGCCGCGCTGCTCTAGCTCGCCAATGCGGCGCGCGTCGTTGGAGACGGTAAAGATCACCACATCCTTTTTGGCCGAGGCCATCATCTTGGAGTTCAGCGGCATGCGCAGGGCAGAGTCCAGCACGATGCGCATCAGAGGCCTGCGCCGGCGCATGCCGCTGCGGTCGGTGAGCAGGGGGTCATCGGCAAGCACGGTGTCAACACCGGTAAGCGCCGCGTCAGCGTGCCATCGCAACGGCTGCACGGCCGCACGCGAGGCTTCGCCGGTGATCCAGAAAGGGCTGCCAGGCCGATGCAGGCCAGGCGGCGGGCCGATGCGCCCATCGAGAGTCATGGCCACTTTCATCAGCACCAGCGGCCTTTTGTGCTGGCTCCAGCGCGCGAAGCCTTCATTCAGACGCCGCGCCTCAGCTTCACACACACCAAGCTCTGTTGCGACATCGGCTGCAAGCAGGCGCTCCATCCCTTGGCCGGCGACGGACGGGTTGGGGTCGTTGGTGGCTGCCACTAGGCGTGCAATTCCTGCGCCAATCAGCGCTTCAGTGCAAGGACCAGTGCGGCCGGTGTGGTTGCACGGCTCAAGCGTGACATAGGCTGTTCCGCCGCGAACCCGGTCGCCCGCATGTTCGACGGCTCTGCGAAGCGCTATGACTTCAGCGTGTTCCAGCAAGTCATATTCGTGCCAGCCCTCGCCGGCTAGTTCGCCGGCGTTGTCGAGGATCACGCAGCCGACAGCGGGGTTGGGCGAGGTGACGCCGATGCCGCGCCGGGCCAGTTCCAGCGCCCGCTCCATCCAGCGCCTGTCCTGCTCCGAGTTTTTGGGCGAGTTGCTCATTTAATCCAGCAGCGAATCGACAAATACTTCGGGCGAGAATTCGAGGAGGTCGGTTATCTGCTCGCCGACGCCGACAAAGCGCACCGGCAAATTAAGTTCCTGCGCAATGGCTACCGCAATGCCGCCTTTGGCCGTCCCGTCCAACTTTGTAAGTACAATGCCGGTCACTCCGGCGGCCTGCGTAAAACGCCGTGCCTGCTGCAAGCCGTTCTGCCCGGTCGTCGCGTCCATAACCAGCAGCACCTCGTGCGGCGCGCCGGGAACGAGACGCGCAGCGGTGCGACGCATCTTTTCGAGTTCGTCCATGAGGCCGGTCTTGGTGTGGAGGCGGCCGGCTGTATCGACGTACAGGTCGGCAATGTTGCGCGCCTTGGCCGCATTCACCGCGTCATACAGCACAGCTGCCGGATCGCCGCCGGGCCGGGTCTTGATGATCTCCACGCCGGAGCGGGAGGCCCAGACTTCAAGCTGTTCGATGGCCGCTGCGCGGAAGGTGTCTGCGGCGCATAGCAGAACCGTATGCCCCTGAGCGCGGCTCCACGCGGCCAGCTTGCCCGCGGAAGTGGTTTTGCCGGTGCCGTTAACGCCCACCAGAAATGTCACTTTGGGCGGCGCATCCGGTGCAGGAATCGCCCGCTGCGGCGCTTCCAGAATTGCGCGCAACTGGGCTTTGAGCAGGTCGCGCAATTCGTCTCCGCCTTCAATGGCCTGGCGACGCGCGCGGCCACGCAATGCTTCCAGAATTGTAGCGGTGGTCTGCACACCAAGGTCACTGGTGATCAGAGCGGCTTCAAGATTCTCGAGTGTGGATTCGTCGACAGTGCGCGTGAGGGCGACGATGCCCTCGATCTTTGAGGAGAGCGATTCGCGCGTGCGAGAGACCGCCTGCTTCATCCTGTCGAAGAAGCCGGGCCGTTCCTCTTGCTTGTCCGCAGGGGCCTCTGCGTCTTTCCTGCCACCAAAAAACTTCATCATGCTCCAGATTTGAGTCTAGAGCATTGGGGCCGTGAATATGCGAGTCGGCATGCGAACGCCGGCGGCTCCCGAATCTCGTCGCGGCGAGAGCCGATGGGCGAAATAGGAACGGCGACTCTTGGGGCCGGGTTCTACTTCTTGTAGGCGGCCGCCAGGTTGGCTCCGGCTTCAGCGTCTTCAATCACGGGCGTGATGCTGATCTCAAGCAGATCGGCCCACTTCAATGCGCCCCTGTGCAGGGCGGCGGGATTGTCGGTCTCATAAAGGACATATCCCCCGCTGCAGTCCACGTTGTGCCAGCGGCCGAGCAAGGTGACCCCTGCCTCCGGGGCCCCCGCTCCGGCCAGAAACTTCTCTGCTGCTGTGCCTATGGTTCCCGGAATCAGGGAGTAGGTTGACATGAATTTCATTGCTTACGTCCTCCAGTTTGATTTTGGTGGGGGAAACTTCTCGGTGTGTGCCGAGGTCAGCGATTCTAAATCAGAGACTAGAGAGCGGGTGTCAATGGCAGGAGAATCGCCAACATTCCTATAGCTTAAAAAGGTGTGATCGTCATAAAAAAGCCCTTGTCTTCCGCGGGCCAGTTGGGAAAGAATCTTTCAGCGGCGCTGAAACAAACCCTGAGTCAAGACGGGCGGGCAGCGACCAGCAGGAGGCGGTCAATGAGCAAAGTACGCGTGCTGGTAGGGACCAAGAAAGGCGCATTCATTCTGAGTGCGGATGGGAAGCGCAAGGACTGGGAAGTAAGCGGTCCATTCTTTGCGGGGTGGGAGATCTACCACATGAAAGGCTCGCCGGTGAACCCCAACCGGCTGTACGCTTCGCAATCATCCAGTTGGTCCGGGCAGGTGGTTCAGCGGTCAGACGACGGCGGTGCGACATGGGCTCCTGTGGGCAACAAGTTTTTGTATGACGGCGTGCCTGGCACGCACCAGTGGTACGACGGCACACCGCATCCGTGGGAGTTCAAGCGCGTATGGCACCTGGAGCCGTCGCTCAGCGATGCCGATGCCGTCTACGCGGGCGTGGAAGATGCGGCGCTGTTCAAGTCAACGGACGGTGGGAACAACTGGGAGGAGCTGGCCGGGCTGCGTGGGCACGGCACGGGTCCGCACTGGCAGCCGGGCGCGGGCGGCATGTGCCTGCACACCATCATTCATGACCCCAGCAACGCCGAGCGCATGTACATCGCCATCTCCGCGGCGGGCGCGTTCCGGACCGACGACGCAGGCAAGACGTGGAAGCCCATCAACAAAGGGCTCTACTCGAAGTACATTCCCGACCCCACGGCGGAGGTGGGCCACTGCGTGCATCATGTCGCCATGCACAAGGATCGGCCGGGCGTGTTGTTTATGCAAAAACACTGGGATGTGATGCGCAGCGACGATGCGGGCGACCAGTGGCACGAAGTAAGCGGCAACCTGCCCACCGATTTCGGCTTTGTGATCGACGTGCACGCGCATGAGCCGGAGACGCTGTATGTGGTGCCCATCAAGAGCGACGCGGAGCACTTTGTTCCCGACGGCAAGCTGCGCGTGTACCGCAGCCGCAGCGGCGGCAACGAGTGGGAGGCGTTGACCAGGGGCCTGCCGCAGAAGGATTGCTATGTGAACGTCTACCGCGACGGCATGGCGGTGGATTCGATGGACGAATGCGGCGTGTACTTTGGAACGTCGGGCGGACAGGTGTATGCATCGGCTGACGCGGGCGACAGCTGGACGGCGATCGTGCGCGATCTGCCATCCGTGCTGAGCGTGGAAGTGCAGACGCTAACATGAGCGCAGGCTCTTTCTCTGCAGTCATGATGAGGGACCGGAACGAAGCGTTGGGAGTCGATGGACTTGCGTTGGTTATTTCCCATCTTGAGAACAGCCGCGTGCCACACAGCCTGCCCTGAGCGAAGCCGAACGGGTCTCGTCCGCCGTGGCGGAAGACCTGGGAGCCCATGCAGCCCATCGCAAACCGAGGTCCCATGACCAATCCCGATATCGAACCCACACCGCCCATTCGCGTCGTGCTGCCTCAGCATCTGCGCACGCTGGCCGGAACCACGGCAGAGGTCCCGCTGCAGGTTGCCGCGCCGGTCACCGTGCGCCGTGTGCTCGAAGCGCTTGAGGCGCGCTACCCCGCGCTCGGCGGCACAATTCGCGAGCATGGCACAGGCAAGCGTCGGGCCTTCATGCGCATCTTCGCCTGCGAAGAAGACTGGTCGCACGAGTCGATGGACAAGGAATTGCCAGACGTGGTGGCCGATGGCAAAGAGCCGCTCATCATTCTTGGGGCGATTGCAGGAGGCTAGCCCGATCATCTCGATTCCTCCTGCGGGGTCGCGAATCCCATCATGCGAAAGATTTCTTGAGCGGCTGTCAACAGTGCCTGCGCCCGCCGTCGTCGTGAAATTCCTGGCTGCGGTTTGCTTAATAATTCCTCCCGCCGGCGCACAATTGTGTATATGCATGGCTGGCCGGCTTTATATACAACGGCGCCAACCCTGATTCGCAAGGCACACCAGGCCCCTCAAAACGAATCTTGCTTTTTTGCAAATGAAACTGTGAGTTGGCCATCAAGCCAAACAAAACAAAGGCGCCCTTCCGACAACCTCTCAACCAGCAAGTGAATTGTGCAACTGGGACCTTTTATCGATGGTCCTTCGCCGTCGAGCCCCGCCAGCATGGTGCCCGGAATTGATCAGACTACTAAGAATCGAAGACCTAGTGTCGATTACGGTGGGGTCGTTCGAGAACTGCCCCGACCCTAGTGAGGAGATTCAATGAGCGGATTCAAGATTCTTGCGTTAACGGCTGTTGCTGGGTTGATGTTTGCGGCAACCCCTCCCAAAGCACTGGCCCAGGTGACCGTCGAAGTCGGCGTCGCCCCGGATTGCCCCTACGGCTACTACGACTACGCTCCGTACAATTGCGTTCCTGACGGCTACTATGGCCCGGAATGGTTNNCTTCGACCCGCAGCACGGCTACAAGGGCGAATCACCCAAGAATGGCGATAAGCCTGCAGCGCAACGCAGAGACCCCGCGCAGTTCAAAGGCAATGAAACCCGCGATGGACGCGGCCATACAAGCGGCGAAAAGAAGTAATTCATTACAGCGGATGCGAACGGCTTGATGGCAGGGCATGTGTCTGGGGGCACTGCCCGGCGTGGAGCAGTCCGACGACACAAAGAGCGCGGCCGTTGTGGCCGCGCTCTTTGTGTTTNNTCTGATGTGAATCCTCTAGAGCCTGTTATGAACCATTGGGCGGATCTCAGTAATGGGTGCGCAGGCCGTCGTCGAGAGAGTCGTAGTCTCCTGCAGGGAAGCAGGTGTGGTCGAAGACGAGTGCGGTTGCGGGGTGAAGCACCGTTGTTTTTTCTGAATGATCGCAGATGCAAAAAATGGGAACCCGGCTCTCAAAAGGTGGGGTGAGAACCGGGAATCCTCTCAGGAGCGGTGGGCCTGCCTGGGAGGCGGCCCGGCTTCGCTCCAATATAGCAACCCTTGGAGTCAGGCCGCGGATTTCTGTACGGTTGGCTTAAATGGCTGCGCCAACTCATCGAAGACTGCGCGGTATTGAATCATCGCGGTGCGAAGCTCTTCCGTAGAGGCCTCTTCCTTGCCGAGGCGATAGGCAACGCCGTGGGCGAGGCGATAGTTTTCCATCACGCGGGGATAGGTGACAGAGACATCGGCGGCACGCTGTTCGAAAGTGACCTGGGGATAGCCGCGCGCCTCGAGGATTGCGTTGATGAGGTCGTCGGCTTCGGTGACGGCGGATCTAGGGTGATCGACAAATCGAGCTTGAACGGTGTGCCACTCGGTGACAAAGCGCTCCCGTTCAACAATGCCGAGGTCGCGGATTTCGAGGGTCTTGACGTGGGTTTGGCGGTCGGCGAGTTTCGACTCGGCCTCACGCTTGGAACCATGGCTGACAACGGCGCGGTCGTATTCTGAGCCGAATCGATCGCGCAGGGCCAGCGTCTTGGTTCTGCGGTGTTCAACATATGCGGCTACGGCAATGCCAACTACGATGACCAGAACAAATGCCGCGACGATGAGCTGCGTGGTTGTGAAGCTGTAGTACATTCCGTTGAATTGAAATTGCATTGAGTTCTCCTGTGCGAATGCTCGCAACAAATGGCAGTTGATGGTGGAAAACCGGAGGCCGGGCGAGGGCCAATGCAATCGATCCTAAGCAGGAATTTTCAGGAGCGCTGACCAAAACTGATCAGCATCGTTGAGTGGAGAATTCTAGATATTCAGGCAGCCTTTTAGGCAGACTTCTTGGCGAGACTCCCTCGTTCTTCTCATTGAAGAGCAGCCTAAAAGAGACTTACTCGGATTCAGGAGAATTCGTGTCCTGCGAATCACTGGACGCTACCGTCATCCGCATCGGATCGAGCGCGTTACGGTCAAGAAACGAGGCTGCAGCGGCGATCAGGGCAAGGATAAGGATGAACGCGCCTACGATGAGGTTTGTACTCGACAGCATGTCGTGCATAGCATTCTCCTTTTCAGAGAAAGCCAGTCGCAAACGCAATGCGGAGGGCGTTTCTGGCTGGCAGCAAAGTCAACTTACTTAATGATGTGCACGGAGACGCGGAAAAACTGGCCACTTTTGTACATCACGGAGCCACAAAGGTATCAAGGCAGTCAATAGACTCTAGTGCTCGTCTCTTCCGGGGCGGAGCATGAGTTCGCGAATGGCTTCGCGCGGATCCTTGCCTTCGTCGAGGATGAGCTCCATTTGCTCAGTGATGGGCATCTCGATTTTGTGTTTGCGGGCAAGGCCGAGAGCAGCGCGGGTGGTGCGGACACCTT
>PLKU01000542.1:12785-12930 GCA_003140705.1 Acidobacteriaceae bacterium
AGTCCGGCGAGCGTTTCGCGGCGTCCTCCGCATGCGATGGCGAGGCGAGTGATTTCAGCGATGCCGCGGGTCATGAGGGCGGCAGCGGAGTTGTGGCCGAGACCCACGCCTGCAGCAATTCCCGCGGCGATGGCGATGACGTTCT
>PLKU01000548.1 GCA_003140705.1 Acidobacteriaceae bacterium
TTTCCAACGGAGTGCGCTCTTCAAGCTTATCCTTCCCCCCAGAGTCAAGCCAGACTCAACCATTTCGTGCTCCGCAAGATGAGCCTTTTTCAATCTTTCCAAGGCCATCATGGCGACTGGATTGCCCTCCGGACTGAAGGGGTGCCAATGCACATCCAGCGAACTCAAATGAACATCGCTGCGGTCAATCCCTACGCCGCCGCCGCCGAAAAAGCTGTTGTCGCGCAAAGAGCCGCCAACATCCGCAAGAAACTCACTCAGTATGCAACCGACCTTGAAGCGGTCTCGACTTCCGAGGAAGCCTTCATGGTCGGCCACCCTCTCCACGCCCAGCCTGACTCAATCCAGAACACCGCACTGAGCGAGACCGAGCACCACCCCAGTTCCTCGGGAAGAGTCTCAGGATTTGGATAGCCTTCAATCGGCCGTTCGCTGCGGAATCTTGCCCGCCCCGCCAACCACACAGCCCGGCTCACTATGATGGAGTGAGTCCCGATGGCCGCCAGCGACACCACAACCCGCGCCTTGCCCTCGCTCCATGAATTTTTCTCGCCAGGCGGCATCCTGGCGCAGTCTTCGCTCCCCTACGAGTTTCGTCCCGGCCAGTTGGCCATGGCCAAGTCCGTCGAGCGCGCCCTCGAAGAACGCCGCCACCTCATCGTCGAAGCGGGGACCGGCACCGGGAAGACCCTGGCTTACTTGCTCCCCGCACTTCGCACGGGCCAGCGCATCATCGTCTCTACTGGCACCAAGGCGCTTCAGGACCAGCTCTTCTTTCGCGACATTCCTTTTCTTGAAACGCTGCTCGGTCCTCTCCGTGTCTGCTATATGAAGGGCCGTGCCAACTATCTTTGCCGCCACAAGCTAGTCACGCTGCGCAACCAGCCCATCCTCTCCGGCCTCGAAGAGATCGACCAGTACCGGCAGATCTCCGAGTGGGAGCAGACCACTGAAACCGGCGATCGCGCCGAGCTCTCCGGCATCCCCGAGTCGAGCGCGCTTTGGAACAAGCTCGATGCGCGCACCGAGGCCTGCCTGGGGACAACGTGTCCGGACTATCGCCGCTGCTTCATAACTGAAATGCGCCGCAAGGCTCTCGAGTCGGACATCATCATCGTCAACCACCACCTGTTTTTCGCCGATCTGTCCGTCAAGCAGGAGGCCTCGGGAGCGCCCGATGCAGGCATTCTCCCCGAGGCCGCTGCGGTGGTCTTTGACGAGGCCCACGAGTTGGAAGAGGTCGCCTCCAGCTACTTCGGCCTCTCGGTGAGTAACATACGATTTGAAGAGCTGGCTCGCGACACCGATGCTCTCCTTCGCGGCAAAGAGGGCGCAGCCAACATGCCCGCCGCCACGCAACAGCTTCGCGAGCGCGCACGCATGTTCTTTGCCGGCCTGCCCATGGCCGGCGACGGCCGCCAGCCCTTCACCGGCCGCGAAGAGTTCCTTGAAACCTCGGGCGACCTCTACATGGGCGTCCGCGCCACCCTTCGCCGTATTGAGGCGGAGATGGACGGCCTCAAAGCCGATGAAGCCCCCGGGCTGAAGAAGCGCGTTGCTCGACTGCGTTCGGAATTCGAATTCCTCCTCGAATCCAACGCCAGCAACATGGTCTATTGGATGGAGCGCCGCCTGCACACCGGAGCACCAGTAGAAAAGTCTGCCCCACGCACCGTCCGTTCGCAATCGCGCACCACGTTCATTCAGGCCACGCCCATCGACGTCTCCGCGCTGCTCTCCGAGCTGGTCTTTGAGGCCATTCCCACCGTCGTCCTCACCTCGGCCACCCTCACCGTGCAGGGAGGGTTTGAGCACATGCGCAAGCGCCTCGGTCTCAACGAGGCGCGTGAGCTGGTCGTCCCCTCGCACTTTCAATATGGCAAGCAGGCCCTGCTCTACCTGCCGCCCGAGATGCCCGACCCACGCGATCCCGAATTCCCAGAGGCCGCCGCCCGCTGCATCCGTCGCGTTCTCGAAATCACCAAGGGCCGCGCCTTTTGCCTCTTCACCAGCTACGCCCAGATGCGCGACCTCTACGAGCGCCTGCTCCCAGTCCTGGATTTTCCCTTGTTGCTCCACGGCACCGCGCCGCGCAAGGCCCTGCTTGAGGAGTTTCGCTCTACTCCCAACGCCGTCCTCTTTGGCACAGCCAGCTTTTGGCAAGGAGTCGATGTACAAGGCGAAGCGCTCAGCTGTGTCATCATTGATCGCCTGCCCTTCGCCGTCCCCAGTGACCCGGTCGTTGCCGCCCGCATGCGCGCCATCGAAGAAGCCGGCGGCAAGCCCTTCTTTGACTACCAGGTCCCCGCCGCCGTGCTCACCCTCAAGCAAGGCTTCGGCCGCCTCATCCGCTCCCTTGAAGATCGCGGCGTCCTCGTCCTCCTCGACCCCAGGATCACCCAGAAACGCTACGGCCAAATCTTCCTGGCCAGTCTTCCGCCCTACCGAATGACAGCCACGATCACGGATGTGCAGGATTTTTTTGGCGCTTGACCCAATGCTTGTTGCCGCGCATTTACCCACTGTCTCGAGTAGGCTTTTTTGATCACTCGTGGTAGCCAATGTTCTTCAATGCAGAGGGCCCAAGACGCTCGGCAAGCTGTTCAAGATAAAGACTCTGCGGCTTGACCGGTTTTCCCGGTGACTCGATGATGGCCGAGAGCAGCGGCGCGCGTATCGAACCGTCGAAGACAGGCATCGATGGATTCGATTCCCGGCCCCGATTGCCGATCGACCAATTGCCAACCTCGGGCGGCTGATTCATCTCAAAGGACTCCGCGCTGTTGTTCCACGCTACCGCCCAGCCGATGGCCCATCCGTGGCCGGTCCCCATCTCGCCACGATTCATCAGATCGATCCCGCCCCCCGGCACATCGCAGTTGTCAATCAGCAGCCCCGTCGACCATCGCTGGTGAGGCTGAATATGCCCATCCCCGACAAACTTGCAATGAAGCACCACCACCGGGCCTTGCTGGCGCGCTTGGGTTGCAAAGTAGAAGGTGTTGTCGCCGCTCCCCGTGCATCGGTCGAAGAGGATTTGCGATCCGTTGCTGGAGAAGTCGAATGGCTTGGCGTAACTGGTCACTGGCACATGCTGCACCGCGTCGCAACGCAGCACAGTAATACGCTCGGTACCGGAATCGATGTTTACTGAGTTTGTGGTTTCCTCGAGTGCGACAGATCGCACCCAGCTATCCACGGCATCCTGCATCGTGAGGCCGTCGAATTCCCGATCGCCGAGCGCGATGCTGCGTTTGGGCGCGACGATACGCAGGTTCTCCACGCCCACCGCCGATATTTGTCCGCGCACTTCGAGCTTTGTCACCGAAGCACGTGCTCCTGTGAAGAATTTTTCGTCGTAGGAATCCACCAGCGGGACATCCAGAACGATGGTGTTGCCAGAAACCGAAGCGATGTGCCGTTGAACGTCGAGATGGTCCTTGCCCACCCAGTGCTCTTCCTTGCCATCGCGGTGCAAGTCGTCCATTCCCATAAAGTGAAGCCATGCCTGCGTAACCGGCTTCACGATCAGCAGTGCGTCGCCAGCGTGCAGATTGGAAGCATCGGCGACGTGGATGGTCAAAGTCCCGGACGGGACGTAAGGGTCAGTGATGTCGGTTGGCGTGCCGACGTGCTTCTGCTGGAGATGGCCCGCGATGCGAATGGCCAGATGCGGCGCTCCTGTCATCACAATCGTCGTTCCAGGTTTTTCGTCCCCAGCGCCGCGCAGAACCACGCCGGAAGCGGAAATCGAGATCGTCTGTGGGCAATGAAACATGCCAGGTTCAAGTTCAACGGCCCCGCGAAAGCCGTCGACGAGCGGGAGCGAGGATAAGGTGTCGACGGCTTGCTGGATCGCCGCAGTGTCGTCTCCACCGGAAGGCGAGAGCGTGCGTTTCGTCGGCACCACTGGAAGAGCCACACCCCCACCCCTGTATCCGGCAAACGAAAAATCGGCAATGCGGTCACCCTTTGGCGAGTGCGCATAAACCAGCTTCCCGTCGGGACCGGGAAAGACCCAGCGGCTTTGCGCCTGAAAACAGTCCGCCCCGCTGAGGAGGGTGATGCAGAAAAAGAAGGCTCGCCCGGAATAAAACCATCTGTTTTTCATCATTCTTCTCGTCGATTCGTCCTCAACAAGTTTGGCGTTATGTGGGCTTCTCGTTATGAATCGGACAGCCCGCTGAGGTTCGAAGTAGCGCGTGTCGCCTTTGCACCCTCTAGCGCCTTACATAATGTTTCATGATTTCGCCTGAGATCATGATCACGCTGACTGCTAATACAACGCGCGTTCGAATCCAAACGTGGGTCAGACTCGATGCAACTGGCTCTCCATTCTGAGTCACCAGGAAGAGGCTGAGGAGAGCGGCCCGCTGATGCCAGAGGATGGTCAGCAATGATGTGCAGATGAGCACTGAAATGAAGTACAGTCCGTAGTCGTTGACTAGAATGAACATGTTGATGAGCAGGATGTTCGCCATCACCGGCAGCATGATGGCCGCGGCAAACAAAGTGGTTTTCCTGAAGAGCAAGAGCGTCGCACCAGCCACCTGCGTTAGGCCAAGGATCGAGGCGTAGACACGCGAATAGCCGAAGTAGAACCAGGTAAGCTGGTATTCGTTGAGCAAACCGATTTGTCGATGCGCGAGCTCGGGTGACATATTGAACTGCAAATGCGCCAGCTTGCTCACCCCGTACATGTAGAGCATGAAGGCACAGAAATAGCGCAGCCAATCGAGTAGTTTGGGATACGGCTTGTCCCTCTCGTCCTGATTCAGCATGATCTTCTCCACAAAGTAGTTGAGATTACAAAACGGGGCATCGCGCGTCGCGCCTTCGTAGGCTACGTCATGAACTCATCACGAGTTCCAAGTGTATGCCCGAGAAGATCGTTGCCCGGTCATAAGATGGATTGATGCCCTGGCTAGACTGTCGCTCAAACCAGTATTGTGAAACGCCGATATCGAGAGGAATCACAGTTGATGCCAAATCGCCAATCGAATCATCGAGCATCATTGACGAGAACTCCGAGTTCCCAGCCAGTGACAGCCAAACCGGCCAGAACTCCGTCTCACCGATACGGCTCGCAATATACTACAAATGCTACGGAGCACCTACCCTGGCTTCTTTGCAAACCACGTTTCACCGCGTCTTCATAGTCATCTGCGTACAAGACGACTTCTGTCCCGGCGGCCCGCTGGCCGATGGCGATCTGGTAATCGATAATTGCAATCCAAGGAGAATGCAATGACTTCCCCAAAATGCACCGCGCTCTCGCTCGCTCAATGGGCGCTCCCGATCAAAGCCGCGCTCATCCTAGCTTTCGTTGTACTCTGCACTGCAATACCGTCTGTCGCGCAGCAATCCGAGAACGAAAAAGCTGTCTGGAAGCTGGAATCCTCCCACTGGGAATATGTAAAGGCAGTCGACCTCGACCACTATCGCGACCTGTGGCATCCAAGCTTTGTGGGCTGGCCCTATTTCAGTGCCCAGCCTGTGCGCAAAGACCACATCACTGATTGGATCACCGAGCGAGCGGATAAGGGGTCCACGATGCAGTGGTTCACCTTGCAACCGGCCGCCAGCCAGGCCACTGAAAACATGGTAGTCACACATTATTGGGTGACAGCGTTCTGGGTCGACAAGGCCGGCCCCGGAGAGCCATCAACCTCCCGCATCTCCCATACCTGGATCAAGACGCCCAGTGGATGGCAGATCATTGGCGGCATGTCCGCTCTCACGCCCACCGAGTAGAACTGCCGGGGAACCGTACATGCAGATCACATCCCAGGACGTCCTCATCGTCATCGACGTGCAGAACGATTTCTGCCCCGGCGGTGCTCTTGCTGTCGCTCATGGCGATTTCGTCATCCCTCCCATTCACCAAGTCGCGCCGCACTTCCAACACATCGCCTTCACCCAGGACTGGCACCCTGCGAACCACTCTTCCTTTGCCTCCGCACACCTCGGAAAAACCCCTTACGAACAGATCGACCTCCCCTACGGCACGCAAACCCTCTGGCCCGACCATTGCGTGCAGGGCAGCAGGGGTGCAGAGTTTCACCCCAACCTGCATCTCCCCCAAGCCGAGCTGATCCTCCGCAAAGGCTTTCGCCCGCAGATCGACTCCTACTCCGCCTTCTTTGAAAACGACCGCGTCACGCCCACCGGTCTCGCCGGCTATCTCAGCGAGCGCAACCTCAACCGCATCTTCCTCGTCGGCCTCGCCTACGATTTCTGCGTCGGCTACTCAGCACTCGATGCGCGACGGCTCGGCCTTGAGACCATCGTCATCCGCGACGCCTGCCGCGCCATCGATCTCAGCGGTTCAGTCGCCGCAATTGAGGCCGCTTTCGCCCAGGAGGGTGTCACGCTGATTGAAAGTGCAAGGCTCCTCGCCTGACATTGCCGTCCCCCGATAGAATCAATCCAGGCCCAGCGGATCGCCGGCCCCCAATTATGTCGCGAAACCTCTACATCCTGGCCGCAACCCTCCTGTTCTTCGCGCTGGTCTCAGCGGGCATGTCGCTGGTGCCTTCGAGCTTCCAGCCCGGCCTGCCGGTCAACGGATCTTTGTGGCGCACAGTCGCTTTGTTTCTGCTTCTAGGAGGCCTTGGCGCGGCG